>VGXG01000023.1 GCA_016873395.1 Nitrospira sp. | reverse complement strand
TCGTCGAAATCCTTCAGCACGAGAAAGTCCACCTGCTGTCGGCCCTGGCCTGAGTAGCCATACACGGCAAACTGGTCGCCGATGGCCGCCAGCGCTTCGCCTAAGAGGATGAGCCCTTCTTTCTCGACCTCAATCACCCGACGCAGGCTCTCCCTTGGGTCCTGCCCCTGCGCATCGATCTGGCGGCTGGTTGAGCCACTCAAATCCACGAGAATGACAGCCGCGACCTCCCGCTCACGCTTCTCCCGCCGCACAAAGATCCGGTCGGAGGCTTCCGCCCTGGCGGCCAGGTCCACCTTGCGCCCGATCGCTGCGTCCAGGTCGATCTCCTCCCCATCCATCTGTCCGCGGACCAGCCGGAGGCCGGGCGGGCGCAGGCTTTCAAAATACCGGCGGAGCAGCCTGACCGCCGGCCCATGAGCCGCCAAAGTGGCTTCAGCGAAATCGATGGAGCCTTCCGGCGCCACCCGCTCGATGACTCGACACCAGCCGGAGCGGTAGTCCCGGATCACTCCATCCCACTCATCGTAGAGAAAGGCCCGTTCTTGGGAGATAAGAGGTGAGGGATGAGGGGTGAGGGGCGGATCGCTGACCGCCAGCCATTGTTCCACGACGGAGCCGGGACGCCCGCCCGGTGCCAGGGCTTCCCCGGACTGCTGGCCTCGCAGCTTGTCGCAGTTCGACGGATCGCCGCTCCCCCCAAAGCCGGCCGACTGCTCCTCGGGCGCCGCAGACTGGGCGTTATCCTGCCCTGTGCCGCTCTGTTCGCGATCGGAGCTTCCCCCGCGACGGTCTCGCACTTGGTCCGCCTCCATCGCCCCACGATAGGCCCAGTTGGTGACTGGCCGGTACTTTCCCGAAGTCTCCTCAGAGGCCTTGGGTCCGGCCCCCTGCTCCACGTCGGAAGCCGGTTCCCCCTCGTCCCCTTCCTCACGCGTGGCTGAGGCGAGCGCCACTTCCAGCAATAGGTAGATGCGGTCCGCGACCCTGACGACCTCTTCGGCCGTGGCGCTCGGCGTCAGAACGGTCTGGGACAGAGCCCAGGCACGATCCACGAGATCGCGGATCGAGTCCGGAATCCGGACGGTGCCCGGCTCCGCCGTGGAGAGGAGCAACAGGGCATCCACCACCAGCTCGCGGACCGACAACCCCTGCAACAGGGACCTCGTCGTCACCGCTTCCCGCGCCAGCCGCGCCAGGTCCTGCTTGAGGCCCGGATATTCTTCCTGCAGTCGATACTCCACCCTGGCGTCTTCCAGCACCGTCCAGAGGTCGCGGATCAGTCCTGACTGGGGATAAAGACGAAACAAATCTTCCAGCGTCCGGACTTCGATTGTCCGCTCTGGCAGTCGCCCCTCTCCCTTACCCTCTCCCCTGAGGGGAGAGGGGTGGGGTGAGGGGCCATAGCGAAGCCGGACCGTCTCCGTCAAATCAGCCAGCCGTTCCAGCGACAGACTGTAGGTGCCGAATTCCAGATGCCCCGCCTCATGCGCCGTCATCACCCGATAGAGCCGGATGTTCTCTTCTCTGGTGGCATAGTGCCGCAAGAGAGCCGGGAGCGCGATCGTCCGCCCATCGGCGCTGACTGTCGCCCGAGCCGGCTTCTTGAGAGGCTCTGCCTGACCCGGCTTCGGCTGATCGGGTGCCGACAGGTCCACGATGGCCCGGATGGCCACGTCCGTTCCACAGAGCCCTTGCGCGAAGAGCTTCAGCGACCGGGCGATCTGTCGAAGCGGCACCCCGCTCATCGCCTGCTCCAGCGAGACCAGCGCCTTGTGCGTTTCCAGCGCGAAATAGGCCCGCGCTCCCTCCGGGCTGTAGGCCAGCACCTCCATCCCGCCTTTGAACCAGTCTTCGAACTTGTCTCCCTCTCCCTCACCCTCCCCCTGACCCGTTGTTGACCCGTTGCATTCCGTGGAGCAACGGGTCCCCCGAGGAGCAACGGGTCCCGAGAGGGAGGGAGGGGTGGGGGTGCTTTGGCCCACCAAGGCCAGGACCTCCGGACACCGACGCAGATAGGCCAGCGCCGTCTCCGTGTCCCGCTCGGCGACCAGCAGGCCGTACCGGAGCACTTTGAGCCGCCAGCCCTCGGATGGCAGGGCTCTTAAGAGCGTCGGCGACTCGGCCAAAAATACGATGGCGGTCTTTGGATCACGGTCGGCCAGCGTGGAGCCAAGCTCGATCACAGTTGTCCTGACCGACGCTCCTTCGATATCGCCAAAGATCGCGGGGCTGGTCCGGAAAAATTCCACCGTGCCCAGATAGTCCGTCTTACCCAGGCTGTTGACGGTGATCAGCTTCATGCCGAACCCCGTCCAGGCCCGCACCTGATTCAGAGGGACCGCTGCGGCAATCACCGGCCCTTGACGGAAAAATTCGAGGCCGAGAACATGATCAATGGAAGCCAGATCGAGTCCCGCCTCAACCCAGGAAGCCAGTTGTTCGGAGGGAAGAACGGCCAGCAATTCCGGGGCGGCCTTGATAAACTCCAGCGCGACATTCACGTCGCTGTCGGCCAGTTCCAAGGCAAGCTTCAAGGCTTGCTCCCGGGCCGAGGCGGTTTCGAAGAGCCCCAGGATCAACGGGCTTTCCTTGAAATACCGCAAGGCCGTCGCGCCGGAAGACCCGGCCAGTGCCACGCCCAGGTCCAGCCAGGAAATAACCGCCTGCAATCCATCCCGCCGGTTCAGCTCCGGCAAGGCCTCGATCGCTGCCCGCAGCGCCTTCGGGGACGCCGCTTCGAGCTCATCGAGCAGAGCCAGCACCGCCGGAACGGTCTCGGCCTCGACCAACCGGGCCACGAGGTCAGTGGCCGTGGGACGATCCAGCCCCGCTGCCAGCCGTTCAACCAGCTTCTGTTCGAGATCGTGGGACATACACTCCCATGCCCGGCTCTCTATCCGCCATTCCTGGGAATGCGCGGATTGTAAAGGAGGCGGCCTTGCTTGTAAACTAGCGGCACACCTCGGAAGTGACGGCGGAGGCGGCTCATGGCTGGCCCGCTCTCAGCGAACCCCATGCACGCTAGCTCTCGTCTATCATTCTTGTCGAGGAAATTATCGGTCAAAGAAACCCTGATTTCCCTCGGTGTGCTTGTCCCGACTCTCCTCTATGCAATCCTCTTCCTGTATGCATGGCTCTTCTCCGATGTGCTGATCTTTCGGCCACAGCCGTCGAGCTATCGCGACACCGACGGCATCATCAAGCTTCCGACTCATGACGGGTTTCGCATTTCAGCCAGATACCTGCCCAACCCGAAAGCCTCGTTCACGATCCTATACAGTCATGGGAATTCAGAAGATTTAGGAGACATCGAGCCAGCATTGGCGACTCTGCACAACCTTGGGTTTGCCGTCTTGGCTTATGACTACGAGGGATTCGGCACCAGCCAGGGGGTGCCGTCGGAGCATCATGCCTATCGCGACATTGACGCCGCCTATGCCTATCTGACCACGGTGCTGGCCGTTCCGCCCGATCGCATTATCGCCTATGGCTTCTCGGTCGGCGGCGGGCCTGCCATTGATCTGGCTTCACGGAAACCGTTGGCAGGCCTCATTGTCGAAAGCGCGTTCGTCTCGGCGTTTCAGGTGGTCGTGCCGATTCCGCTCCTCCCTTTCGACAAGTTCCCCAATCTCGATAAAATCGCCGCCGTCAAGTGCCCCGTCCTCATTCTGCACGGAACGGCCGATTCGGTGGTCCCGGCGCAGCATGCGGAAAAACTGTTTCGCGCCGCACCAGAGCCCAAGCGGCTGGTTCTTGTAGACGGAGCGGACCACTTCGGGATCAAGTGGGATGGGCACAATCGTTATGCACGAGCCATGGAGGAGTTTCCTTCGCTCATCCGCTCTCATCGGCCGTGAGAACGCAACGGAGCGCGCAGCCGGTTGCATGATGAATCTGCAACCGGCTACACTGGACCCTCGCTTGTTCCGAATCGTACACACTGATGGCCGAGCCAAGCCAAGACAGCCTCGACAGGATGTGGAAGTTTGTGAAAGGGTTTGCCGAGAAGAGCGGCACGACCTTTCATCCGAATAGGGCCGTGACAGAGGCGGTGGTGAACGGCCTGGCCGCACACGTGGACGAGCTGGGCAAACCGCTCTGTCCCTGCAACTTCTACCAGGACAAGCAAGCCGAGGCGAAGCTGCGCCGCTGGATTTGTGCCTGCGATGAGATGCAGATCTACAAGTACTGCCACTGCTTGCTCTTTGTGCGGGAAGACGGTATGCCCATCACCGAATACCTCCCCGAGGACCACGAAGGACGGCAGGTCTACGGGCTTGTGACGGACCCATCTCCGGACAAGGGTCGCGCCCTCAGACACAAAGCGACTCCTCAGACGCTGACTCAGCCACAGACCGATCAAACCGTGATGCGTGACCCGTGACCAGTCAGAAAGTCCATCAAGTCCGAAAGTCTTCAAGTCTTCGGACTTTCTGACTTGATGACTTTACGGACTTTCCGACTTGATGACTTACCTCATCCCCCTGCACGCATTGCTTGTCACAGCCGGCGCTGTCCTGGCCGTCGACGCGGCGGTGAGCTCCATGGCAGCAGTGGACCCCAAGATCCTCCCGGTGACCAGCGATCTGGCCAAGAGCCTCCAAGCCCACGTGCAGTACCTGGCCAGCCCCGAATTGATGGGCCGCAAGCCCGGCACCCCCGGCAACCGGGCGGCAGCCGATTACATCCAGGCTCGCTTCCGCGAAGCAGGGCTGGTTGCATTGCCGTCCTTGGGCGGCTACGGCCAACAACTACCGGACGGACTGGGCGACAACCTCATCGGCCTTCGCCCAGCGTCTGCTCCGGCCGCGGTTGCTCCTTATCTCCTGATCGGAGCCCACTACGATCATCTGGGGGGCAACTATCTCGGCGCCGACGACAATGCCTCGGCGGTCGCCATCCTGATCGAAGTGGCCCGATTGCTGCCCCCCCTCCCGCACCACCACGTCCTGTTCGTGGCCTTCAATGCGGAGGAACCGCCCTACATCCGCACGCCTAGGATGGGCTCTCAGCACTTTACCGACCATCTGCCGCCTGAAATCGGCGCAGCCACGGCCCTCCAAGCGGTGATCATCATGGACATCATGGGCGGCGTTCATTGGGAGCCGCTCCGGGGCGCCATCTTTGCGGCTGGGGCTGAAAAGAGCCCGGCCCTGTACCGGCGACTCAAGGAGGCCGGGCAAGCGGCAAGCGGCAAGGGGCAAGGGGCGACGACATCCTTCCCCTCGCCACTCGCCTCTAGCCTCTCGCCCTTGACTGTGCTGCCGGTCGGCATGCACCTGGTCGAAGAAATTCCGCTCATCGGTCAGGTATCGTTCAGCGACTATGACGCCTTCCGGAACCGGTCGATCCCCTTTCTCCTCCTTTCTTCCGGAAGGACGCCCCGCTACCATCAGCCATCCGATCTGCCCGACACCCTGCACTACGAGCGGATGGCGACCACGGTCACCTGGCTGCAATTCTTGATTGCGTTGATCGACCAGGACAAAGAACCGTACCGGTTCGAGCCGGCCCGGATCGAGTTCACCGACGAGGCGACGATCTTTCGGCCATTGGTGGAGAAAGCCGCCGAGTGGGAGACGAGGATTCCAGGGACTTCGCTAATCTCACTCTGGAGGCTGAAACGAGACCGTGACTGGTTGCAGAAGCTGAATCCCGCCCAGCCGACGCAAGAGGATATTACGAGGTTGGAACGGCTCTCGATTCGGCTACAGTGCCTGCTCGCCGACTTCCCCGCTTGTTTCCTGTTGTAAAGAACCGCGCGATTTCATCCACGGCGAATGGCGGGACCGGACGCGGACGTAGCCCGCCCGTGACCATCCGAACGCCCTGTTGAGCCGGCACCACAGTCCCGATGCGGGCCGCCGCGATTCCGGCATGCTTGAAGCACCGCAGAATGACAGGTTCGCGCTTCGGATCGGCGCAGATGAGCAGGGCGCCGGAGGCGATGGCGCCTAACGGATCGATCCCGAAATCAGCGCAGAGCCTGGTCCCTTCCGGCAGGATCCGGATCGCAGCCTCCTCGATCCGCAGCCCGACCCTGGAAGCTTCGGCCAACTCGTAGAGCGCGGCGCTCAGCCCCCCTTCGGTCGGGTCATGCATCGCGTGGACGCCTCCCGCCGCCAGAGCCACCTGCGCGTCACGCAGGACGCTGATGCCCGGCCTGATGAAGTAGTTTCGGCAGCGGGCGACGAAGCGGGCCGGATACCGCCGGCGCAGCGCCGCTCCTCGTTCCCGCGCCAGGATCGAGACCGCCTCGATTGGAATGCCCTTCGTAAGCAGAACGGCATCGCCGACGCGGGCACCTGCCGCCGTCACCAGCCGCCGCTTGGGACAATCGCCGAGGAGACAGCCCACAATCACCGGCCTCGTGACCGCATCGGTGATCTCCGTATGACCCCCGATCACGGATACGTTCAAACGCCGGCAGGAGGCGGCCAGTTGCGAGAAGAGGCGGGATACCAGCGCCGACGTCGTTGCCCCGACAGGAAGGAGCCACGTCGCCAGGAACCAGCGGGGTGTGGCTCCCATCGCGGCCAGGTCGTTGGCGTTGATCGTCAGGACATAGGCTCCGCTCTCCCCGTCAACGAAAGTGATGGGGTCGGCCTTGGCGACCAGGTACCGGCCGCCTAATTCAATCGCGTCGATCACGGCTGCGTCGAGCCCAATGCCTGGGCCGACGACGACACGGCGGTCCCGGCGGCGAACCTGTTTCTGAAGATCGGCCAGGAAACGGCGAAGCAGGGAGGCGGGCAGCTTGCCGGCGGGGAGGGCACGCGTGGCTGTCATCGGCCCAACGACGCAGCCATCACGAACCGATCCCGAGCACTTCGCACACGCGCCGGCGTGGGATGCCTTTGAGCAGCACGCGTTTGTGGCGGGAATGGAGTCCGGACCGGACCGTCACCGCCGTCTTCGGCAGATCGAATCGTTCAGCGAGGAAGGAACAGAGGGCGTCGTTCGCGGCGCCCTCGACCGGCGGCGCGGCCACGCGGAACTTCAGCGCCTCTCCGTGGAGGCCCAGATATTCGTTGCGCGCCGCCTTCGGCTGGACATAGATGGTCAGGATCGCTCCTTCCTGACTGTTCTGGACAATTGCCCGACTCATGGAAGCATCGGCAGGGGAACCTGTGAGCCGACAACGCGAAGGAAACGAGAAATTCTCTTGCCCTCTTCAACAAGGGTGGCCCGGCTGCCCTTTACTGCGCGCATCCGCCGAGCACTTTCCGAAGTGCGCGGTGCGCGAGCACGAGGGTAGTCGGGCCACCCGCCCCTCCTACCCCTTGACCGCCTGGAGCGCCTCCCGCAGCTCCCCGATGCGCCTGGCCAGCAGGTCCAGATGCATATCCCGTTGAGCTTGATCGTCGCGGGTCTTCCAGAGGCGCCGGAAGATGATCCCGGTCTCCCACCGGAGCGTCCTCGCCTTCGCGTAGGCCACGGTCTTGGCTTGCTCTTCGGTCACGTCACAAGCGGATTTTTTCAAGGCGTAGAGTTGGTTGTGCAGCACGTCAAAGCCCTCTTCGCTGTACTGCCCTCGCACAGCCTTGATGCTGGTTTCGATCATGTTGGTCAGGTTGACCTGGGTCTCGATCCCGCTGGGCCCCTTGGCCTGCTCCAGGAACTCGCCGGCTCTGGGATGCATCAGGCTCCCGCAGCCGGTTAACCCCACCAGCACGAACCCAATGGCAACCAACCGAATACCTTGTCTGATTTTCATCCTCTACCTCCCTGGAAACTTTTGGCGAGAGGCTAGCGGCAAGTGGCAATAGATTGGATTGTCTCACCCATCGCCTCTCGCCTCTAGCCAGTCTCAAAAGATCGCCTTGACCAATTCCTGGATGCTCCGCTGCATGTCCGGGTCATCCGTGATCGGCCGCACCACGGCTGCCTCGCAGGCCCGAGCCGTGGGTACCCCTTGCCGCAGCAACTGGCCCGCGTAGATCAGGAGCCTGGTACTGACTCCCTCCTCCAGGCCGTGGTTCCGGAGGTTGCGGACCTTCTCCCCCAGCTTGACGAGCTTCTGGGCTATTTCCTTGTCTACGCCCGCTTCATGCTCGATGACCCGCGCTTCAATCTCACGCGGGGGGTAGCTGAATTCGATCGCCATGAACCGCTGTTTAGTGCTCTGTTTGAGGTCCTTCAGCACGCTCTGGTACCCGGGGTTGTAGGAGATCACCAGCAGGAACTCGTCCACGGCCTCGATCACTTGCCCTTTTTTCTCGATCGGCAAGAGGCGCCGATCGTCGCTCAAGGGGTGAATGATGACCGTGGTGTCCTTCCGCGCCTCGACGATCTCGTCCAGGTAGACGATCGCCCCATGCTTGACCCCGAGCGTGAGCGGCCCGTCGGCCCAGACCGTGTCGTCCCCTTTCAGGAGGTAGCGGCCGACCAGATCGGAGGCGGTGAGGTCTTCATGGCAGGCCACCGTGATGAGCGGGCGCCCCAGCTTGTAGGCCATGTGCTGCACGAAGCGCGTCTTCCCGCAACCGGTCGGCCCCTTGAGCATCACCGGCATGCGGTTGCGGGCCGCGATTGTAAAGAGGCCGATCTCACCGTCAACCTCGGCGTAGTAGGGTTCCTGCCTGAGCCGATAGCGATCGATCTCCAGCTCCTTGCCTTTGGCCGGTCCACTGTCGTTCGACGTACCCATTTGCGCTCTCCGGTGTGATCCAGGTCTGTCGTCAGCGCATTATAAGCGCACCGGGCCCTGCTCTCAAGTCTTGCCCGCTTCCGTCTTGTCCAGCACCTCGCGGATTTTCCGCGCTAACGCGTCCGGGGTAAAGGGCTTGCGAAGAAAGGCGACCTCAGCTTGCGAGAGACCATGCTGAAGGATGGCGTCATCTGTGTACCCGGACATGTAGAGGACTTTCGTGTCCGGCATGACTGCTCCCAACCGTTCGGCCAACTCCCGGCCGCTGCCCCCCGGCATCACCACGTCCGTCAGCAGAAGATGGATCGGAGTGTTCCGAGCCTGGCATTCCTGGCTGATCCGGATGGCCTCTGCGACATCACGTGCCGCCATGATCCTGTATCCCTGGGCCCGGAGGACCTCGCTGACCAGTTCACGGATCGTGGACTCATCTTCCGCCATTAAGATCGTCTCCGATCCGTGGGACGGGATAGCCGCGACTTGCGGAAGCATGGCCGCCTCGACTCTCTCCAAAACTTGCGGCAAGTAAATCCGAAACGTCGCACCGTGACCCGGCTGGCTGGCGACATCGATGAAGCCGCCGCTTTGTTTCACGATCCCGTAGACCGTGGCCAATCCCAACCCTGTCCCTGTTCCCTTGGCTTTGGTCGTAAAAAACGGCTCGAACACGCGGGTATTCGATCTTGCCCAGAAATTTCTCGCGCGCCTCAAACGCCCGAATGGTGCGCGCCACCACGTCTTCGAGCACCGGAATGGCGACCCTTGTCGTGACGGCCCCCCGCAACGTTCCTCCTGGTCCTCGGATCGGGGCCGAGAAGGCGACCGCATCAACGCCCCCGGCCGTCTCATAGGGCTCCACGTCGCCGACATGGATCTCCTCTCCCTTCCGCAGCGCCTCGAACCATCGGCTCTGACCCTCATCCTGCCCCAGGGTCCTCGGGTCCGTCGCCGCGATCACCCGGCCTTCTGGATCGGTCACCCCCAACCAGAGGTACATGGGGAAGTAGGCCTCACGCATACGGGACAGGTAGGTGCTTACATAGCGCCGATCAGCGAACCTGGCGCCGAGGGCCCGCGCCATCAACTGCACGTCACCGTACCGCTCGAACAGCAGCCGGTCCAGTTTGTCGGCCACGTCCGCCGCGGCCAGGGAGAGGCTCTCACCCGTGGTCGCCACCAGCCGTTCCCGGACGTAATGCAGCGTGATTCCCCCGATCACCACCGCGACAAGGGTCATGACGACGATAAGGTCCTGGAGCCGGAGGTAGGGAAGCCGGCGGGGGGGGACTATCTGAGGACCTGTGGGATCGGTTGGCTTCATCGGGAACCGACCTCTCTGCCGATCAGAACTCGGTGGCGATAAAACTTGTCACCAATTGTACCGGATGATAGGCCCGCTTGGATCGAGCCAGGCTGGGAAGCCCCGAATCATCCATCGTGTTGACGAATTCGTACCCTTCCCCTGCCGCCTCCCGGCAGAATTCCTTGAACATGAACTGGGCGAGGCCGGGGATTGTCCGGTCCGCCACTTCGAACAGGACGCAGAACACAGAGACAGAACGGCGGCACCCAAAAGTGTAGCCCCGGATCGCCGCGCCGACCCTGACCACCCTTCCCACCAGCCCCAGTTCATGGTGATGGACCAAGGCTTCGCGATGGGCCGATTCGGCGTCGCTCAGCATGTAGGACGCCAGCTCATCGCACGGCTCCTGCTGTTTCTGCGCGGCCCAATTACGGAACAGGGCTAGACACTCGTCAGAGTCGGCTTCTTGATAGGCTTCCAGCTTCGCCGTCGCATAAACACGAACGAACCGGTTGCAGGCGGCGCGCTGGGACTTGTAACGGTCGCCGACAAGCCCGGCCAGATCCGAGGCCCGGTAGAGGTAGTCCGGGTCCTTGGGCACGAGGCGATAGCCGAGCGATTCAAAGGCGGGCTTGAACTCTTCCGGGATGTTTTCGATCCGGCTGACAGCGGTGCCTTTGTTCCGTTCCCGCATCAATGCGAAACACGCTGCCAGCACTGACGGCGAGGGGCAAGCGGCAAGTGGCAAGCGGCCGGATTCTTCCCTCTCGCCCCTCGCCTCTCGCCTCTCGCCCGTCTCCAACCGGAGGGGCGGGAGCGGCATGAAGACCCCATCCGCATACTCGGCGAACAGGCAGAAACACCCCGCTACCTCGGCCCAGCGATAGGAGAAGCACTCGCGCCAGACGACGTGCGGGGCAAAAGCATAGTGGGCCAGCGGCGTCTGAAAACCAGCCAGGGCACGCTCAAAGCGCGGCCGATCGTCCAGCGTAAGCGGACGAAGGGCGAGAGACGTCGCGTCGCCCCTTCGCCGCGTCGCCCCTTCGGAGGGGCTGGGACACGGAGACGCGGAGACGCGGGGGCTCTCACCACTTGCCTCACGGCTTACTGTCAGTCTCGCGGTGAGTCGCGGTACCGTTCGGAGGACCGCCACATCCTCCTGGAACGGACCGATCAACCGGGGGTGTCGAACGAGCGTCCCGATGGTCTCGTCCCGCTCGATCAGGCTCGCGATCTGATCCGCATACGCGCGAATGCCAGGCGGAGGGAGCTGATGGCTGATGGACTTCGGCGAGCTCAGTCGAGTCGCTGATGGCTGATGGCCAAGAGAAGCTTTCGCCTCACGCTCCTCGCCTGATTCCAGCCCCTCGCCCCTCGCCCCTCGCCCCTCGTCGGCGCTCTCGCGCAGGAACGGACACTTGCTGTCCCAGCCCAGAAGAACTTCGCTGCCGTCGGCGCTCCACATCAGCGCCAGCGGATAGAGCTGGCAATCCAGCGGGCGGCTATCGTAGATCCGACAGCGGCTGGTCGAGGGATCGAGGGCGGGACAGAGGTAGCCCTCGCCGGAAGGGTTCGGAACGACAGTGACCTGGCAGCCGGTCGGCTCGGAGAAATGAGCCGGATCAAGACCGTGGGAGACTGCGCCCTGAATCTCCTCGGCGGTAAAGTAGGGTCTCAGAAAACTGTCTGCTTCCGGAAAACGGCAGCAGACATCGCAACTGAAACAGGCCTGGCTCGGCACCAGTTGCGGCAGCGGGGCCATGGGAAGCAGCTTCGGGCGAGGCATGTGAAGCTCGGTGCCCATAGGATCGATAGATCAGTCATGATACGACGCCAAGGGTGGAGTAGCAAGGAATCCCCAGTCAAGATGCCCCCCAGCCTGGTGTTTTGCACGGCTCATCGCTGGGCCGGACCGCCTCAGCCAGGACCGCGGCCCTTGTATGGGCGACGGGGCCATGTTACGATCAGCGCCGTCTGGGGGCGGATCATCATTCGTCATTCGCCGGCGGGTGACGGGTGACCCATGACGATCGACGAATGGCTCTCACGCGCGATCTCGCATACCCAACCAGAACCGCAACCGACCTAGCTCGGTGCTTCCACGTTCGTGAAGCCCTGGTCCAGGATGGGCTCTATCACGGTTCTCAGAAGGGCCGCTCGGCAGGTGAAGAACCGCCTGTCGCCACTCGCTGGCGCATCGCCCCTGCTCCCTTCCTGCTTTCCCCCGAGGACGTGGCCTTCTTCCGTTCCCTGGGCAATCATCTCCTGGCCTTCTACCGGGCCCTGAACCGCCTGTATCTGGACAGTGTCCGTGGCACGCAGCCTGCGTGGATAGCCGCCTATCTCGACCAGGGAAAGCCGGAATCCCTGATTGCCTATAGCCGCATGAAGCGCTTCCGGGATCTCCTGCCGGGGGTCATCCGCCCGGACATCATCCCCACCGACGAGAGCCTGCATGGGTACCGGATGGTCATCACCGAGTTGGATTCCGTGCCGGGCGGCATCGGGCTGACCGGCGCGCTGGCAAAGGCCTATGGGCAAGTGGCAAGTGGCAAGTGGCAAGTGGAAAATCAGGCTGATTCTCTGGCTTCCACCTCTCGCCCCTCGCCTCTCGCCCCTCGCCTCTTTGAAATTGTCGGCGGCTTGGATGGGATGGCGCGCGGCTTCGCGGCCATGCTGCGAGCCCAGCTTGGCGATCGAGATGGGTGCGTCGCCATCGTCGTGTCCGACGAGGCCAAGGACTATCGTCCTGAAATGCAGTGGATGGCAGCGCGGCTGCGGAGTGCGGGGCTTGAGGCCTATTGCGTCGAGCCCCACGATATCCGCTTTACCGAGGAGGCCTTGCTGGTCGGCGGCGGAGTAGGCGACCGTCCCGTCTCGCTGGCCTATCGCTTCTTCGAACTCTTCGACCTCAAGAATATCCCGAAATCCGAACTGATCATGTACAGTGCCAAGAAGGACCGGACGTTCGTCACGCCTCCGTTCAAACCGGCGCTGGAGGAGAAGTTGGCCTTCGCCCTGTTCCACCACCCGGTCCTGACTCCGTTTTGGATGAAGGAACTGGGGGAAGAATCTTATGGCCTCCTGGCCGGCCTGCTGCCGCGCACCTGGATCCTGGACCCGCGCCCTTTGCCGCCGAGTGCCGTGATCCCCGGCCTGCGCCTAGCCGGACGCGCGGTTGCTGACTGGCACGAGCTGGCCGGAGCTTCCCAGAAGGATCGGCAGTATGCCGTCAAGCCCTCCGGCTTCTCGGAGCTCGCCTGGGGCAGCCGGGGCGTGTCGGTCGGCCACGACCTGTCCCAGACGGAATGGGCCGAAGCGCTGGACAAGGCATTGGCCTCCTTCCCGACCATCCCGTACGTCCTGCAAGAGTTCCACAAGGGACGGCAATACGCCCTGTCCTATTACGACGAAGGCGCCAACGAGATTGTCCCGATGGCCGGACGGGCGAGGCTGTCGCCCTACTACTTCGTCACCGGCGAGCGGGCCGAATTGGGCGGGGTGCTGGCGACGGTCTGTCCGTTGGACAAGAAGCTGATCCACGGGATGCGCGATGCGATCATGACACCCTGCGCGCTTCTCAAAGGAAGTGACGGGTGACGCGTGACAGGTGACGGGTTCAATCAGACGCACCACCTTCTTGTCACTCGTCACTTGTCACTCGTTACGGGTATTTTATGGCGGTAACGTTCTATCATGTAAACTGGTGTCCGGAATGCGCGGCTGTCCGGGAGAAGCTGGCGGAACTGGGCTTGGCCTATGAAGACGTGGTGGTGCCGGACTTCCGGCCGATGCGGAGCCAGGTCTATGACGTGTCGGGCCAGTATTACGTGCCGGTTCTGAAGGACGGAGACAAGGTCCTGACCGAAACGCGGGATATTCTGGCGTATCTGGACGAGCAGTACGGGAAAGACGGCGAGGGGGGCACCCATTGCACTCCCCAGAGCAACGGGTCCCCGGCAAGGGGCAAGGGGGAAGAGTTTCCTTCTTGCAACCTCTAGCCGCTCGCCGTCAACGAAAGGATTGAGACGTGGAGGCATGGAAACGGATCCTCGCTGACAGCATCGTGAAGCCGAAGGACCTGGCCGCCCATCTGGGCGTCGATCCCAAGGAGATCGAGGCCGTCGTCGGCGATTATCCCATGCGCATCACGCCGACCGTTCTGGCCACGATCAAGGAACAGGGCGACGCCATCTGGAAACAGGTCGTCCCCGACCCGCTTGAAATGGCCGACTTCGAAGCGCCGGACGACCCGCTCGAGGAAGATACGATGAGCCCCGTGCCTCATCTGGTGCACCGCTATCCCGACCGGGCCTTGCTCATGGTCACGAACCAGTGTCCGATCTACTGCCGGTTCTGCACGCGCAAGCGTCTCGTGGGCAAGCCGGGTTTCTTGAAAAAGGGCGAGCTGGACCGCGCCATTGACTACCTGCGGGACCATCCGGAGGTGCGGGACGTGATCCTGTCGGGAGGGGACCCGCTGCTCCTGCCCGACCACCTGCTGGAGCGCATTTTCAAAGCGCTGCGCACGATCCCCCATCTGGAGCTGATCCGGATCGGGTCCCGCGTGCCGGGGACTCTGCCCCAGCGCATCACGCCGAAGTTGTGCGAGATCGTCAAGAAGTACCATCCGATCTACATGAACCTGCACTTCAACCATCCGGACGAGCTGACCCAAGAGGTGAAGGCCGCCTGCGGAATGCTGGCGGACGCGGGGGTCCCGCTGGGCGCCCAGACCGTGCTGCTGAAGGGCGTCAACGACGATCCGGAAGTGATGAAGCGGCTCGTGCATCAGCTCCTGCTGGCCCGCGTGAAGCCCTACTACCTGTACCAGGCGGACCTGACCAAAGGCACGAATCATTTCCGCACGACGGTGGAAACGGGGATGGACATCGTCCGTGCGCTGCAAGGCCATACCAGCGGCATGGCGGTCCCCCACTTCGTGATCGACGCGCCGGGCGGAGGCGGAAAGATCCCGATCCTGCCGCCCGATTATCTGGTACATCTGGACGAGGACGGAGCCCTGCTCAAAAATTACGAGAACAAGGTCTTCCACTATCCCCAGCCCCCCCTCTCCCTCCCCTCTCCCATCACCCGTTGCAACGGACGGAGCAACGGGTCCCCGGGAGAGGGCTGGGGTGAGGGGCGGAAACGGGAGCTACCGATGGTCGGGTCTCACCATTTGAACGGTGCTCGCTTAGGCATGGCCGGCTGTGGGAACGGCGACAAGGGAGGCCTGCACGACCTGTGAAGCGTTCTCGCCAGTCCAGTCCTGAATCCCCTCGAAGGACCAGTCCTGAGGCTCCTCGAAGGAACGGCATCCTGCCCTACCAACGACTGAAGCAGCTCATTGCTGACCGGGTCATTCTGGCGGACGTGCCGATCGAGGACCGTCAGATCCAGCCGGCCAGCCTCGACCTGCGTCTGGGAAGGAAAGCCTACCGCCTGCTGAGCAGCTTCCTGCCGGAACGCTCGGAGATCAAGAGCCGCCTGACCCTACATGGGTCCGCCGGACAAGACGTCCTGGACTTCTACCAATCCGACCTCGTGATGTACGAGATGGACCTCAGCGGAGGCGCCATCCTGGAAAAAGGCCACGTCTACCTCGTGCCGTTGCTGGAGAGCCTGCACCTCACACCGACGCTGCGAGCCAGGACCAATCCCAAGAGCACGACCGGCCGGTTGGACGTCTTCACCCGCGTCATCACGGACCTCAACACCGGCTTCGACGAGATCCGGGCCGGCTACCACGGCCCCCTGTACCTGGAAATTGTGCCCCGCTCCTTCGCCATCAAGGTCAGGACCGGCCTCTCGCTCAATCAGCTCCGGCTCGTGCGCGGGCCGGCGACCCTGTCCGATTCCGGAGTCCGAAGCCTGCACAAAGCCACGCCGCTTCTCCACCACAGTGAGCCTGATGAGGGAGACGGGCACCCGGTGCCGTTGCGCGAGTTGCGGACCGGTCAGGGCCTCTTCCTGAGGATAGACCTGCGGGGTTCCGACAAGCGGCACGATTCAATCATCGGGTATCGGGCGAAGAAGAACAGCCACGTCATCGACCTGTCCAAGGTGGGCTACTACGCGGCGATGGATTTCTGGGAGCCGCTCCGGCGGCACCGTCACGACAGCCTGCTGCTCGAACCTGAGGAATTCTACATCCTGGCCTCCAAGGAGCGGATCAGCGTGCCGCCTGAGTACGCAGCCGAGATGGTGGCCTATGAAGCGGCCTGCGGGGAGCTCCGCACCCATTATGCCGGCTTCTTCGATCCGGGATTCGGCCATGGGCACGGTGAGATCAAGGGCACCCAGGTGGTGCTGGAGGTGCGGCCTCATGATGTCCCCTTCCTGATCTACGACGGCCAAACCTTTTTCAAGGTGGTCTACGAGAAAATGATCGAGCCTCCCATCCACGTATATGGATCGACTCTGGGCTCATCCTATCAACGTCAGGGGCTCACCCTGAGCAAGCACTTTAAAGCATGAGTATGCCACCCAAGGACCCGAATCAATTCGTTCCCCCGCCCCCGGCTTCACCAAGCCCTGCCGGTGAACGCGACCAGGGGGACAGGGGTTCGGGGGAAGACCGCCAGCTCCACACCGCCGAGCTGATGGTCGGCGTGGGAATGATGTTCGTCGGCTTCCTGAACGTATTGCTCTCGATCAGCGGTGGGTTCGAGATCAACGTCGTCCCGCTGCTCCTGTACTTTGCCGGCCTGGCTGTCTGGGCCCATGCCGCGATCGTCCATCCCACCGTTCGCTACATCGTGATCACCGTCGCGATCGCCTTCGGCCTGGCCTTTTTCCACTACGGCGAGGTGCTGTTCTGGCACAAACAGGTGGTGTTTTGGGGAACCGTCGCGATGGTCGTGTTCTTCATGTTCAAAACCGCGGCCCCAACCAGGCAATGAAGCTTTCAGCCGTCAGCTTTCAGCTTCACCCCCACCCTCCCCTCCCCCTTTCAAGGGGGAGGGTCTCGGGGAGGGGGTGCTGGCCGCTGATCGCTGAACGCTGATCGCTCAATGTTTATCAGCGTCATCATCCCCACGTTGAATGAGGAACGGGTCCTGCCGCGCACGCTTGCCCACACGCTCGCGCTGGGCTTCGACGAGCTCCTCGTCGTAGACGGCGGCAGCAACGACCGCACCGCCGAAATCGTGACCGCGTCGCGCGTGACGCGTGAAGAGACCGACGCGGAGACGCGGCGAGAGGAGGACGCGGCGATCCCCGCGTCCCCGCGTCCCTGTGTCCCCGTGTCGCCTGCACCCGTCACGTTACTGACAGCTCCCGCCGGGCGGGCGACCCAGATGAACATCGGGGCCACTGCCAGTCGGGGGGACATTCTCTTGTTCCTGCATGCCGACACGCTGCTGCCCCGCGATGCAAAGCGGGAGATCGAGGAAGCCATGAAGGAGCCAGCCTGTGTTGGGGGGCGATTCGACCTGTGCTTCGAACGGGATATGGGACTGGGCTGGTTGATCAGCCGTCTGATCAACCTCCGCTCCCGCTGGACCGGCATCGCCACGGGAGATCAGGCGATCTTCGTGCGGCGGCGCACATTCGACGAGTTGGGCGGGTTTTCGCCCATCCCGATCATGGAGGATATAGACTTCACCAGCCGGTTAAAACAGACAGGGCGGGTGGTCAGCCTCCGGTCGAAGGTCATCACCTCCTATCGGCGCTGGAAGACCCGTGGATCGATCCGCACGATTGTCCTCATGTGGAGCCTGCGGTTCTTGTACTGGATCGGCGTCAGCCCGCATAAACTGAGCCAGCTTTACAGCACGGTGCGCTGACAGGCGAGTGGCGAGAGGCAAGAGGCTATGGGCAATAAATCAGAGAACGTTCCGCCTCGCCCCTCGCCTCTCGCCCCTAGCCAGCAACGCGCTGACAGCGCGTTGATCATTTTCGGCAAGGCGCCGATACCCGGCCAGGTCAAGACACGCCTCTGCCCTCCCCTGACCCCGGACGAGGCTGCCACGTTGCAAGGCAGCCTGGTGCTGGATGCGGTCGAGCGGAGCCGCGCCGTGACGCGACAGGTAGATCGGTTTCTGGCCTGCGCTCCTTCGCGCGCACATGTCTTTTTCAAGATCCTCGAAGAACGGCAGGGGGTGCGGCTCATCGACCAGGTGGGCGAAGACCTCGGCCGGCGCATGGACCAGGCGTTCCAGGAGGTCTTTGCGCTGGGCTATCAGCGGGTTGTGCTGGTCGGCACCGATGTGCCGACCCTCTCGGCCTCGTCCTATGGTCAGGCCCTCGGTCTCCTGTCAGCCCACGACCTGGTGCTCGGCCCCTCGCTGGACGGAGGCTATTACCTGATCGGGCTGAAAAAACCTGCGCCGGCTCTCTTCACGGACATTCCCTGGTCCACCGATCAAGTCTGCTCTCTGACCAGGAAGAAAGCTGAGGCATTGGGATTGAAGACGGCGCTGCTGCCGGTCTGCCGCGATCTTGATACGGTGGATGACCTTCTGGCGCTGGCTGAAGAAGCTGGGATCGAGGCGACGGGGAGACACGGAGACGCGGGGACACAGCGATCGCCCCTTCTCCGCGTCGCCGCGTCGCGTTCTCGCCCCTCACCCCTCACCTCTAGCCTGTCGGCAAGGACCGCCGGAGTGATCCAGATGCTGGTCGGCCGGCACCGCAAAGAATTCGGCAATTTGGCGATTTGAAAATTCGGTGATTGATTCCACAAGGAGGAATTCAGCAAAATGAGTACCCTGCAAATCGTACATCACCAAATCACCAAATGGACCAATTCTCATGAGTGACCGAGTCGCGCTGATTACCGGAGGGGCGCGCGGGATTGGGCGGGCGATCGCGTTGGACCTGGCAGCCGGACATTGGTCCGTCGCCATCGCCTATCGGACCAGCGAGAAGGAGGCGGCGGAGACGGCCCAGGCCATCGTCGAGCGAGGCGGTAAATCTCTGGCGCTGCGAGGCGATGTTTCCGATCCGGCCGCGGCTCGTCAGCTCGTCCAGGAGGTGGAACGGACCTGGGGGAGGCTGGACGCTTTGATCAACTGCGCCGGCCCCTACCATCGAGTGAATTTACTGGAGGAAACCCCCGAGGGTTGGGCCGAGATGTTCGCCAACAATTTGCACCCGGCCTTCTTCCTGGCCCTGGCAGCGGTCCCCGGCATGAAAGCCCGCAAGTATGGCCGCATCATCACCTTCAGCATGGCCAACGCAGACCAGATGGTGGCGCAGCCGGAGGTCACGGCCCATTACATCGCCAAGTCTGGCCTGCTGATCCTGACCAGGACCCTAGCCAAGCTCCTGGCGCCGCATGGGATCACCGTCAACGCCGTCTCACCCGGATTCATTGATTCCGGCAGCGCGCCGCCGGGGGAACTGGCTGGGATGGCTAAGAAGGTGCCGGCCGGCTACATCGGCGAGGTGTCCGATACAGTCGCCGCCGTGCGGTTTCTGCTCTCCGATGAGGCCCGGTACGTGAACGGCACGAACATCCACGTCTCAGGCGGATGGGGAATTTGAATGGGAAGTTTTGAGCTTTAAGTTCTCAGTTTTCAGTTCAACTCATAACCGAGAACTCAAAACTGAAAACTAAAAAGCCTTTGGCCAGCTTATGACTGGCCAAAGGCTTTTTTGAGCAGCGGCTCGATCTCGCCTTTTTTTTCCATCGGGTCCAGGATGTCGGTATCCCCGTAGAACTGCCCGTTGATGAAGACCTTGGGAAGCGTCGGCCAGTTCGTCATCTTGCTCAGGGCTTCCCGCTTGGCCGGGTTCGGGAGCACGTCGACGAGCTCATAGGGATAGCCGTACTTGTCGAAGAACTGCATTGTTTCCCTGGTGAACCCGCACATGGGCATTTGCTTGGTGCCCTTGCCGTAGATCAGAATTTTATGGGCCTTGATCTCTTGCTGGATTTCCTCTTCTATCGGATCAGCCATCGATTTGACCTCCTCTATGAAAATTGGCGAGTGGCAAGCGGCAAGGGGCGAGTGGTAACGGGATTGCTCATGAGTTTTTCCTAACCTCTAGCCGCTCGCCCCTGGCCCCTCGCCAACGTTATCTTCCATCCGACGTCTCCGCCTTGATCTCCAGCGCGTGGATGCGGCCGTCTTTCATCGGCTCATCCAAGGCCTGGTAGACCATCCGGTGCCGATCCAAGAGATTCTTCCCCTTGAAGGCATCAGAGACCACCCGGACCATAAGGTGATCCATCGTGCCGGTCCGGTCTGTGACCGCCACCGAGGCGTCCGGCATGGCCCTTCGGATATAGTCTGTGAGCGTCTCACCACTGATCATGAGCTGCCTTGCACTTGCCCCAACGGGAGATTAGCATACAGTACCCCCGTTTCTGAACGCAATCGCCACCGGCAGGAGCGAAAAGACATGATCCTGACAGGGCGACAGCGGCTGGTCTTGGTGATCGCGCTGGCCGCCATTGCCTGGCTTGCAGGACTTTCCCATTCCGAGGCGACCCCAGCCCAACAGACCCTGACCATCCTCCATACCAGCGAGCACCACGGCCAAGCCTTGCCGATCGAGCGGCGGGGGGAGCCCAGGGTCGCCGGGATGGCGGGACGGGCCACGCTGATCAATTCGATCAAGAAGGAATCCGAGGCCGTGCTGCTTGTGGACTCCGGTGACCTCCTGATCGGTACGCCTCTGTCCTCTTTCTTCCGCGGCGAGCCGGACATCAAAGCGATGAACTTGATGGGCTATCAGGCGATGGCGGCCGGCAACCATGAATTCGACTTCGGGCTGGATCACGCTCGACGGCTCAAGCAGTTGGCCCAGTTTCCGATGCTCTGTTCGAACCTCACGAGCCAGTTGGCGGACCTGCCGTGTCAACCGTCGACGATCATCTCCACGGGAGGCCTCTCGATCGGCCTGATCAGCTTGTTGGGCCACAAGAACTTCCCGGACACTTTCAATCGGCAGGTGGCGAAGATCGTCGAGTTTCACGATCCCATCGAGACCGCCCGAAGCCTGGCGCAGAAACTGAAAACCTCACAGGGGGTGGACTTGCTCGTGGCGATCACACACCAGGAGACAGACGAAGACCTCCTGCTGCTCGCACAGGTGCCGGAGATCGACGTGATTGTCGGCGGCCATACGGAAGGATTCGACGGGTTACGGACAGCCGCCGCACCGGCGCCGATCGAGGAGTTGGCCAACCCCGGTCCGCTCTTCGTGAAGACGCATCGTCTGGGACGAACCCTGGGACGGCTCGACCTCGTTATCAGCAAGCAGGCCGGGACTGGCCGCGCCCAGGTTGTTCGGGCCAGGGCCAGGAATCTCCCGGTGACGGAGTCCATCCCGCCTGATCCGGCCGTCCATGCCCTGCTGGAAGATTATGCCAAGCAGTTGGAGAGCCGGACGGGGGAAGTGATCGGGCGCTCGCTGGTGGCGCTGGAGGGGGAGAACAACCGGATCAGGACGAGCGAGACGAATTTAGGCAACCTGCTGGCGGACTTGCTGCGCGCCGAGTTCGGCACGGAGGTCGCGTTGGTCAACAGCGGCCAGATCCGCGACAGCATTCCCGCCGGGCCGGTGGATGTCAGACGCTTGCTGCGCGTGCTGCCCTTTGACTCGTCGACCGTGACCTTCTCCCTCACGGGGGAACAGATGGTCCTGGCTCTGGAAAACAGCGCCAGCCGCTTGCCTGGCGCGATGGCCGGCCGGTTCTTGCAAGTCTCCGGCCTCTCCGTGCGCTATGACCTCTCCGCGCCAGCCGGCTCACGGGTGCGCGAGGTCTCGGTCAGCGGACGACCCTTGGAGGCCCAGCGACGCTACTCGGTGGCGACCGATGCCTTCCTGGCCGACGGAGGGGACGGCTATACGATGTTCACAGCCGCCCACGACCGGGTCGAGCGGCAGGTCCCGCTCCGCGATCTGCTGCTGGCGGCGCTCCAAACCAAGCCCCTCAAAGCCTCGGTGGACGGCCGGATTCAGTTCATCGAGCGCGCCGGACCGTCTGACTCTCGTGCTGAGCCCCGCGCCGAGTCTCACGAACAACAGCCGCTTGCCCCGACTCCCCATCCCGTGCCCATGCCTGGCCACTAAGGTTCCGCTTTTCCCGATAGCGGAGGCCCCTCTCGCGCCGCGCCACGGCTCGCGGCAATAACATGGAACGTCCTGAACGGCAAGAGATAGCGAGACCGCCCCTCGATGGAAAACAAAGAACACTGTACAAAGGTCGTTGATTGGGTACAATTAGTCGATGCCTTCGATGACCCCTTTTGAAAACTGGCGGGTTAGAACCAAGCTGATCGTCATCACCCTCCCCTTCATCGCCCTCGTCACCATGCTCGAGGCAGGGGCGGTCTATGTACGAGAGACCGCGAGCTTGGAACGCAAGCTGGCGCAGAGAGCCCAGAATATCTCGACTCAGATTATGGCGGACCGCAAATACTACACGTCCGTCGTCTTGCCTCGCGCAGTCGAGCTCCCCCCTCGCTTGGCGGCCCCGCAATTTCGCGACGAACCGCCATGAATAATGCGGGCTAGTCGCCCCGCTTCATCAGCTCCAGAATGATCTGGTGGTCCTCTTTATCCGCCCAGCGCGAAGGCCGGTAGCCGTTCCAGATAGAGTCCTTTTTGACAGCCCCGCGTTCCAGCAGGAATTGCAAGATCTCCGTGTGGCCGCCGAATGCGGCCGCGTGTAAGGCGGTCCAGCCCGTGATATCTTGGGCGTTCACATCGGCGCCCCGGTCCAACAGCAGGCGGACCGTCTCCATGTGGTTGTTCCAGGCCGCCAGCATGAGCGCCTGCGTCCCGAGAATGGGCATCTCACCGTTGACATCCATGCCGTCATCCAGCAGCTTGGTGACCTGCTCCGTATCCCCCTGCGAGGACGCATGCAGCAACGGCGAGGAGCAGCCGGGCAGGACGATCGTCACGGCCAGACAGAGCGCGAGCAGGCGCACAAGCGAGCACTCAGACATACGGACAGGACCTCCCGGGGACCCGTTGCTCCGGGAATGCAACGGGTGCCCCCAGCAGCATACCAAACACTCGGCAGAGAAGCCAGCCAGGACCAGTGATTCCGAGCCGGCTCCAAGCCGCATGTCCACATCTCTCTGAACCAGCTCCCCTGCGCCGACCGGGTCTCCCCAAAAATCTCGTGACTCGGCCCACCTCACTCTGCTATGGTCCCCGCCGTTTGTCATCGGCCTGGGAGGACCTGGTGAAAGAACACGATTGGGAAAAGCTCTGGCGAGGAAGCATGGGGGTCGCGCTCCCCGTCGCCTTCGTGTCCGCCGCCATGGACCGGACCCTCATCACGACGGTCACGGGCTTGTGGGAGAACCTCACGCCGTGGCGGTTGCTCTTTTTCCTCTCATCCGCCTTCCTGTTGGCGGGCCTCGCCCGAAATTCCTCGCGACTCAGAAAGCTGGCCGAGCTTCAGGCCGGTGTCCCCGCCGCGGATCTAGATTTACCTGAGGAGAAACGTCCCCCCTCGGGCTCCCATTTGACCCGCGCCTGACAGCCGTCAATAATGGTTCCTCCGGCTCGTGGCCGGTTCGACCCTGCACAGGATCGCGTTCCGTCGTGCTGACGGGAGAGGGACTGCGTGGTAAACGGCAAAGTCACCGGCTTCACCGCCGCCTGCGTGCTGGTCAGCAACGTCATCGGCAGCGGCATTTTCACCACCACCGGGTTCATGGCGCGAGACCTCGGCGACCCCTGGCTGATCCTGCTGCTCTGGACGGTGGGCGCCCTGTTGGCCCTCACCGGAGCCCTGTCTTACAGCGAACTCGGCGCCGCCATTCCACAGGTGGGAGGCGAGTACCTCTACCTCCGTCACGCCTATGGGCCTTTGTGGGGCTTTCTCAGCGGGTGGGCTTCTTTTGTGGTCGGCTTCAGCGCGGCGATCGCCGCCGGTTCCGTCAGCTTCGCCGCGTACCTGCTGCAGGTGCTTCCGTTCAGCCACGAGCCGGGCCCCGCAGCAACAGTCCTGGCCCTCGCGCTGGTCTGGGTGCTCACAGGCACTCACATGGCCGGTGTGGAAACAGGCGGCGTGCTTCAGCGCCTTCTGACCCTGACCAAGGTGGCTGCGATCCTGGCCCTGGTGGCCGGCGCCTTTCTGGTTGGTCGCGGCGATTGGGGGCACCTGACGGTCCGCGCTCCAAGCACGGCACCGGGCCTCGGAACCGTCGTCGTCTCGTTGATCTTCGTGATCTACGCCTATTCGGGTTGGAACGCGGCCGGCTACATCGCCGGCGAAGTCGCCGATCCGGGCCGCGCGATTCCCCGTTCCATGATCAGGGGCACGCTCTTCGTCGGCGTCGTGTACTTGCTGCTGAACGTCGTCTACCTCTACGCGCTCCCGGTCGCGGCGCTGGCCCAGCCTCCTCTCCTCCCCGTCGCAGAGAAGGCCGCCGTTGCGCTGTTCGGAACCGTCGGCGCGGCCCTGGTCTCGATTCTGCTCTGCATCTCGATCGCCGCGGCGGTCAGCGCGATGGTCTGGGCCGGGCCTCGCGTCTACGTCGCGATGGCGCGCGACGGCATCCTGCCCGCCGGTCTGGCGGAAGCGCGCGGAGCAGGCGGCGCGCCCTCGAGAGCGATCCTGCTCCAGAGCGGCTGGGCCACGGTCCTGATCCTCTCCGGATCGTTCGAGCAGTTGGTGGTGTACACCGGCCTTGTCCTGACCCTGTTCAGCGCGCTGGCGGTCGGAGCGGTCATCGTCCTGCGGCGGAAACGTCCCGACCTGACGCGCCCCTTTCGCGTGCCGCTCTACCCCTTTGTGCCGGTCGTCTACCTGGCGATCGCCGCCACGGTCATCCTCTACGCCGTCGTCGAACGTCCTGTTGAGTCGGCATGGGGCGTCGCCACGGTGCTGGCCGGTGTTCCGTTGTATTGGCTCCACAGCAGGCGCCCGCAACAGGCATGAAGGGAGAAAAGACATCGAGGGCTCTGAGGCCATGGCGGCTCTTTGGTTGTATTTGGCCGGCAAGCTGCCTATAGTACGCGCCGGAAGACGAACTCACCACGCCGGGGGCAGTACCCGGAGCCGATCATGCCAATCAGCCCGCTTGCGGGAAAACCGCCGGGGCCTTCCACGCTTCTCAATATCCCGCGGCTGATCACCGCCTACTATGCGGATCGTCCCGATCCCGCCGTCCGCGAGCAGCGCGTCGCCTTCGGCACCTCCGGACACCGGGGCTCCGCGTTCAGGCACTCGTTCAACGAAACTCACGTCCTGGCCATCACCCAGGCCATCTGCGCCTACCGCAAGGAGCACCGCATCGACGGACCGCTCTTTCTGGGCATGGACACGCACGCCCTCTCGGAGCCGGCCTTCGCGACCACGCTGGAAGTGCTGGCTGCCAACGGCATCGACGTCATGATCGACCGTGACCGCGGCTATACGCCGACGCCCGTCATCTCTCACGCCATTCTCACGCACAACCGCGGCCGGCAGACGGGGATGGCGGACGGGATCGTGATGACGCCCTCCCATAATCCGCCCGAGGACGGCGGCTTCAAATACAACCCGCCGCACGGCGGTCCGGCGGACACGCACGTGACTAAATGGATCGAGGACCGGGCGAACGCGCTGCTCACCGACGGCCTCCACGGGGTCTCGCGCCTGCCCTACGAGCGGGCGCTGCGGTCCGCGACGACGCATCCGCATGAGTACCTCGACGCCTTCATCCGCGACCTCGCGGCTGTGATCGACATGGAGGCAATCCGCCGCGCCGGGCTCAAATTGGGAGTGGATCCGCTCGGCGGGTCCGGCGTCGCCCTTTGGCGGCCCATTGCGGAGCACTACGGCCTCGACCTCGACGTGGTGAACTCATCGGTCGATCCCACCTTCCGGTTCATGCCCCTGGACTGGGACGGCAAGATCCGGATGGATTGTTCATCGCCTCACGCGATGGCGGGGCTGATCGCCCTCCGTGAACGCTTTCATGTCGCCTTTGCCAACGACCCCGACAATGATCGGCACGGCATTGTCACGCGGAGCGCCGGGCTCCTCAATCCCAATCACTACTTGACGGTCGTCGTATCCTATCTGTTCAGCCGGCGCAGCGGCTGGCGCGCGGACGCCGCAGTCGGCAAGACCGTGGTGAGCAGCAGCATGATCGATCGGGTGGCGGCGAAGCTGGGCCGCCGCTTGTTCGAGGTGCCGGTCGGGTTCAAATGGTTCGTCGACGGACTCTTGAACGGGTCGCTCGGGTTCGGCGGAGAGGAAAGCGCCGGCGCGTCGTGCCTTCGCCGCGACGGGACCGTGTGGACCACGGACAAGGACGGCATCATCCTCGGGCTCCTGGCGGCGGAGATCACGGCCCAAACCGGCCGCGACCCGGGGGAGCTCTATCAAGACCTGGCCCGGGAGTTTGGAGCCCCGATCTATGAACGGATCGACGCGCCGGCCACACCGGAGCAGAAATCGGTGTTGGCGAAGCTGTCCCCGCAGCAGGTGCGGGCCACCGACCTGGCCGGCGACAAGATTCAGACTGTGCTGACGACGGCGCCGGGCAACGGCGCCGCCATCGGAGGCCTGAAGGTCGTCACCGAGCACGGATGGTTCGCCGCGCGCCCCTCCGGCACAGAGGATGTCTACAAGGTCTATGCGGAAAGCTATCGAGGCCGCGACCACCTTCGCCGTATCCAGGAGGAAGCGCAGGCGCTCATTGCAAAGTCCCTGGCGTCTTGACCGCAAGGCCTTGACCTGATGCAGCCGCGACCCGGCCGCCTTTCCGGCGGGGTCGAGCCTCTGGCTCAGACTGAAGGCGGGACATCATTGAGGTCGTCTGAACCGGAGCCTGCGGGGTTACTGGGCGGGAGACGGCGGTCCGTTATCCTGCAAGACTTCCTTGACGGCTTCGAGGAACTTGTCCAGGGCAAACGGTTTTGCAATGGTTCTTTGGGCCCCCAGGCAGCGCGCGATGTTCAGGAAGTCGGCCTTCCCTTTGAGGCCCCCGCCGGACATGGCGATGATCTTCGTTTCCGGCGCGATCCGCCGGGCTTCCCGAATCACCTCGACGCCGTCTTCTTCCGGCATCAACATATCGGTAATGATCAAGTCCGACGGCTGCTCGCGCAAGCATTTCATGGCAGCCCTGCCATCGGCGGCTTCCGTGACCGTATGACCCGCCCCCTCCAGCAGGTCCCGGAGCATTCTCCGGATGGGCGCTTCATCGTCGATGACCAGGATGGTGGCCACGGAAGGCTCCGGCTCGTGCATAGGCATCAGGGCGCAACTTCGCGTCTAGCTTACCTAGCTATACTTATCGGTCTGCGCGGGTGTAGACTTGAGGCCGGCGCGTCGGATCGGTCAGGGGAAGAGGCATGGCGGACAAGGAGCGTAGGCCAAGGGAGAGGCCCCGCAGAGAAGCCGCAGGCGGGACTCCGCCGGAGGCCCCGGAGCCACCCGGAAATCGTGCAGACCAGTTCCGTGGCCGGGCGCTGAGCCGGCGTGCCCTACTGGCCGGAACCGCCTCGTTCGCGGGCCTCACCGCCGCCGAAGCCCTGCTTGCCCCCCTGCAAGCACAACTGCCGTCGGTCCCTGAGGACCCGACGAGGGTGCCGGGAACCGCCCCCAGCCCCTACGGAACACGAGCCGCGTTTGAGCAGGCCATACGTCTCGCAACGGCCTCCCATTCGCTCACCCCGTTGGAGTCATTGCACGGGATCGTGACTCCTTCTTCGTTGCACTTCGAGCGGCACCACAACGGAGTTCCGCTCATTGACCCGGCTCGACATCGCCTGCTGATCCACGGGCTGGTCGGACGGTCCATGATCTTCACCCTGGACGAGCTGAAGCGCTTCCCATCCGTGTCACGGCTGGCGTTCATCGAATGCTCAGGCAATACCGCCGGCGAGTGGCATGAGCCGGGCGGACGCACCGTCCAGCAGACGCATGGACTGCTCAGCACCAGCGAGTGGACGGGCGTCGCCCTCGCGACGGTCCTGCGCGAGGCCGGAATCAAGCCTGAAGCAACCTGGATGCTGGCGGAAGGGAGCGACGCCGCGGCCATGACGCGCAGCATTCCCCTCGCGCCGGTCCTGGACGAGGCCCTTCTCTGCTATGCGCAAAACGGGGAAGCCCTGCGTCCGGAGCAGGGCTACCCGCTCCGCCTGCTGCTGCCCGGGTGGGAGGGCAACGCCAACATCAAATGGCTGCGCCGGTTGAAATTGGGACCAGCGCCCTTCATGACCAGGGAAGAGACCTCCCATTACACCGACCTGATGCCGGACGGCACCGCCCGGCAGTTTACCCTGGTCATGGATGCCAAGTCCGTGATCACGAATCCATCGGGCGGGCAGCGCGTTCGGCGCGGATTCGTGGAGATCCGCGGGTTGGCCTGGAGCGGGCGAGGACGCGTGACTCGCGTCGAGGTCAGCACGGACGCAGGCAGGACCTGGCAGCAGGCATCCCTCCAAGACCCGGTCTTGCCGAAATGCGCGACATCGTTCCGGCTCCCCTGGCGCTGGGACGGACGGGAAACGGTGCTCCAAAGCCGCTGCACCGATGAGACCGGCTACGTGCAGCCGGGCCGAGAGGCCTTGGTCGCGGCCCGGGGAGTGAACTCGGTCTATCACTATCATGCCATCCAGAGCTGGAAAGTGTCGCCTGATGGGACGGTGGAGAATGTCCATGTCTAATCCGTTCCGGTTCGCCGTTCAGACGGTGGTCCTCGCGACCGGCCTTGGAACAGGCTGGACGTGGGCCGGCACGACGCCGCAAGCCAACCCATCGCTGCTTGAGCTGGGCCGCCCGCCCACGGAAGCCGAGGTCGGTGCCTGGAACATTGATGTCTCGCCGAGCGGCGCAGGCCTCCCCCCAGGCAGCGGGACGGTTCAGAACGGAAGGCAGGTGTTCGCGCAGAAGTGCGCCATGTGCCACGGCCGGACCGGCGTCGAGGGACCGATGGACCGGCTGGTCGGCGGGCACGGCACGTTGAAGACGGACCGACCGATCAAGACGGTGGGAAGCTACTGGCCCTATGCAACGACGCTCTTTGACTACATTCGTCGCGCGATGCCGTTCACGGCACCGCAGTCTCTGACTCCCGATGAAGTCTATTCCCTCGTCGCCTGGCTCCTCTACCAGAACGGCATCGTGGCAGAAAATGCCGTCATGGACGCCCGCACGCTGCCGGCCGTCCGCATGCCCAACCGCGACGGCTTTATGCCGGACCAGCAACCCGACGTGCCCAAGTAGGCTGAGTCATGTGCACGGCAACGCGAACCCGTTCCGGTTTCGCCGCGAACCGGCTCCTTCGATCGTGAGACAAGCGGCTCAACGGTACGCCACAAGCCATCGCAACGTCGCTGATGCACCGGGAGATGAGAAGCTGATGGCACTCAAACGGCGCCAATTCCTCCAGGCCAGCATGGTTGGTCTCGCAGCCGCCGTCCTGCCATCGACAGGACAAGCTGAGACCACGCCGGTGCGCACCCTGCGCATCGCCTTGCTCCATCTCGCTCCGCTTCCCGGCGACCTAACGCACAATCGCCGGCTCGTCGAAACGGCCGTCACCGCCGCCGCGGGGCTCGGCGCAACCTGGATCATCACGCCGGAGCTCTGCATCACCGGCTACACCTTCGCCGACCGGATCGGCACGGAGTGGATCGTGCCGCAACCGGACCTGTGGATGACACAGTTTTGCCGGCTCGTGGCCCGCCTCCGCGTGACGGTGTTCCTGTCCCATCCCGAACGGGATCGTCATTCCAGGAAACTGCATAATACGGTGTTTGCGATCGCACCTGATGGCAGGATCGTCGGCAAGCACCGCAAAATCAATACGCTGCGAGTCGGCTCAGAGGCATGGTCGAGCCCTGGGGAACAAGCGACAGTGGTCCCCGTGCCTCCGTTCAAGAACGTCGGGATGCTGATCTGTGCGGATGCGTCGTCGAAGGAAATGGCGAGAAGCTTCAAGACCCAGGGGGCAGAACTGCTGGTGTCATCTGCCGCCTGGGCGCCGGGTCACCATGGCCCGAACGGCGAATGGGAACGATGCACCAACGAGACCGGACTCCCGCTCCTGGTGTGCAATCGGACCGGGCCTGACCGGACCCTCGATTTTAGCAAGGCCGAGACGGTGGTGGTGAAAGACGGGCAGCGGCTTCTGTCGTTGTCCTCGGAACGCTCCGCGATTTTCACAATCGAGTGGGATCTGCAGACCCAGAATCTGGCCAGGCGGGAGTACCAGACGGTCTACCTGTGACCACAGGCTTACAGGCATCGCGCCTGTTTAGGCGCATACCCCCTGCATAGGATATGGAGTTAGGCCCCTGCGGCCGGAGACGTCCCGCCGCCGTATTCCTCGCGGTAGATGAGGATGGCCGTGTGCAAGAGTCCCACGATGATCGGGCCGAGGAACAACCCGATGATGCCGTAGACGGCCAGCCCGCCCACGATGCTGAAGAACATGAACAGGACCGGAATTTGGGCGCCCTGCCCGATCAGCCAGGGTTTCAGCAGGCTGTCCACCATCGTCACGATGCCCACGCCCCAGGCCAGCATCACCAGCGCCTTCCACAGCGGCCCCGCCCACCAGAGATAGAGGGCGACCGGCCCCCAGATCAGCGCCGTGCCGCCGACCGGCAAGGGCGCGAGCACCATCGTCATCGCGGTCAGGAACATCGGGAACGGGGCCCCGAGCACCGCATAGGCCAGCCCCGCGGCCAAGCCCTGGGCGATCGCCGCGACCAGGATGCCTTTGACGACCGCCCGCAGGGTCTGATCCAGCCGGACAAAAATCTTCGCCTTGTGCGACTCGTCGAGCGGCACCACCCGGTAGAAGCCGGCGAACAGGCGCGCCCCGTCCTTGAACAAAAAGAACAGCACCAGGATCATGACGAGAAAATTGACGGCGAGCAGGAACACGTTCGTGACGACCCCGGTGAGCTCACCCACGAGAAACTGCCGCAGGGCCTTGGCGCTGCTCAGGAGAAACTCGTCCAGATTCCCCTGCGTCACGATGAACCAGCCGAGCCATTCTTGCGCCTGCGCCCCCATCAGCGGCAGCCCGGCCAACTGCTCCGGCAACCGCTGGACGCCGCCCGATTGAATCCAGGCAGTGACCGCCGTCTGCGCAGCCTTGGCTTCATGGGCCAGCAGGAACCCCATCGCGATGAGCGGCACCACCACCAGGAGCATGATGCCGATGGTCAGCAGGGCCGCCGAGACCGTCACACGCCCCTTGCAGAGGGCCGTCAGCCGGTCGTGCAGCGGAAACATCAGGTGGGCCAGAATGACCGCCCAGACGGTCGGCAGCAGGAACGGCCGAAACATCAGCGCGATCTGCGAGAGCAGCAGGAGGAGGACGGCGAAGAAGCCGATCGTGAAGAGATACCGCTGGGTCACCGGGTCACCATAGGAGTGGTTCATAGCAAAAAGCCCGGCGCTTGTCACGCGTGACGAGACATAGGCACCCCACGCTAACGGGATAGCCAGTCCGTGTCAATCACTCTCAGAGCGGCGGCTGACGAAGGGCGAACTGCTCCGGCGTCGGCATGATGCGTCGATCTCTTCTTGCCATCTCTGCCCTACTGATACCCGGTCGCCTCAGAGGAATAGAAGAGTCCGGCGCCCGGCGCGTCCCTGCTCTCGACGTCTCGGTCCCGCCATGCCGAACGTCTCCGAGTTCATCCCTTCCAGCCGCCGACAAGATAAAAAATGGAAAGGCGACGGGCCGCTTACTAAGCCCGTCGCCTTCACGCTTCGCCCCGTTCAGTGTCCTGTCAGTTTGCTCGCAACGTATCGGTGATTGGCGGGGTTCAGGACTGTAGCGGTCAGCTTCCCGGCAATCTTCCCGCGCGGCAGGTTTCAAAACGGCTCCTGACACCTTATCCTGTGAGCTGGCCGATCCCGATCTAGCGCTTCCCCCCTCTCCTCAGCTACACTTCCTGGACGCGAAGAGGAGAGCTCCATGCGGGAAGAGCGGACGATCAACTATTACAGGGTGCTGGAGATCGGACCAACCGCCACGAACGCGGACATCAAAAAAGCCTGGCATGAGCAACTGCAGGTCTGGCATCCGGATCGCTTCAACCATTCCCCAGCCCTGCACCGGAAGGCGGAAACCCGCACACAACTGATCAACCAGGCCTATCAAACCCTCAGTGACCCGGCCGCGCGCGCACGCTACGATGCCGCCACGCAGACCGTTCCCTCAACCACGCCACCCCCACGCCCGGCCACAGCCCCACACACCACACCGCCGCCGCGTTCCCAACAGGCCCCACGATCCCGTCAGGGCCTTCGAGGGCCCCAGGCGCCTGTGACCCTCGCCCGGCAAGGGCACCCCATCGTCATGGTGCCGGCCTGCCATCTGCTCGTGGACAGCAGGGAGCACCTCCCCTACACCTTTGAGGGGTTCAACCGGATAGCCGGGACCACCACGCAACCACTGCCGGCGGGCAGCTATGTCATTGAAGAAGCACCGGACATCTTTTGCCTGTTGCGCAAGCGAGTCGAAGAGGTCATGACGGCCTTCTCGAACCCCGCCGACAATCGCCTGCGGTTTCTACAGGAACTCGAACCCCTCCTCGCCTTCCCGCATCGGTTTCTGGTGATCGAAGGCCAGCTCCAGCACAGCAAGTCCGGAGGGCTGTTGGGCCAATATCAAAAAAACGGCTTGATGGATTTTCTGGATGCCATCACGGCGAGATACGGGATCCAGATTATTTATTCGGATAGTCGGGAAGAGGCGGAAGAACGCGTCGCGAATCTCGCGGCCATGCACTATGCCTACTTCTTTGCCGAACAACAGGGACTGGGGCGCTGTCTCAAAGATGACGATCTATAACGGAAGCAGAGCGGGTCCTGTCACCGACCACCCCGTCCGTCCTCACTCCACCCATCCCCCCGTGGGGAACCCCTTACGTTGCGGGCGGCCGGGGGCCCTGATCGGCGCCACCCGCTCGGCCGAAAAACCTTCGCCAGCTAAAAAAGAAGGTGGGCGGGGACAATTGGTCCGAAAATGGGGAATAGGTAACCTTTCTTCGGGCGGGGCTGGAAGGAAGAAGAACCCTAGTGGGGTAAGGGTGGCTTTCGCTAGAACCTCCAGTTGTCGAAGTGTTGGCTGGGATTCGCCAGTTCTCCACTGGCGGATCTTCGGAAACTTCCGCTCTAGGGCGGCTAGCGTTTGACCGGAACGTTCCAGCACCCAACGAAGCACTGGTTCATTGACAGCCACTCTACTCATACCGTTACCCTACTCCAGAAAAGCAGCAGAAGAAAAAAAGAAGAA
>VGXG01000022.1 GCA_016873395.1 Nitrospira sp. | reverse complement strand
AGGCCTGCTTCAGGTACGATGAGAGACAGCTTGCAGGCTTGCATGGGCCGGATCCCCGCGGATGCGAGCGCTGGCCAGCGCATGATGGCGGAGCAAAGCTGCCAGCGGGACGCGGCTGACAAGAAAGGCTTCATGTCAGCGCCGGGCGCCCAGTAAGAATCACTCGGCTGAAGAATGGGATGACCGCGTCGGGGTGGTGGAAGCCGCTCCGGTTGGTGCCCGCCTAGCTGCTGTAACTACCGGGAGAACGGCTGCGGCTCCCCCCATCCCCCACATCGGAATGTGTGGGCTTCCGATCCACGCTCGACAGTGTCCGCTGCCAAGCGTGGTCGGGCCTCGCTCGTTCTTCATCACCCGTTGCATTCTGGAGAGCAACAGGTACCCGGCACATCAGCACGGCGGTCCCCCGAAATCGCTCTTCCCACCACCCCGACGCGCTGAGGAAGAAAAATCACCCGGTGAGGTTAAAAAAGAGAGGGGCAGGGACAGGAGACCGCATGCCCTCGGGCTTCTCTCTTCGCCAGCCGAGGCTTTCACTAGGATTGTGCTGTCAGCGAGAAACAGACTCCAGCCGCTGTTCGTTCTGAATCAGGATCGTCGGGTTGGGGTTGGGCTTGGGAACAGGAAGGCCTTGTTTCTTGAGCAGGCTCATATGCTCATCCATCCCCCACCTGGCTTTGTAGAGACAGTCTTCGATGGAATGGCCGACTCCGGTAAAGCCTTCGAGATCGGGCGAGTAGAAGCCAAAGAAATTCGGGTCCGCAGTCGCTTCGATGACCAAGGAGTATTTGAGATTCACCACGTTGCGCTGCTCCGCTAGCTCGTAATCGCGTCGGAAGTTATGGAACCTGGTACACGTGGCCGACTAATGGAGGTGCAATAAGCTTGCGGACGAAGTTGTCTTTCACCTGTTCCAGATAGCGCATCGTGTCCGTCGAGTAATAGGCCTCGCCGCATTGCACGCAGACTTCAGCGTCTACAGGCACGAGAAGGTGGTCACTCCCGACCTTGATTTCCGCCTGGGTCTTGGCTGACTTCACTTCGCCAGTTTTGCAGATGACGCACTGCATTGGCACTCATGCTCCACTAGCTTGTCACGGCTCCCTCTGACGCAGACGACACGTGTCTGGCGTATTTGGCCATGACGCCGCTCGTATAGCGCGGGGCCGGCTGCTTCACCTTTTTGAGCCGCGCCTTGATCTCTTTCTGCGAAAGCTCCACGTCCAGCCGGCGCTTGGCCACATCAAAGACGATCATGTCGCCGTTCTTGACCGCGGCGATCGGCCCCCCCTTGATGGCTTCGGGAGCCACGTGTCCGGCCATTAGCCCATGCGTGGCGCCGGAGAAGCGGCCGTCGGTCAGCAGCGCGACCGAGTCGCCCAACCCTTCGCCCACGATCGCCGCCGTCACGCCCAGCATCTCGCGCATGCCGGGGCCGCCCGCCGGTCCTTCGTAGCGGATCACGACCACGTCGCCCGCCTTGATCTGCCTGGCCTTCACCGCCGCAAACGCGTCCTCCTCCCGATCGAACACTTTCGCCGGACCCCGGAATGTCATCATCGAGTGGCCCGCGACCTTCACGACGCAGCCTTCCGGGGCCAGATTGCCTTTCAGAATGACCTGTCCGCCGGTCGGCTTGATCGGGTTGGACAGGGGCCGCAGGACCTGCTGGCCCGGCGTCTCGGTCGCCGTGCGCGCTTCCTCGCCGATGGTCCGGCCCGTGACGGTCGGCTGATCGGGATGCAGAATGCCGGCGTCCAACAGCCGCTTGGCAACGAGCGTGGTCCCGCCGGCCGCATAGAGGTCCGCTGCCATGAAGCGGCCGCCCGGCTTGAGGTCCGCCAGCAGCGGCACCTTGCGGTTGATCTTGTCGAAATCGTCGATGGTCAGCCTCACGCCCGCCTCCCGCGCCACGGCCAGCAGGTGCAGCACCGCGTTGGTCGAGCCGCCGGTCGTGGCCACAGCGGCGATCGCGTTTTCGATGGATTTGCGCGTGATGATCTTGCGCGGTCGCAGGTCGTTTCTCAGCAGGTCCATGACCAGTCGGCCGCACTTGAAGGCCACATCGTCCTTGTGCACGTCCATTGCCGGGACCCCGTTCATGCCCATTGGGGAGATGCCCAGGAACTCGAACGCGATCGCCATCGTGTTGGCGGTGAACTGGCCGCCGCAGGCGCCGGGACCTGGGCAGGCATGGTCCTCGAGATCGTGCAGCTCCGCGTCGGTCATCTTGCCGGCTGAGTATTTCCCCACCGCTTCAAACACATCCTGGATCGTCACGTCATGGCCTTGGAATGTGCCGGGCATGATCGAGCCGCCGTAGAGCATGAGGGAGGGCAGGTTGAGCCTGGCCAAGGCCATGACCGTGCCGGGGATTGTTTTGTCGCAGCCGGACAGGGCGACCACCGCATCGAACAGGTGGCCGCGCGCGACCAGCTCGATCGAGTCCGCGATCACTTCCCGGCTGATGAGCGAGGCCTTCATCCCCTCTGTGCCCATCGAGATCCCGTCGGACACGGCGATCGTGTTGTATTCGATCGGCGTGCCGCCCGAAGCCCGGATGCCGGCCTTCACCCGTTCGGAGAGGCGGCGGAGGTGGTAGTTGCAGGGCATGATCTCGATCCAGGTGTTGGCGACTCCCACCAAGGGTCTCGCGAGGTCTTCGTCGGTGAAGCCGACGGCCTTGAGCATCGCGCGGGCCGGCGCGCGGCCGGGGCCGTCCAGCAGGTCGTGGCTCTTGTGTCTGGGGGTGATCGTCATCGTCTCTCCTTGTTACGTCAGTCCGGGAAAAGTTTATAGACGAACTGTCTCACAGGGACGGGCGACGGGTCAATTGCGATCTTGGGCGGCCTAGCTGCTGGGTAGGCAATCAGAAGGAGTCCGGATCTCCGGCGTCGTCGTACCATTTTTCCTTGTGGATGGGGCAGAGGCCTTTCTTGCTGATGAGCGCCGCGACGTCGCGGATCATGCCGCTATTGCCGCAGAGATAGACCGCCAGATTGGCCACTGAGTTGACCCGTTCCTCGACCAGCTTGGTGACGCGGCCGGTTGAGCCGGTCCAGCCTGGCTCCCCTGGTTCAGGGCGGGAGAGGGTCGTGATGAAGCTGAAATTCTGATGTTGCTTGGCCAGGGCCTCGAACTCCTCCTGGTAATAGAGGTCTCGCCGGCTGCGCAAGCCCCAATAGAGCCTGGCTGAACGGGAGAAGCCCTGCTCGAAGACGTGGTCGAGCATGGAGCGAAAGGGAGCGATACCAGTGCCGGTCGCCACCAGAAGGAGATCGCGCGCGCCTTCTTCTTTCAGGTAAAAGGACCCGGCCGGGCCCTTGAACCGGGTCTCATCGCCTTCCTTCAAACTGAAGAGGTAGGTCGAACCGGGGCCGCCGGGGACCAGGTTGAGCAGAAGGGTGACGCGGTCCCGCCGGCTGGGCGGGGAAGCGATCGAATAGGGACGGGTCGCCGGCTTGCTGAATTTCGGATGCGGCACCTCAAACGATACGAACTGCCCCGCCTTGAAGACGATCTCTTTCGGGTCGATCAGCCGGAAGGTTATTTCACGCACATCGTGGGTGAGGGTTCTGATCCCTTCGACCTTGGCCCGATAGAGTTGGAGCGGCATGCTCTGGTGCGGCGCACAAGACCGGCGCGGGCCAATAAGGATTGCCCCGCGCCGGCTTCACGGCTAGTCTTTCTTCTTCCCCTTGCCCTTGGATTCCTTCTTCTCGGCGCCTTTTTCTTCCGTGTCGATCACCGCGCCTGTGTCCGCGTCCACATGAACCTCCGTCACCTTGTCGTCGGCTCCGACGATCTCCACTTCCCACACCGCCCTGTCGTGCTTACGTTCCAATTCGGCTTCGATGACCTTCCCGGCCACCTTTTCGGTGGCGGTCTTGATCGCCTGCTCGACCGTGACCTTGGCGGTCTTGGACATCTCCACCGCTTCCTTGCCTTCGTCTTTCTCCTTCTCCTTCTTGCCCTTCGCGTCGCTCCAGGCCGGTCCGCTCAACGCGAGGATCAGTCCGGCCGCCACGGCCAAGCCGGCTGCCATCTTCCCGGTGACTTTCATCGCACCACCTCCATACCAACCTTACCAACCTTCGGTTGAACCGCCCGCTTCGATTGTTCGACCCGGAGGCTCCCGACGGGTCACATGCGGGCGGAGTGGGTTTTTGCCTCTTGTCCTATACTTCTCTCATCAAGCGGGAGCCGCCGGCTCCCGCCTGGTTTACTGCTTCGGTTCTTTCTTCTCCTCACCCTTCTTGGCCTCCCCTTTGGGATGGCCGCTCGGTCCCCGGCCTTTCATCATGCCGTGGCCCATGCCTTCCCCCTTCCCGCCGTGACGCTCTTTCATCTGCATCGTCATTTTGTCATGCACGGCCTTGACCCGGGCGCTCTGCTCAGGAGTGAGCAGGGCCATGACATCCCGCCGGGCCTTGATGGCGGCCATGCGGAGGGAAACTTCGAGGTTTTCGCTCTCTTTCAGCTTGGCTTCAATTGATGCCAACTCGCTCTTGTCATCGTCAACCAGCGCCTGCGCTTCACGCTCTGCGATCATGATGTCGGCTTCCATCTTGATGCGGGTCTTGTCCAGGTCGAGCTGGATGGCCTTCAGCTTGGAGACCTGCTCGCCGGTCAGCCCGAACTCCTTCTCGCTCATCAGCAGGCCTCGGATGAGATGGCCGGTGGACGCATGGCGGCCTCCCATACCACAGTGGCTGCAGCCCATGCTGTGGCCTTTCTCATAGCCGCGATCCTTATCGTAGCCCCGTTCCGGGTCCGCCCACGCCGGTTGCAGGCCGATTCCGAGCGTGGTGGCAACCGCCAGAGCTGTCATCAGCAATTTCTTCGTCATCGATATGTCTCCTCCTTCCGTGAATGTGCGATACCTTCCGGTTAAGCCTTCGGCGGCGTGGCCGTCGGGCAGGTGTTGATGCCGAACAGTTTCCACGCAGGGCAGAAGCCAGCGGCTCCCGTCACCAGGGCGATGATGCCGACCAGATAGGCCGCGATGGCCCCGATCTGGGGCAGCTCCGCCAGGTATCCCGTTGCAATCAAGACAATACCCAGAATAACCCGAATCGCGCGCTCCGTGTTCCCGACGTTACAGGTCATGGCCGCACCTCCATACCAACCTTCGGTTGAACGGCGCGCTCCGTTACGCTCTATCGAGTTGACGCGCGCCGAGAAAACCCTTCAGTGCTTCTTCCTCGAAGTTATGGGCGTGGATAGTTCTTTTACCTCCACTGAAGCATGATGTGTTGAGCGTGTCGTGTTGCCGCGCCGACACGACACAGCTTGACAGACCCACCGCCACGATGCAAGCCGCTGCGGTCTTCGATCGTTCGGACAGGCTCCTAGCCCTGGCGCGCAGCCCGCAGCAAGTCGCCGCGCGGGTCGGGACGGGGCTGACGGCCGAGCTGTTCGTACAGCTTCCGGTCCTCTTCCGAGAAGGAAGCGGGCATCACGATCTGCAGGGTGAAAAACAAGTCCCCGTGTCCGCCCGAGGCGGTCGGGAGCCCCTTCCCCTTAAGCCGGAGCTTGCCCTCCGATCGGCTGCCGGTCGGCACCTTGACCTTCACCGGATCGGTCAGGGTCGGGGCCAAGACCTCCGCCCCCAGCGCTGCTTCCCAGGGCCAGACCGGCAAGGCCACGTGTATGTCGCTGCCCTGGCGGCGGAAGACCCGATCCGATTCAACATGGACCTGAAGGTAGAGGTCGCCCGGCTTGCCGCTGTTGATGCCCGGTTGCCCCTTTCCGGCGACGCGCACCCTCGTGCCGTCCTGGACGCCGGCCGGGATCTTCACGTCAATCGTGCGGGTCTCCGCCAGACTGCCGGTTCCCGTGCAGGAGGAGCAGGGACGGCCCCGGAGCCGCCCGGTCCCGCCGCAGGCTGTGCAGGGGATCGGCTGCGAGAGCTCAAGACGGCGTGACACGCCGGTCAGCACCTCGCGTAGGGTCAACCGAACGTCGGTTTCCAGGTCCTCGCCTTGCACGGCAAACCCCCGCGCGCCTGACTCGCTCCCTGGGTGAGACCGGCCCCCGAAGAAGGACTCAAAGATGTCGCCGAAGTCAAAACCCTCCCGCGAGGCGGACCCTGGCCCCCGTCCCATCCCGCCGCCCGGCCCGGCCCCGGCCTGTTGCCGGGCCTTTTCATAGGCCTCGGCCTCCTGCCAGCGATGGCCGTAGCGGTCGTACTTCTTGCGTATCTCCGGATCGCTCAAGACCTCGTGCGCGGCATTGAGCTCCTTAAACTTTTTTTCCATCTCCGCTTTGCGCGAGCCAGCATGCAGGTCGGGATGGTATTGGCGGGCCAGCTTGCGGTAGGCCTTCTTGATGTCATCCTGGGACGCACTTCGGGACAGGCCCAGGGTCTCGTAGTAATCCCGCTCTGTGGCGGCCATCCGGAGGCTCCTCGATCAGCGGCGCAATGCTCGGTCGCTACGTACTGGCAGCTTACGGTGTCTGCTGAGTTATTTCAAGGAGCCGATGGCTTATAGCAGATGGCACATGGTTAAGCGCCGGTTGCTGGCTCTTTGTTAGTCTAGCGAGTGGCGCCGGTCTTCGCGCGCGCCATCATCTTGCAGTAGGAGCAAATATCGGCTGTGGTGGGCTGCTGACAGATCTGACAGGGGTGGAGGACGGCCCGATCTTTCTCGGCCATCGAAGCAGAAGCAGGCTGCGCCTGCCCTGAGCCAGGGACCCGTTGCTCCGGGGAACCCGTTGCTTCTCTCGATGCAACGGGTCGAAGCAACGGGAGATGAAGGGCCTTGGCCTGTTTGTCGAGGAAGCCCCAGTAGAACGCCTGCTTGGTGCCGGGTGACTCCGTTTCCAGCCGGTTCAGGGCTTCCTTGTAGAGGAGCATCTTGGAACCCTTGGCCATCGGACATTCTTCCACGATGTAATCAATCTTGTTCAAGACCGCATAGGCGGCGATCTCCCGTTCCGCGAGCCGGTACAGGGGCTTGACCTTCTTGGCGAAACCTTCCACGGAAGCGGGGAGGCTGGGCCCCTGCTTGTCGAGGTACTCTTCCTGCCAGTGCAACACGTTACCCAGCAGGCGGGCCGCCTCATCGTCCAGGTTGTGGCCCGTGGCCATCACGTCGTAGTCATGGGCGACCGCGGCCCGGTTGAATTGATACCGCTTGATCGTGCCGCAGGTTGAGCAGGTTGGCCGGTTGATCTGCTGGGACAGTTCCCTGATGCCTGCTCCTTCCTCCTCCGCGACCTGATGGATCAGCAGGGTGGCGTCACGCGGCTTGGCGATCGCCTCTGCAAACCGCTCGACCTTCTCGCGCGACGTGGCGGAATAGCCAGGGATGCCCAGGTCCACGTAGAGGGCGTCGGCCCTGTAGTCGAGCTTGAGCAGGATGTCCCAGAGGGCGAGGCTGTCCTTCCCGCCGGAGACCGCGACCAGGATGCGGTCTTGACGGCCGAACATGTGCTCGGATTTGATCGCACGGGTCACCTGGTCATGGACGAACTCGTTGAAGCAGGGTTTGCAGAAGGCAGCGTTGTGGCGCGGAAGCCCGATCACCGCCTTAATCTTGCACTTTTTGCAATTCATAACAGGAGTTCTCGGTTGTCAGTTATCAGTTGTCAGTATGAAAGCATCGCAACTGTAACGAGCCCTTGTTCGAGCACTGATAACTGATGACTGTTCACTGATAACTTCCCCCGGAAATGACCGGCCTCACCTCGACGGAATCATCGTCCTTGAGCAGCTCATCCTCGGTGACCAGGTCGTCCCCGCGAATCACCAGGTGCGCTTCGGCGACCAGGTTCAGGTCCCGGAGCAGCTCGCGGACGCGCTTCGGCCCCTTGATTTCAACCTGGCGTTCCGGATGGCTGAGTTGGACTTTCATAGGGAGATGATAGGCCCCCGCCGATCCCGATTGCAATCGGGATCGGCGGGGGGCAGCCGTCAGCCATCAGCTTTCAGCTCCGGAGCATTCTGAAGCTGACCGCTGAGGGCTGCAAGCTGATCGCGCCTAGATTTCCGCTTCCCGCAGAAATTTAGCCGATTCCTCGGGCGTGATCGGGTTGATGTAGAAGCCGGTTCCCCACTCGAAGCCCGCGACCTGAGTGAGCTTGGGGATGATCTCGATATGCCAGTGATAGAAGTCCCCGGTTTTCTCGTGAAGCGGCGAGGTGTGGAGAATAAAATTGTAGGCCGGTCGCGCGAGGACCTGGTTCATTCGCCGCAGAGCCTCCGAGAGAATCCTGGCCAACAGGTCAAACTGAGTCTTCTGACTCTCCTCGAAATAGGCGGCGTGCCGCTTCGGGAGGATCCACATTTCGAAGGGGAAGCGCGGGGCGAAGGGAGTGACGCAGAGGAACTCAGGATTGTCGGTCACGAGCCGAGCATTGTCTTCCAGCTCCTGCCGGATGATGTCGCAGTAGATGCACCGTTCCTTCTGCTGGAAGTGGGCGCGGCAGCCTTCGATCTCGGCCATGACGCTGGTGGGGACGACCGGCAGCGCGATCAACTGCGAATGGGTATGCTCCAACGTGGCGCCGGCAGCCTGCCCGTGGTTCTTGAAGACCAGGATGTAGCGGAAGCGCAGATCTTTCCTGAGATCCACCATCCGGTCACGAAAAGCCCAGAGCACGTCCTCGATGTGCTTGGGCTGCATGTCGGCCAGCGTGTCCTTGTGGTCCGGGGTCTCAATGATTACCTCGTGGGCGCCGACGCCGTTCATGCGATCGTAGAGGCCGACGCCTTCACGGCCCAGGTCTCCTTCGATCTGCAAGGCGGGGAACTTATTGGGCACCGCCCGCACCGTCCAGCCCGGCAGGTTCTGCTCGCTGGGCTGCGGCCGGTAGGCGAGGGTCTCCTTGGGGGTCAGCCGCTCTTGGCCGGGGCAGAAGGGGCAGAGGCCGGTCGAGGCCGGTCGCACCGGTTCATGGTGAATGAAATCCCGCGGCCGGCCGGCCCGGTCGGTCGAGATGATCACCCAGCGTCCCATCACGGGGTCACGTCTCAAGTCAGGCATCTTTTCCTCCAGACAACGCGAAGAGCATCAAGAGCATATGGCTGATAGCCTATAGCAGATGGTTTCTAGGTCGGGCCATTAGCTATATGCCATACGCTCTTTGCTACACTTTCCACATCCTCGCTTCGAAATCACGATCCGGCACAGTGAGAACGATCGGATGATGCCGGGGGTACCGCTCGATTTCAAGCCCGTTGTGTGTGACGACGAGGCTCATCCTGAATTCCTGCCCCGCCTGGAGGTGCAGCTCCTTGAACGGCACGGCCAGCTCGATCACCTTGCGACGTTGGATAGAACCGTAGCAGCCTGTCTCCGCGAAGGGCTGATCCGGCTGCGCTGACAAGAGGGTAAAGGTATCGGGGCCTGGCGGGGTCAGCGTGAGCCGTAGCTTGTGTGAAAAGGAGTCGGTCAGGATGTGCACGTCCAAGGCAGCATCCGGCTGGGCCGCCAGGGCCTCCTCGTCGGGATCGAGCCGCAGAAACAACCCCTCCAGGTTGAAACCGAATCCGATATAGGTGAACAGGCGGGTGGCTTTCCACATGGCTCCCAAAGGCGGGGCAGGGTCGATCGTGCCGGCCCCATGCCATTCAAAAAATGTCGAGACAAGCCCGTCGATGGTGGGCGACAACAGGCTGACAGGGTGTTGCACCGAAGGAGGCTCGCTGAGCCCAATCAGAGGTTCGTTGAGGAAGGCCGGGGCAGGCAGTCCTGCCCGCAGGTAGACGTTCCGCAGATGGGTTCGGAACAGCCGATCGAACTCAGCCTTATAGTCGGTCTCGAAATCATCCCCATACCACCAGAACCAGTCGCTGCCTTCAGCAGCATACAACTCATCCCAGGCGTCTCGGGTCTGCTCCGCCGACAGCCCCCCGGCGGCCTCGATCAACCGCGCGCGCGTGTCCCGCAGCAGGTCCCATCCCCGGTTGTCTTCCTGGTGTCCCAACCAGATCTTGAAATCCGCATTGATCCAGGAGCCGGAGTGCAGGTGGTCCAGCCTGGCGGTCGGGGGCAGGATCTCCAGCGACCGGCTGATCGTGTCGGCCGTCAGGTGCAGGCTGTTGAGCGAGCCCGTTGATCCCTGTGAGCCCGGCGTCAAGGCCCTGTAGAGTCCTGTCAGGAACTGCTCGCCTCCGTCGTAGTAATGCTCCCAGGGGTTTTCCCCATCCAGGATGATAGGAACCAGCACTCGGTCCTCCGGCGCTCGGCGGGCGATGTCGGTGATGCGCGACAGCACGTCCTCAACGGCCGAGCCCGGAGCAGCCTTGGCATAGACGAAGCCGAAGGCATCGGAGATCTCCCGGTCCCGGAAGATGACGGTCACCTCCTCCCCCGGCTGCCCGGCCCGATAGGGACGATAGAGATCGGCGTCGCGGTGCCAACTCCGTCCGGCGGCCTCGATCGAGCGAGCCAAAACCCCTTCGTCCGTCGCCAGCCAGCGGAGACCCTCTTGTCGGAGCATCGGCAGCAACTCCGGACAGACCGATCCCTCCGATGGCCACAACCCCACCGGGGATGCGCCGAACAGGTCCTGGTGGAAGGCGACGGCGTTACGAATCTGTGCCTGCGCGTCGGCCGGGGCGTGGAACCGGCTCGGCAAGGGCGTCTCCGGCCTGGCCCGTCTGGCAAAGTCCGTGTCGATCAGCAAGGGGAGGATCGGATGGTAGAAGGGGCTGGTGGTGAGCTCGATGTGCCCCGCCTCGGCCAGTTTTCGGTAGAAGGGGATGATCGCTCCGACGGTATGCCGTTGCAACGCCAGCAGTTCCTGTTTCTCTTCCTCAGTGAAGCCCCGATCCTTGCGGCGCAGCGAGGCCAGCTTGGGATGGCGGGCGACGGCGCCGTAGCCGAACCAGGCCAGATTGTGCCAGACCTGCAGGTCCAGCAGGTCCTGCGTTGAGAACTGCCGGGCCAGACGAGTCAAATTCTGGCCTCGGATATCGGCGCCTCGTTTGACCAGCAGCTCATGGTAGCGCGGGAAAGGCCGCACCATGGTGGCCCAGTTGGCCGCAAAGAAATGGCGGACGAGGAAGGCGCGCTCGGCCTCGCTGAGGTCGGCCGCCGGGCGCTGGGCATGGTCCAAAAAGAGATCCTGCACGGAACCGGTCGCCAGCTCCTGGAGCTGGGCGAGGAGAGAGGGCGTGAAGTTGAACGTGGCCCGGACGTCTGGAAACTGCTCGATCAGATGGGCCATGTCGAAATAGGCTTTGGTCGCGTGCAGCCGGACCCAGGGCATGGAAGTGGTGCCGGCCACCGGATCGGTGTAATAGGGCTGGTGCATGTGCCAGAGGAAGCAAAGTTGGACGGTTTTCATAGGAGCGTGTGGCTTCGAGCTGGTCCGAGTATGTCACAGGGGGGACAGGGTTTCAACACGGACACCTCGCCCTGCGCGAGCACGTTTCAATCCTCGCCCCTCCCGAAGGAAGGGCGCTCATGGTCTGGGTATCTCGCCAGCGCACAAAGAATTTTTTCTCGCATGGCAGGGTCAAACTCATGGCCATAGAAACGGAGGAAGAGCGCCTGCCGAAGAGCCGCTGGCGACGAGTGCGGAGCCTCATGCAGCACGGAGGCGCGGACCAAGGCTTTGGCTGTCGCATGCATGGAGCAGCTCATCTTCAGCCGCTCTTCCCCGGAACGTTCGAGCAGCATCGCGCGATACTTCGCCTCAAGCTCGGGCGAGGTGTCGTTCATGCGCTGGCCTCTCGATACAAGGATTCGACGTTCAATCGGCTGGCCCATCGCTGGAGATAGTTCCGATCCAACCCCTCGACTGCTCGAAGGAGACTTCGCGCGTCAGCCAATTGAATTTCCGAGCGCGAGTCTTTCGTCCATTCCAGCTTCGACAGAATCAAATCTTCGGGCGCCACGATGAAGAACTCCCACCCCTCCACGGTCACCAGCCTTCGTCGTGCGAATTCTCCACGGCGGTATTCGGAGTCTTTTCGGACCACCAAGTCCACCTTCATGACGAACGGCCGGTGGATCAGATTGAAGACGGACTTTGCTCTGATCGCGTTCACGACCGTTTCCCTATCCACGTAGAATTCGTCCTGAAACGTTTCGACAATGCGATCAGCCTCTCCCTCGGCCACCTCCACGACGATGTCAATATCACGCGTCATGCGCGGCGTCGCGTAGTAATTCAAGGCTACGGAGCCGGTGACCATGTAGGGAATGCCGGCCCTGGTCAGCCGCCCGGTCACCGTTTTGAGGACCTCCAGCTCTTCACTCATCCTGTACGTTCATCGAGAGGTGCATCCAGACTCACTGCTCTATGACCCGATCACTGACAGACGGAGGGCTCCAGAAAGAGTTTAGGGCAAGGATACCGGTTTCTCCTTCAAGTGACAAGCTGCCGGGGCCTGGGTATAATGCGCGCGTATGGCCGCGGTGAATCCTTCGTCTCCTCAGCCGACGCTTGCTCCACCGGATCATGCCCTCGTCGCTGAGACGGTGCGGACCAAGCTCCCGTTTCGCGTCGAGTTGACCAAGCTGAGTCCTCTTGCCGGCGATGCGTCGAACCGGCGGTACTTCCGCCTGGAGCTGTCCGGCGGTCCGCCTCCTACGCTGGTTCTGATGCAACTGGCTGCGCCGGAGGCGTTTAAACAATCGGAGGAGGCGGTCAGCGGGGTTCAGCCGATCACGGAGCTGCCGTTCGTGAACGTGCTGCACCATCTGGTCAAGGCCGGCGTGGCCGTGCCGGCGCTCCACTATTACGACAAGACCGCCGGGCTGCTCTATCTGGAAGATTTAGGCGATGTGACGCTGGCGGAAGCCTGTGTCAATGCGACGAGCCGCGACACCCCGGACCTCTATCGCCAGGCCATCGATGATTTGGTCCGGCTGCACTTGCGGGCGACGTTTCCCGCCGATCCCGGCTGCATCGCGTTCGGCCGCGCCTTCGACGAGCCGCTCCTGATGTGGGAGTTCGACCATTTCATCGAGTACGGGATCGAGAAGCGGGCCAGCCGTCTGCTGCCCGAGGAGGACCGTCAGGCGATCCGGCGCGAGATGCGCCAGATCGCGGAGCTGTTAGCCGGACAGCCCCGCGTCTTTACCCACCGGGATTACCACAGTCGCAACCTCATGGTGCAGGGCGGCCGTTTGCGGGTCCTTGACTTTCAGGATGCCCTGATGGGGCCGGCTTCGTACGACCTGGCTTCCCTGCTGCGCGATTCCTACCTGTCGTTGGACGAGGAGCTGATCGAAGAGCTGGTCATTCGCTACCTGGAAGGCCGGGCCAAGGCCGGGGCCCCGCTCGACCGCCTGACCTTCATGCGCCTGTTCGATTTGACCAGCATCCAGCGGAACCTCAAAGCGGCAGGTCGGTTCGTCTACATCGAGAAGGAAAAACACAATGATCGGTACCTCCAGTTCGTTCCCCGGACGCTGGCCAACGTGAAGCGGAACCTCGCGCGGTATCCCGAAGTCGCAGCGCTCCGCAAGCGGCTGACTCCCTATGTGCCGGAACTGCAATGAGTCATGGGCTAGAGGCGAGAGGCTAGAGGCTATGGGTTGGGAATCCAAGCATATTCTTCAACCTCTCGCCCCTTGCCCCGTGCCCCTCGCCCGCGCGAGCGTCTTATGCGAGCCATGATTCTCGCGGCCGGTCTAGGGACACGCCTCCGTCCCTTGACCGACCATCTCCCGAAGCCGCTCCTGCCGGTCGCCGGCGTCCCGCTCATCGTCTGGAATCTGCTCCTGCTGCGCCGGCACGGGATCACCGAGGTGATCGTCAACCTGCACCACCTCGGCCACCTGATCGAGCAAACATTGGGCGACGGCTCACGATTCGGGATGAGGCTGACCTATTCCCGTGAGCCGGTAATCCTGGGAACTGGTGGGGGCATCAAACAGGCCGAGTCCTTCTTCCTGGGGCAACCGTTTTTGGTGATCAATGGGGATACCTTGTTGGAGCTGGATCTGGGCCTTCTCGTTGGGTTTCACCGGCAACAGGGGGGCATGGCGACAATGGTGCTCCGTGCGGATCCGGATGCGGACCGGTGGGGGGCGGTGGAGGTAGACCGCCACCAGCGGGTGCTGCGCATCAATGGGCGCGGGACGCAGGAAAAGGGGCGGACCGGCACGCGCATGTTCGCCGGCGTCCACGTCATGCACCCCCGGTTGCTCCAAACCATTCCAGCCGGCCGGGAGTCCTCGATCATCGAGGCCTATGTCAGCGAGATCGCGGGAGGGGAGTCGGTCTTCGGCTTCGACATGGAAGGCTATTGGTCGGATATCGGTACGCCGGAGCGCTATGAGCAGGCCCAGAAGGATGCAGAGGGGGGGCGCCTCAACCTGGCGGGGCGGAGCGAGGCCGGCCGCGCCGAGATCGGGTGACGCGGAGCGCGTGGTTCAGGCGGTCTGTCCGTTGGTCTGGCCGGGTTATCCTGCGATGTGGCCGCTTTTCTTGAGCGCGGCCATGAGGCGGGTCTTGTGGAGCGACATCAGGGAGCGTTGGGCGTCGGTCGGAGCGTGGGGCGGCTGTATCTCGGCCTGTTTGGAGAAGAACTGGTCCACCGACTTGAGCGCTTCGTCCAGACGCCCCCGTTGCTCCAGCAGGTCGGCGAGCCGGAGGTAGGCCGGGACGAGGAAGGCTTGGTCTCGTTCCTTGGTCGCGTTCTCAATCACGAAACGGTAGTGCTCGACGGCTTGGTCCGGATTGCTGCGCTCGGCCCGCACGGCTTCCAGGGCGCTGAGCGAGATCTGATCAGCCGTCACGCCGGCGCGCCGGGCCTGCGCCCCTTCCACGAGGCTGGCCAGCCTGGTACTGGACAAATGTAAGCGCCCTCCCTGCTGTTTCAGTTCCTTCTGAACCAACTCAGCTTCGGCCTACGCCCCATAGAGCCCGACCAGCAAGCAGCGACATCCGCCGGGGTTCGTGCAAGTCTTGGCCAGAGGCCGGAACTTGTGTGAGGCGACGACAGCCGGAAGGAAGGCCATGCCGTTAGCCTCACGACAGGCCACGCAGGCATGGGAATCCTCCGGCGTCACATGGAGGAACAGCCGGATGCCCGAGCGATCCCAGGAATCGACGGTCTTGATGTGGCCGGCCTGGACCTGCATGTTGTGCAGTTGCCAGAGGAGCAGGAGGCCCAGGATTGCGAGCAGGTAGGGAAGGATGTCGGGAATCGTGATGTCCAGCATGCTGAATCGACCTCGATCCGTTGCATCCATCTCTAGCATGAGAGTCCCGAAAAAGAAAGGGAAAGGGCTGATTAGAGAGGGGACCGACGGAGGCTTGAGCCGGGCCCGATTGAAATTTTTCGCCCTCCCCACTTGACATAGGGGGTGGGGGTATATTATCTTTCGCTCGACATAGGGGGATGGGGTATATGAATGGTACGACATCCCGGGTTTTTAACACGAGGGCAGTTCAATCACTCGACCAGCATGAAGAAGGAAGGTGCGTTCATGAATAAGCGGCAGATCCCCATGCTTCCAATCAGCCCACAACAGCCGTCCACCGGAGGTGTTGTCGATCCGGTTTGCGGGATGACGGTCGATCCCGAACGTGCTGCGGGTGCCCACGTCTATCACGGCCGGACCTATCACTTCTGCAGCAGGCACTGCGTCGAAAAGTTCAAGGCTGATCCAGCAAAGTATGTGTCACCGCAGTCGCCGACCGTGACGTTTAAAGATCCGGTCTGCGGCATGGATGTGGAACCGGACCACGCAGCCGGACGGCTTGAACACCAGGGCCGGACCCATCACTTTTGCAGTGACTCCTGCATACAGAAGTTCAGAGCCTCACCGGAGCGATACGCCGGCCACCCATCACACGACGTGTCCCACGCTCCCACCCCAGGTTCAAAAGACGACGCGACGGAATATACCTGCCCGATGGATCCTGAGGTACGCCAACGTGGGCCGGGCGCCTGTCCGAAGTGCGGCATGGTCTTGGAGCCGGCCAACGTGACCGCGCCAACGACCCGCACCGAGTATACCTGCCCCATGCACCCGGAGGTGGTACGGTCGGAGCCGGGCGCCTGTCCGATCTGCGGAATGGCGCTGGAGCCGCGCGTGGTTACGGCGGAGGAGGTCAATCCGGAGTTGGTGGACATGAGCCGCCGGTTCTGGATCAGCCTGATCCTGACCGCGCCCATTCTCTCGCTGATGGTCTCTGAGATGCTGCCGGGCCGGCCGTTGCAACAGATCATGTCCGGCAAGGGCTTGGTCTGGATGCAGTTCCTGCTGGCGACCCCGGCCGTACTCTGGGCTGGGTGGCCCCTCTTTCAGCGCGCCTGGGCGTCGGTTGCAAACCGCCACCTGAACATGTTCACCCTGATCGGCCTCGGGACCGGCGCCGCCTACCTGTACAGCGTGGCCGCCGCGCTCGTTCCGGATTTGTTTCCGGACTCGTTTCGTGGCCACGGCGGGGAAATCGCAGTCTACTTCGAACCGGCGGCGGTCATCGTGACCCTAGTGCTGCTGGGGCAGGTGCTGGAACTGCGGGCCCGGAGCAAGACGAGCAGCGCGATCAAGGCCCTGCTGGGGTTGGCGCCGCGCATGGCCCGCGTGGTCCGTGCCGACGGCCGTGAAGAAGACATACCGTTGGAGCAGGTGCGGGTCGGGGATCATCTGAGGGTGCGTCCGGGCGAGAAGGTGCCCGTGGACGGCCTCGTCGTGGAGGGCGCGAGCTCAATCGACGAATCGATGCTCACCGGCGAGCCGATCCCGGTCGAGAAGACGCCGGGAGACAAGGTGGCGGGCGCCACGGTCAACGGGACCGGGAGTTTCGTGATGAAAGCCGAGCGGGTCGGGGGTGACACGCTCTTGGCCCACATCGTGCGCATGGTCAGCGAAGCCCAGCGGACCCGGGCGCCCATTCAGCGCGTGGCGGACGTCGCCGCGGCCTATTTCGTGCCGCTCGTCATTCTCACGGCGGGGATAACGTTTGCCGTCTGGGCGCTCTACGGGCCTGAGCCGAGGATGGCCTACGCCCTGCTCAATGCCGTGGCGGTGTTGATCATCGCCTGCCCCTGCGCCTTGGGGCTGGCCACGCCGATGTCGATTATGGTCGGCACCGGACGGGGCGCCGCTGCCGGCGTGCTCGTGCGGGATGCCGAGGCCCTGGAGATTCTGGGAAGGGTGGACACGTTGGCCGTCGACAAGACCGGCACTCTGACCGAAGGCAAACCCCGCCTTATCGCGATCGTTCCTGTGCCGGGACGCAACGAGGCGGAGCTGCTCCGTCTCGCCGCAAGCCTAGAGCAAGGCAGCGAGCATCCGTTGGCAGCCGCCATTGTGGCCGGGGCAAAAGAGAAAGGCCTCGCCCTTTCCAAGACAAAGGATTTCCGTTCCGTGACAGGGAAAGGGGCAACGGGTACGGTTGACGCTCAGGTGGTGGCGATCGGCACGGCGCGATTCCTGGAGGAGCTGTCGGTCAATGTATCGCCGCTGCTGAACCAGGCCGATCGGCTGCGTCAAGAAGGGCAAACGGCTATGTTCGTCGCCGTCGGCGGGGAGCCTGCCGGGTTGCTGGGAGTGGCCGATCCGATCAAGGCCTCGGCCCGCGAAGCAATCGAGATCTTGCATCGAGAAGGCATCCGAGTCGTCATGGTGACCGGCGACAATCGCACGACCGCCGAAGCGGTGGGGCGCCGGTTCGGGATCGACGAGGTGCGGGCGGACGTCCTGCCTGAGCAGAAAGCGGAGATCGTCAAGCGCCTGCAGGTCCAGGGCCATGTGGTCGCGATGGCAGGCGACGGCATCAACGATGCGCCGGCGCTGGCCCAGGCCCACGTCGGGATCGCGATGGGGAGCGGGGCCGACGTGGCGATGGAGAGCGCCGGGGTGACCTTGGTCAAGGGAGACCTGCGTGGCATCGTGCGGGCGCGCCGATTAAGCCGGGGCACAATGCGCAACATCCGGCAGAATCTGTTTTTCGCCTTTGTCTACAATCTCCTCGGGGTTCCTATTGCGGCCGGCTTGCTCTACCCGTTCTTCGGGGTGCTGCTGAGTCCCATGATCGCGAGCGCAGCCATGACCTTTAGTTCGGTGTCCGTCATCGGCAACGCGTTGCGTCTCCGCAACCTGAAACTGTAGTCCGGGACTGAGAAGCGCGGCTGTTTGGATTGATTGCATCAGAAAGAGGGGAAAAGCAATGGCGACAAAAAAACAAACAGAGGTCGGCGCCTGCGGCTGCGACACCCAGGGACAGGCTCGCAAGGCTGTGGCGGTGGACCCGGAGATCAAGTCATCCAACCTCAAGCGCCTCCGGCGGATCGAGGGTCAAATCCGGGGTCTGCAGAAGATGGTGGAGGAGGACCGGTACTGCGCGGACATCATGGTCCAGATCTCGTCGGTGCAGGAAGCCTTGCGCGCAGTCGGTCGTGCCCTCATGCGCAACCATCTGCGCCACTGCGCCACGGCGGCTATCGGCAAGGGCTCGCCGGAAGAGGCCGAGGCGATGTACGACGAGCTTATGGGGCTGATCTATACGCACTCGCGCTAACAGGATGCTGAAAAAGGCCTCCGACTGCGTTCTCGCATCGCTCAGGCCCTCAACGTACCGCAAAAAGTACGCGTCGAGCCTTCGCTTGCTGCGGCCTTGTCGGGCGGCCTTTTTGAGCATCCTGGAGGGTATGATGGCACCGTGCGGCGATCTCTGATCACTTTATTGAGCAAGCGGGGTTGAATACTTCCAACAGCCTGTTAGAGAACAGAGTGCTGGTCGGTCCTGCGAACCATTACGAGGGAAAGGCGTCAGCTTTCCTGGTCGTCTTTTTCTGGAAGGATGTTCCTCTGCTTGATGAGGCGGGCCAGATAGGTTCGCTGGAGTTTCAGGTACTCGGCTGCCTTGGTCTGGCTGCCACGCGCGCGGCGCAGCGCGCGGAGAATGATGTGGCGGCTGTGTTCGTCCATCGATTCATGGTAGGGCAGGTTCTGGTATTGGGTCTCCTCGCCAGTTGCAGGATGTCTTCGGGCCGCTCCCGGAGCGGCGGCAGGGTCAAGGTCACGACGTTGAGGCGAAAGAACAGGTCTTCACGGAACCGGCCGGCCTTGATAGCTTCTTTGAGGTCCTTGTTGGTGGCGGCGATGACCCGAATGTCGACCCGGACCAGCCTGGTCCCGCCCACCCGGTGAAACTCGTGGTCTTGCAGCACACGCAGTAACTTGGCCTGGAGGGTCAGCGGCATGTCCCCGATCTCATCCAGGAAGACCGTCCCGCCGTCCGCCATGTCGATCTTGCCCTTCTGTTGCCGGTCGGCGCCGGTGAAGGCCCCCTTCTCGTGCCCGAAGAGCTCGTTTTCGAGCAAGGTGTCGGACAGGGCCACGCAGTTGATCACGACGAACGGGGCCGTCCGGCGTGGACTCCACTGGTGGATGGACCGGGCGAAGAGTTCCTTGCCGGTCCCGCTCTCGCCCAGCAAGAGGACGTTCACGTCCGACTCAGCCGTCCGCCGCGCGAGTCCGATCATGGTCTGCATCTGGGAACTGGCGCCGACGATGTTCGCGTATTTGGTTTCGACTTCCGTGCGGAGGTAGGCCACCTGCCGTTTGAGGGATTCCCGCTCCAGAGCTTTCCGGATGACGATGGCCAGGTGGTCCATCTCCACGGGCTTGGTGAGGAAGTCGTAGGCGCCTTCCTTCATGGCCTCCACCGCCCTGGCGATCGTCCCGTGAGCGGTCATGACGATGACGGGCAGGTCGAACCCCTCGCGTCCGCTCTGCCGCCCCTGTGCGAGCCGTTTCAATACCTCCAGGCCTGAAAGCTTGGGCAGCTCGATGTCCAGCAACATCAGGCTGGGGGTCTCCCGCTCGATGGTCTCAAGCGCCTGGAGCCCGTTGCCGGCGGCGACCGTCTCGTAGCCGATCGACTCCAGCCGGTCCCGGAGGACCGTGGCAATATCCGGCTCATCTTCAACGATCAGAATGCTGGGTTTCATAGCCTTCGCGCTCGCTCAGGCAGGCTAGAGGCGAGGGGCGAGTGGCTAGAGGGTGGACCGTCTTCCCTCTCGCCTCGTGCCACGTGCCTCGCGCCTATTCTTCGAATACGTTCATGACCAACCCAGTTAAGGGTTTGGGAAAGAAATAGGTGGACTTATGCGGCATCCGCTCGCCGGCCTCCGCGACGTCCCGCACTTCACTGACTTTCGTGGGGTTCAGGAGCAAGGCTGCATGCGCGCGGCCTTGCCGAACAAGGTCCAACGCTTCGTCATCGTCCTTCGTATAGAGGATGGGGTGCTCATCGGATTTTGAGGGAAGGAGCGGCGTGAGCACCTGGTTGTGCAGGATTGACACATCCAGACGGTCCCTGGGGGAGGTGCCGCCCGCAATGCGATGGACGGAACGCAGTGTGAGCAACACATAAGCCTTGTGACTCTGCAAGGCGAGGCCGAAGGCGTGCTTGGCTTGGCCGCGAGCCCGCAGGATGCGGATGAATTGTCTACGCGCCTCGGCCTCAGTGTCGGTCTGGAAAGGAAACTCCTCGATCGTGAAGTCCTCTCGAAGGTGTTCTTCGATCGTGGCCATTGCGGGCAGCGGGGTCATGAGCACGCGGTGGGTGGGCAGGACCGTCAGGCCCGGATCCTCCAGACTGCCCAGCAGCATCAGCACGCTGTCGAATGGTTGGAGGCTGCTGCGCGGCGGGAGACCGGCCTGTTGGCGCCGCAGCTTTTGATAGGTGAGGGCGGTCTCGTACCGGTGGTGGCCGTCCGCGATGAACAGAGGCTTGGGCTGCAACGAAGCGGTGATGTCGTGCAACACCCGGCGATCCGTGATCGACCAGAGGCGGTGGCGGAAGCCGGCGTCATCCCGGAACTCGAATCGCGGCCGATCCTCATCCACCGACTTCTCGATCAGGGCGAGCAGTCCGCCGTCCGGATCCGAGAACAGCGAAAAGATCGGGCTGAAATTCGCCCGGCAGGTCTCGATCAAGTTGAGCCGGTCCGCCTTGGCGGCGGACCTGGTGTTCTCGTGTGGATAGATGTGCCCGGTGCCGAACTCGGCCAGCTCGACCGTGGCAAGGAACCCCTTCATCACCAGAGGGTCGGCGCCGGGCGCGCAGGAAGGAGGCTGGTACTCGATAGCATAAGGATAGATAGCCGGGGCGGCATCGCGCCGCAGGGCGCCCTGCTTGAGCCAGCGGCGGAGGTCGTCCGCCGCGCGCGTGTAGCGGTTGGAGGAAGGGCCGTCATCCGGCTGGTCCAGCCCCAGCTCAAGCCGGATCACGTTGTTCGGGTGACGCTCATACAAGGCCCTCTGAAATGCCTCGTCGATGACGTCGTAGGGCGGCGCCACGACGTTCGCAATATCGCCGACGGAAGCGGGGTCGTACAAGACACCCTTGAACGGAATGAGATGAGCCATTCTTACTCCTAATGGGGCGAGAGGCTAGTGGCGAGCGGAAGAATTATTCACACCTCTAGCCGCTAGCCACTCACCCCTTGCCTTATTTATATCGCGTGACTTCAAAGCGCAACAGCTCGATCGGATCATGCCGGCCGAGGCCCGCTTTCTCCCGAGCCGCCGCGATTTGTTCCGCTACGGAGTTGATTCCTTCGATGTCCGGCAAGAGGACGCTCCGCCGTTCGCCCGAACGCAGAATGATCCCATAGCGCCGGTGATCCAGCGCGTCGGGGCCTGGCGCCGGCTCCGGCGGCCCCAGCACGTCGATGGAAATGTCCAGCTCCTGGAGTTCCGAGGGATGGACCGCGGGAAAGCGGGGATCACGGGTGGCCGCTCCGATGGCGTTGTGGACGACCTCCACCGCCAGCGTGTCGTGACACGGTTCGGTCGTCCCGATGCAGCCGCGCAGCCGGCTTTCCCGTTTCAGACACACGAACACTCCCGCCGGCCTGAGCGCCTCCGGCCACTCGGCATAGAGGGTGGCTGGCGGCTCGGTGATGCGCTGGTGGGAGAGAAAGGCTTCGATCGCCGCCGCCGCCAACCTAACCAGCGGATGGGCTGTCATCAGGCGAGGGGTAAGAGGCGAGGGGCTAGAGGGAGGAATCATACGTCCACTTGCCACTTGCCGCTCGCCTCGTGCCGGTTTCACAGCTACCGGTCGCGGTTGACCATGTATTCGGCGACGACCGACAAGGCTCGTTTGGGCGAGGAATCCTCGAACTGGGCCAGGTCTGTGTTGGCGGCGGCCACGAACTCGCGCGCGCGCTCCATCGCGTAGGCGATCGAGCCGAATTCCTGCATCAAGGCGATGATCCGGAGCAGGTCCGCCTCCGTCAAGGTGCGGGTTTCCATCCGGTCCTTGATCATCTGCTTGTCCTGCTCCGGGCAGTGCAGGAGCAGATGCAGCAGCGGGAGCGTCGCCTTGCCCTGCCGGAGATCCTGACCGAGGGTCTTCCCCAAGCGGTCGCCGTTCGCGGCATAGTCAAGCGTGTCGTCCGCCAACTGGAACGCGATCCCGAGATTCTGGCCGAACCGGAAGAGAACTGCTTCCTTGTCGGGGGACGCATTGCCGACGATCGCGCCGATCCGGCAGGCCGCGGCGATCAGGCCGGCCGTCTTGTACTCGACGATGCGCAGGTACTCGGGCTCGGTGATCGCGGGATTGCCGTTGTAGTAGAGCTGAAGCACCTCCCCCTCGGCCATTTTGCGGCAGGCCTCCGAGAGGACTTCGTTGATCGCCTGATTGCGGAAGCCGACGATGTGACAGATGGCCTTCGAGTAGAGGTAGTCGCCCACCAGGATGCTGACCTGGTTGCCCCAGACCTTGCGGGCGGTTTGCCGGCCGCGGCGCAGGTCGGCGTCGTCCACCACGTCGTCGTGCAGGAGCGTGGCGGTGTGGATGTACTCGACGAGGCTGCCGAGGATGTGATGGTCGTTGTCGCGGTAGCCGCAGAGTCTGGCGCAGAGGAGCAGCAAGAGGGGGCGGATGCGCTTGCCGCCGCTGCTGAGGATATGGGCGGCCACTGTGTTGACAAGGGCCACCGACGAATCGAGGTGCTTGCGGACCTGATCCTCGACCCCGTCCAATTCTTCCCGGTAAGCGTCCCAGACGTCCGTCATCGTGTGGACGGTCGAGGTCGCGGGTCCGTTCGACATGCGGCGAGTCTAGGGCGTGGGTCCAGGGTTTGTCAAGCGTGTGCTCAGCGCTGCTGGAGCGGGACTGCACCCTCTACGTCGCAACGGCAAGAGACGTGAAAAATCGCGCTGCAGAGGCCTACAACGGGGCGTGGATCGCTTGACAGAATCACGCTGCATCCAGTATGGTGCAGTTCAAAATCGACTGAGCGCACAGACCCTGACCGAGGTCACGAGCACGGGTCGGCATCCCCTTCCCGCACGCGCCCGGCCCGGCGGTTGGGCAGCCGACAACCCGACATGAAAATTCCCGGACTTCCCCCCCCACAAGGACTCTACGATCCCCGGTTCGAGAAAGACGGTTGCGGGATTGGCTTCGTGGCCAACATCAAGGGCCAGAAATCCCACGACATTGTCCGCAAAGGGCTCCAGGTTCTCCAGAACCTCTACCACCGAGGGGCCCAGGGCTGTGATTCCTGCACCGGCGACGGAGCCGGGATCCTGCTCCAGATTCCGCATGAGTTTCTCAAGCGGGCGACGGCCGATGTCCGCGTGAAGCTGCCGAATGCCGGCGAATACGGCGTGGGCATGGTCTTTCTGCCCCAGGACCCGGCGGCGCGCAAGCAGTGCGAGACGCTCTTCGAAAAAGTCATCAAGGAAGAGGGAATGCGGCTTCTCGGCTGGCGCGATGTGCCGGTCAAAAGCGATGCGATCGGGGTCCAGGCGCGCCGGACCGAGCCGGCCATCCGCCAGGTCTTCATCGCCCGCGATATCCTCAACGAGGCGCAGTTCGAGCGCAAGCTCTACGTGATCCGCAAGCGCGTGGAGAGCGTGGTCCGCGAGTCGGCGATCGAGGGACGGGAATACCTCTATATTTCGAGCTTGTCCGGCAACACCATCGTCTACAAAGGCCTCCTGTTGCCGCACCAGATGGATCAGTACTACCAGGACCTGACCGATGCCAGCGTGAGCAGCGCGCTGGCCGTGATCCACTCGCGCTTCAGCACCAACACGTTCCCGACCTGGCCGCTGGCGCATCCCTACCGCTACATCTGCCACAACGGCGAGATCAACACGCTGAAGGGCAACGTCAATTGGATGCGGGCGCGCCAGGGCCGCCTCCAGTCGGACCTGTTCGGGTCCGACGTTCCCAAGCTGTTCCCGATCGTCTATGAGCACCAGAGCGACTCGGCCTGCCTGGACAATGCGCTGGAGTTCCTCGTGCTGGGCGGGCGCTCGCTCCCGCACGCGATGATGATGCTGATCCCGGAACCCTGGGTCGGCAACCCCCAGATGGACCTGGACCGGCGCGGGTTCTACGAGTACCACGCCGCGATGATGGAGCCCTGGGACGGCCCGGCCGCCGTCTGCTTCACGGACGGCAAGCTGATCGGCGCCACGCTGGACCGCAACGGCCTGCGGCCCTGCCGGTATCAAGTCACCAGCGACGACCTCGTAGTCCTGGCCTCGGAAGCAGGGGTTCTGCCCGCCGAGCCCCAGCACATCCGGCAGAAGGGCCGCCTGCAGCCGGGCCGCATGTTCCTCGTGGACACGGGACAGGGACGCATCATCGACGACGAAGAGATCAAGGCCGACATCGTCGGGCGGAAGCCCTACCGGGCCTGGGTTACCCAGTACCGCATCTCGCTGGACGAGCTGCCGGAGCCGCTCAACGTTCCGCAGCCGGACCATCCGACGATCCGCCAGCGCCAACAGGCCTTCGGGTATACGGTGGAAGAGCTGAAGATGGTGGTCACGCCGATGGTGGTCGCCGGCGAGGAGCCGGTCTCCTCCATGGGGACCGACACGCCGCTGGCCGTGCTGTCGGAGCGGCCGCAGCTCCTGTTCAAATACTTCAAGCAGCTCTTCGCGCAGGTGACGAACCCGCCGATCGATCCGATCCGCGAACAGCTCGTCATGTCGCTGGTCACCAACATCGGCCCCAAGCCGAACGTGATGGATGAGACCCCGGAGGCCTGCCGTCGGATCAAGGTGCAGCAGCCGATCCTGACCAACGCCGATCTGGAGAAGATCCGCGCGATCGCCGACCCGCATTTCAAGAGCAAGACCCTGCGCATGCTCTTCCGCGTGGCGGCGGGACCGGAGGGATTGGGCCCGGCGGTGGACGAGCTTTGCCGCCAGGCCTCGCAGGCGATCAAGGACGGGTTCAAGTTTCTGATCCTGAGCGACCGGGGGGTGAACGAGGAGTGGGCCCCGATCCCGAGCCTGTTGGGCATCGCGGCCGTGCATCACCATCTCGTGCGGGAGTGCACCAGGACCGAGGTCGGGCTGATCCTGGAGACCGGCGAGCCGCGCGACGTGCACCACTTCGCCTGCCTGATCGGCTACGGCGCCGGGACGATCAATCCCTATCTCGTGTTCGAGACCCTCGTGGACATGGAGCGGGACGGGTACCTGCCCGAAGGGCTCGACGCCGCGACGGCGGAGGGCAAGTTCATCAAGGCCATCAACAAGGGCTTGCTCAAGATCTTCTCCAAGATGGGCATCTCCACGGTCCAGTCCTACTGCGGCGCGCAGATCTTCGAGGCCATCGGCCTCAACCGCGAGACGGTGGACCGCTACTTCACCGGCACCGCCTCCCGCATCGAGGGGATCGGGAGCAGGGAGATCGGCGAGGAGACGCTGCGCCGGCACGCGCTGGCCTATGAGCCGTCGCCGATCCGGCAGCTCGACTTCGGCAGCGAGATCCACTACCGCATTCAGGGCGAGCACCACAACTGGAACCCGGAGACGGTCTACAAGCTGCAGCATGCGACGAAGAACAACGATCCCAAAACCTTCAAGGAGTTCTCGGCGCTGGTGAACGACGAGAGCAAGCGCCGCTCCAACCTGCGCGGACTGCTCGACTTCAAATTCGCCCCTGAGCCGATTCCGATCGACGAAGTCGAGCCGGCCAAGGAGATCGTCAAGCGCTTTACGACCGGGGCCATGTCCTTCGGCGCGATCAGCAAGGAAGCGCACGAGACCCTGGCCATCGCCATGAACCGCATCGGCGCCAAGAGCAACACGGGCGAGGGGGGGGAGGACCCGGAGCGGTTCACGCTGCTCCCCAACGGCGACAGCAAGAACTCCTATATCAAGCAGGTCGCCTCGGCGCGGTTCGGCGTGACCTCGCACTATCTGGTCAATGCCCGCGAATTGCAGATCAAGATGGCGCAGGGGGCCAAGCCGGGCGAGGGCGGCCAGTTGCCGGGCCACAAGGTGGACGAAATCATCGCGCGGCTGCGGTACGCCACGCCGGGGGTGCAGTTGATCTCGCCGCCTCCGCACCATGACATCTATTCGATCGAGGATCTCGCCCAGTTGATCTTCGATCTGAAGAACTCCAACCCCGAGGCCGACGTCTCGGTCAAGCTGGTGGCGGAGGTCGGGGTCGGGACGGTCGCCGCCGGCGTGTCCAAGGCCCACGCGGACAAGGTCCTCATCAGCGGGGATTCCGGCGGCACCGGCGCCTCGCCGCTGTCCTCCATCAAGTACGCCGGCATCCCCTGGGAACTGGGCCTGGCCGAGACCCACCAGACGCTGGTGCTGAACGACCTGCGCGGCCGCATCAAAGTGGAGACCGACGGCCAGATGAAGACCGGCCGCGACGTCGTGATCGCCGCGCTGCTGGGCGCCGAGGAGTTCGGCTTCTCGACTGCGCCCCTCATCGTCGAGGGCTGCATCATGATGCGCAAGTGCCACCTGAACACCTGCCCGGTCGGAGTGGCCACACAGGACCCGGTGCTGCGCAAGAAGTTCGCCGGCCAACCGGAGCATGTGGTCAACTACTTTTTCTTCGTGGCTGAGGACATGCGGGAGCTGATGGCCAAGCTGGGGTTCCGCACCGTGGCCGAGATGGTCGGCCGCGTGGACAAGCTGAAAACTCAGAAGGCGATCGACCACTGGAAGGCCAAGGGACTCGATCTGTCCCCGCTGCTCAAGAGGCCGGAGGTCGGGCCGGAGATCGCCACCCACTGTGTCCAGCGACAGGATCACGGCCTGGCGGGCATTTTGGACAATCAACTGGTGGAGCGTTGCAAGCCGGCGATCGAGCGGGGCGAAAAGGTTTCGCTGGAGCTGCCGATCCGAAATGTGAACCGGACCACGGGGACCATGTTGTCCAGTCACATCGCCCGCAAGTACGGCCTGGAAGGGCTGCCGCCGGATACGATTACGATCAAATTTACCGGCTCGGCCGGCCAGTCCTTCGGCGCGTTCCTGGCCAAGGGGATCACGCTGACCCTGGAAGGCGAATCCAACGACTACCTGGGCAAGGGACTCTCCGGCGGGAAGATCATCGTCGTGCCGCCCAAGGGGATCACCTACAATCCGGAAGAGACGATCCTGATCGGCAACACCTCCCTCTATGGGGCTACGCAGGGTGAAGCCTATTTCTACGGAACGGCCGGGGAACGGTTTGCGGTCCGGAACAGCGGGGTACGGGCGGTGATCGAAGGAACCGGCGACCACGGCTGCGAATACATGACCGGGGGGGTCGTCGTAGTGCTCGGCAAGACCGGACGGAACTTCGCGGCCGGCATGTCGGGCGGGATTGCCTTCGTGCTGAACGAGGATGGGAAGTTCGAGCAGCGCTGCAACCAGGGCATGGTCGAGCTCGAGAAGGTGGCGACCGCCGAGGACAAGCAGACGCTGCGCACGATGATCGAGACCCATCACCGGCACACGGGCAGCCGCAAGGCCAAGCTGGTTCTGGACGCCTGGGAGACGATGCTGCCCAAGTTCGTCAAGATCATGCCGGTCGACTACAAGCGCGTGCTCGCCGAACGGAAGGCGGCGGCTGCCAAGGAGCAAGCGCACAAGGAGATGGCTCATACGTGAAGCGTAAGGCGTGAAACGTGAAGCGTCCCGATGACCAATGGAGCTGACAAGTGACCAAGCGGGCAAGTGAGCAAGTAGCAAGCGGGCAACGAGAACTAACTTGTCGCTTGCCACTTGAGGCTTGCAACTTGTTACTGACGCGCGATGCGAGTAACTGATGGCTGATCCGAAGGGCTTCCTGAAATACGCCCGCGAGGGGCCCAAGCGCCGGCCGGTCGAGATCCGCGTCCAGGACTGGAAAGAATTCTACGAGCCGTTTCCGGAAGACAAGCTCAAGGCTCAGGGCGCGCGCTGCATGGATTGCGGCGTGCCCTTCTGCCAGAGCGCCAACGGCTGTCCGGTGGTGAATCTGATCCCGGAGTGGAACGATCTGGTCCACCGGGGCCGTTGGCACGACGCGCTCAAGGCGCTGCACACGACGAACAATTTTCCGGAGTTCACCGGACGCCTCTGCCCGGCTCCCTGCGAATCTGCCTGCGTCCTCGGCATCAACGAAGACCCGGTTTCGATCCGGATTGTCGAGTGGAACATCATCGACAGGGGCTTCGACGAGGGCTGGGTGCAGCCCATCCTTCCCCTCTCGCGCACCGGCAAGACGGTCGCCGTCGTGGGCTCCGGGCCGGCCGGCTTGGCCGCGGCCCAGCAACTGGCGCGAGCCGGCCACAGCGTGACGGTCTTCGAGAAAGCCGACCGGATCGGCGGGCTCCTGCGTTACGGGATTCCCGATTTCAAGATGGAGAAATGGGTGCTGGACCGGCGGCTGGAGCAGATGAAGGCCGAAGGGGTCGAGTTCAAGACCAGCGCGCACGTCGGCCAGGATATCAGCGGGGAGGAGCTACGCCGCCGGTTCGATGCCGTCTGCCTCGCGATGGGCGCCGAGCAGCCTCGGGAGCTGCCGGTGCCGGGACGGGAACTGAAGGGCATCCACCCGGCGATGGACTACCTCACACAGCAGAACAAGCGCAATGCCGGCGATGTCATCGCCGATGAGCCGCTCACGGCGAAAGGCAAGAAGGTCGTGATCATCGGGGGTGGGGATACCGGGTCCGATTGTCTGGGCACCACACACCGGCAGGGCTGCACTGCGGTCCATCAATTCGAATTGTTGCCGGAGCCGCCGCCGCAGCGCGCTGCCTCCACGCCCTGGCCTCTCTGGCCGATGCAACTGCGCACCTCGCACGCGCATGAGGAGGGGTGCGACCGGCAGTGGAGCGTGTCCACCACGAAGTTCAGCGGGCGCAACGGACACGTCACCAAACTGCACGCGCATCGGGTCGCGTTCGAAAACGGGAAATTCACGCCGATGCCCGGCACCGAATTCGAGATGGACGTGGACCTGGTCCTGCTGGCGATGGGCTTCACCGGCCCAGTGAAGAACGGCTTGCTGGACAGCCTGGGCGTCAAGTACGACGTGCGGGGGAACGTGGCCACGGACGAGCGCTATATGAGCAGCGTGGAGGGCGTCTTTGCCGGGGGCGATGTCCGACGCGGCCAATCCCTCATCGTCTGGGCTATCGCCGAGGGCCGCAAGATGGCGGCGTCGGTGGATAAGTACCTCCAGGCCGGAAAATCTGCTAAGACTGCTGCCGCGTAGCTTCTTTTCCGAACCCCCACATCAAAGATGCGGCTGACGAACGGTGCTTGGGCTCGCTGGCGCCATGATGCGTTGTCCTCCAATGGCTGCTCCGATCCCTACTGTTGGCCGCTTGCCTTATCGGACCAACGGAACGGCTCGCGGCGCGTGATCGGCTTCTTGCTAGGCAACTTCCCGCTATGGCGCTGCGCTCACCAAGCATCCGTTCCAGCCGAGAAAAAAAGAAGTGGGAACGGGCAACAGGCCGCTAACAAGCCTGTTGCCCGTTCCAACCACAGGTGGTATCCCACTCCTCCGCTGAGCCCTCGCTGAACTCAGGCACATCCTGGCAAGTTGACACAAAGCGCCACAAAAAGTAGCTGCCCCTGTATTTCCCTTCTGACCGCCTCCGACCAGCCCGTCTGTGTGGAGTTGATGACTGAATATACTGCGGGCCAATATCTGGATACACCGCCCGGCTTGGCTGGCTATCCCGACCGGTGGCGCCTTGACAAAGGTTCCCAACCAGCAGATATTGCGGATGTTTTCAGCAGGGACGCTTAGGAACTGGAACGAGATACACCGCGCGTGTATCGCAGGACCCTAAGCGGTTCACTTAATAGTTAGGCCGAGCCGAACCCCCGAAACCGATGGCTGCCGATCAGAAACTGACCGAGCGTTCGAGGCTCCCGCTCAAGACGGTCACGATCGTGTGCAAAGAAGCAGGGTCAGGTCTTGACTTTGCCATTTGAGAGTCGCGCTGGCCTCTCGAAAAAAAACGAAAGGCGCGTAGGTCAAGTAGAATAGTGGTGGCGCAGTCTTCCGGCAAATAGATGGGACCGGCATGGCGCGGAGTGTATCAGCGGAGGCGGCCGACACGCTTACCGCGGCCGCGCACCGCTCAACCGAAACACTAACGGAGGAGCATGACATGACTGGCAGCGAGAGTGGTCGTCCTCCCTTCCCGCCCTTCACCAGGGAGACCGCGATCCAGAAGGTTCGCATGGCCGAGGATGCCTGGAACTCGCGCGACCCCGAACGGGTCTCGCTCGCCTACACCGTTGATAGTGTTTGGCGAAACCGCGCCGAGTTCCTGTCGGGACGCGAGGAGATCGTGCAGTTTCTCCGGCGCAAATGGGCGAAGGAACTGGACTACCGCCTCATCAAGGAACTATGGGCCTTTCATGAGGCGCGCATCGCGGTCCGCTTTGCCTATGAGTGGCATGATGATTCGGGCAATTGGTTTCGATCCTACGGCAACGAGAACTGGGAGTTTGCCGACAACGGGCTCATGCGCCGTCGCATCGCGAGCATCAACGACTTTCCCATCAAGGAGTCCGACCGGAAATACCGCTGGCCGCTGGGCCGCCGTCCGGACGATCATCCGGGACTGTCGGACTTAGGTCTCTAACGGCTGCTGAAAAAGGCCCCCAACTTCGTTCTCGTCGGTCGCCTCCCTCAACGTACCAGACAGCGTATGCCTCGGTCGCCGGCCTTCCTGCGGGCTCATTGGATGGCCTTTTTGAGCAGCCTGCCATCCTTGATAATTATCGGATTACCTTCTAGACTTGTCTCTCGATCGCCGGTCGCCTGTAGCTGAGATGCGCTTGGACTGAGCACTATGACCACACTTCTCTACCTCTGTCTCGGTTTGATCGGAATCATCCTCCTCGGTATGTTCGCGTGGCGGTTTGGTTCCCGGTGGTACACGCTTCCCTGCCCGGTTTGGTTACGATGGCTGGTGGAATTGGACAATCCCTTCACGAAAACGAACCGCTCGGAGGTGATTGTCCGGCATTTGGACTTACAACCCGGCATGGCCGTCCTGGATATCGGCTGCGGACCGGGACGGGTCACGCTTCCGGTCGCCAGGCAAGTCGGCCCGCACGGCAAGGTAGTGGCGATGGATCTTCAGCCGGGAATGCTCCGCCGCGCTCAAGAAAGAGCTCAAGCGGAGAACTTGGGGAATATTCGGTTTGTTCAGACTGGAGTGGGCGACGGCAAACTGGACGTCGGTCTGGCGGATCGCGCCTTGCTGGTCACTGTCTTGGGCGAGATTCCTGACCGGGAAGCGGCGCTAAGGGAGATCTTCGAGGCTCTCAAACCGGGTGGCGTGTTGTCTGTGACGGAAACCATTTTTGATCCCCATTATCAGCGTCGGGAAACGGTGATCCGGCTGGCAGGCGCGGCAGGGTTTCGCGAGAAAGCGTTCTTTGGGAGCCGGGTGGCGTACACACTGAAGCGCTCCGAATTCCAGTTGGACTGACGGACGAACGGACGAGGTCTGCTCGGCCGATGGTGGATCCATTGGGATCCGCCCAGGCACCTGCATCACTACACGAAAAAGACCTTGGGTAAATTATTGGAAGAGGCGGGGTTCGCTCCCGTGCGTGTCCGTACGGGAGTGACGGCGGTTCATTGCGCCGATGGCGGCGAAGCAGGATTTGCGAAAGAGAGAGCCGGAGGTAGCCACGTCGTGTCCTCCGCGAAGTATTTGGGTGATGCTGTTCGTATGCTTCATGGCCCCGTCATATTCCAAGATGTCGTTGAGTTCGTTGACCTGGTATCCATCCGCGTGGACGACCGCTGCGTCTTTGGCGGCTTGTAAAAGGGGAAGGGTTTCTTCAAGAAACGTCGGCTCCCACAGGTCGTCTTGGTCGAGGAAGGCCAGGTAGGCGCTATCTGAGAGTCGTGCGCCGTCATTACGGGCTGCCGCTTGGCCTCCGTTGGAGGCGCGGCGGAAATAGCGTACTTGCGAGTAGCGGAGGGCCAGGCGTGCGGTATCGTCGGTGGAGGCATCGTCCACGACGATGAGTTCGAAGTCTTGCATGGTCTGCGCCAAAACGCTCTCGATGGACCGGCTCAGATAGCGCGAAGCGCCGTTGTACGCCGGAATGACGACACTGACGGAGGGCATCAATTCACCACTGTAAGAGGGTTTCAATTTGGTAGTGTGTCACTATAGCAAAATGATGATCGGATGACGAGAGGAGCCGTAGATGCAGTTTGATCGTGTCCATCCTAGCCATCAGGGACCGAATACGGTCGCCATGATGCGTGTCCAGGTTGCCAAGATGATCTTGGAGACGGGGTATCGTCGCGTTCTCGATCTGCCATGCGGGAGTGGGGCCTTGACGCAGTTGTTGGTGGATGGCGGCGTGGAGGTGGTGTCGGCGGATTTGCATCCCGCCGGCTTTGTCATACCGGGACGGTCTTGTGTGTGCGCGGATTTGAATGCGAAGCTTCCCTTCTCGGATGGTGAATTTGATGCGATGGCGTGCATCGAGGGGGTTGAGCACATTGAGAATCCCCACCTGCTGGTCCGTGAAGCGAATCGGATTTTACGCAAGGGAGGCGGGTTCTATATCAGCACGCCGAACGTGCTCTCTCTGCGGTCACGTCTGAGCTATCTGTTGAGGGGCTATCCAGACCAGTTCCATTATATGGTTGAGGTCGATTCTGGGACGGGCGAGGAACAACCGATCTCGCATATCAATCCAATTGGTTTTTTGGAGCTGCGGTATGTCTTGAGTCGATGGGGATTTCGGGTTGATGCGGTCAGGACAAATCGAATACTCAAGCGTCGGTCGATGTTTCAGCAAATGCTCCGGCTGCTTCTGCGGACTCGTGGGCAACGCGCGGCCGCAACGCATCCGCTGATCGCCAAGGTCAGAGGGCAGTTGTTGTCCGACGAGGTTTTGTTCGGCGAAGGCTTGATCGTTGTGGCGTGTAAGATAAGTTGAGTGGTTTGGGCGGATCTGACCGGCGAGAAGGCGTATAGGCCTTAGAGTCGGTCGTGCGTCAGCGGAGGCGTTCCGCTCCGTCACGGTCGATAATGGCAGCGAGTTCGTCAGCTGCGCCATAGATGCCTGGGCCTACCGCCATGGGGTTCAGCTCGATTTCATTCGGCCCGGTCAGCCGTTCGTGAACGGCTTCATTGAAAGCTTCAAGGGGCGACTTCGAGGCGAGTGTTTGACCGTGAAAGTCTTTTCCGCGCTCGATGGGGTGTGGGAGCAGTTGGCGCGATAATTACAGCCCCTTGCGAAGTCGGCCACGTCCCACCCTTGCTGCGCCAACATGGCTGCGTTCACTCCATGCCCGCAGCCCACCTTTGCTACACTGCGGCGCACCGAGGTGAAGGCGGTGCAGCGCTGGCTCAATCATCGGCCCAGACGAGTCCTTCACTTTCAAACCCCTGCGGAGGTCTTTCGCTCAGGTGTTGCACTTCGCGCTTGAATCCAGCGGGCCAATTCTGGCAATCCCGGAGGAGAAAAGAAGAGCCCGAGCAGGGTGAGCGCGGTGGTGACGCTTGCGGCGAGGTACGTGAACAGCGGACGGGATGACCAAAGGGTCAGCAGCACCGGAAGCCC
>VGXG01000021.1 GCA_016873395.1 Nitrospira sp. | reverse complement strand
CCGTTCGCACCGGATATCTTGGTGCGGAGGGTGCGTGAGCTCTTGGATGAAGGCCGGTGAACCACCGTCGATCTGGAAGCTCCTGCCGGCCGTAAGCCTCCTGCTCGCCGTCGGGTCCGCTGCGTCAGCGTCAGTTGAGCCTCTCCCGACCGTGGATGTGCGGTCGGAGCCATCCGGCGGACTCCGCGCCACAGCCACGTTGCGCCTGCCGGCGCCGCCTTTGATGGTCCAACAGGTCCTGACCGACTATGAACAGTGGCCGAGCCTGTTCAGCGTGTCGATGCGCGTGGCCCACGTGGAGCGCCAGGCGGATCGGGTCCTCGTGGACCTCTATATCACGCATCCGCTCCTCTTTTTTCTCGAGAACCGACTGTACAGTGAGAACCGCGAATTGCCTCAAGGCGGGCTGGTCACGAGCCTGGTCGCCGGGGATTTCAAACAGTACCGTCGGGTCTGGAAACTCACCCCGGATGGCAGCCCGCCGGCGACCAGGGCGGAGTTCGACCTGCTCATCGAGGCCGATACCTGGGCGCCAAACTCGCTGGTCGCCTATGAGCTTCGGCGCCAATTGAAGGAGCACTTCAGTCTCTTGCTGCGGGCCGTGCTGGCACGGGCGGGGGGGCGTTGAGCGGAAAGCGAAACTCGGCGACCTCCGCCTGCTCCACGCCTTGCTTGACCAGCGCAGGGAGGTCGAAGCCTCGCTCGATCTTTCGAATGGAGTCAAGGTGGGTTCTGGTGCTGGGATGCGGCGGCACGAAGAGCTTGCAACAATCCTGGTCCGGCTCGATCGACGTCTCGAAGGTGCCGATCCGATGTGCCTGCTCGGTGATCTCGATCTTGTCCATGCCGATCAACGGACGCAGGATCGGGAGTTGAGCCGCCTCTTCGACGACGCTGAGGTTCTCCGGCGTCTGTGACGCCACCTGTCCGAGGCTGTCTCCGGTCACGAGGGCCCAGCACCGTTCCTGCCGGGCCAGCTCCTCGGCAATCCGCACCATCATCCGGCGGTACAAGACGACCCGAAACGCCGCCGGCGCCCCCAGCACGATCTGCCGTTGGATCTCGCCGAAGGGGATCAGGTAGAGGCGCGAATAGAGCTGATACTCGGTTAAGAGCTGCACGATCTCGCGGACTTTCTCCTCGGAAGCTCGGCTCACATAAGGCCGGCCGTGGAAATGGATAAACAGGACCCTGCACCCGCGCTTCATCATGCGGGAGGCGGCGACCGGCGAATCGATGCCGCCGGAGGTCAGGCAGGCCACCTTGCCGCTGATCCCGACCGGCAGTCCGCCGGGTCCCGCTTCCTTCTGCAAAGAAAAGTAGGCCTCGCGCGACAGGACCTCGACGGCCACGGTCAGGTCCGGCGAGCCCAGGCTGACTTTCTTGCCGGTGAGGCGGCAGATATGGGCGCCGAGTTCCCGGTCCAATTCGATGGAGGTCAGGGGGAACCGCTTGTCTGCCCGCTTGGTCGAGACACGGAAGGCGTTGAAGGAGAGACCCTGCACCGCCTGACCGATGGCCGATTTCATGGCCTCCACGTCCAGTAGTACAGACTGGGCCAGGGAAAAATGCGCCACCCCGAAGACTCGCGCCAGCCGCCTCTTCACCGAGTCCCAGGGGAGCGACTCCGGCAGGGTGACGCGGATGCGCCCGGTCAGCGCATCAACCTGCTTGACACCCAGATCGCGAAGGAGGTGCCGGAGGTGTTGGACCAGGCGCTGCTCGAAGAAGGGGCGGTTCCGACCCTTGAGGGCCAGTTCGTGGTAATGGATGATCGCGCAGCGCATTCTTAAAGCGGGAGCTAATGGCCTATAGCCGATGGCTTATGGTCGGAATCGCTTGCTAGAAGCTATCAGCCATAAGCTCTTCAGTGTTGGCCCTCGGCTTCCAGATATCGCTCGGCGTCGATGGCGGCCATGCAGCCGGAGCCGGCCGCGGTGACGGCCTGGCGGTACTTGGAGTCCTGCACGTCCCCGGCCGCAAACACGCCCGGAACATTGGTGGCCGTGCCGTTCCTGGTGAGGAGATAGCCCTTGGCGTCCATCTCGATCTGGCCCTTGAACAGGGCGGTGTTGGGGGTGTGGCCGATCGCCACGAACACGCCGGCGCAAGGGAGATCGGACGTCTTGCCGGTGACGACGTTCCGCAGGCGCACTCCGGTCACGACCGGGTCTCCTAACACGTCGTCCACGACCGAGTTCCAGACGAAGGCAATCTTCTCGTTCTTGAAGGCCCGGTCCTGCATGATCTTGGAGGCGCGCAGCTTATCCCGCCGATGCACCACGGACACCTTGGTGGCGAACTTCGTGAGGAAATTCGCTTCCTCCATCGCACTGTCTCCGCCGCCGACCACGACCAACTCTTTGCCGCGAAAGAAAAACCCGTCGCAGGTGGCGCAGGTGGAGACGCCGTGCCCCGTGAGCCGAGCCTCATTGGGGATTCCAAGGTGAATCGCCGACGCGCCGGTCGCGATGATCAGCGTGCGGGTCTCAATCCTCTGCTCGCCTTCAATCGTGATGGTGAAGGGGTTTTGCGTGAGGTCCACAGCCGAGACGTCGCCCTGGAGGAATTCCGTGCCGAACCGCTCGGCCTGGGCCCGCATCTCCTTCATCAGGTCGGGCCCCATGATGGCATGGTGAAAGCCGGGATAGTTCTCGACTTCCGTTGTGGTGGTCAACTGGCCGCCGGCCTGGAGCCCTTCAATCACCAGCGGTGACAGGTTTGCCCGCGCCGTATAGATGGCGGCGGTCAATCCAGCCGGCCCCGAGCCGATGATGACGACGTTTCGCATAAAATCTTTCTACCACAAAACAGAGGGCGAATGCATGAAGGCAGCGCAGTTACTCGCTCGGGGTCGCTGTTTGGAGGACGTAGCGCAGCTCTCCCTGGAGCCCCAGCCGATCCGCCCATTCCCGCAGATAGGCCAGGTCAAGCTGGAGATGAGGGTTCATCACGATGCCGAGGGCATCCTCAAAGTCTGTAGGGCGACCGGCTTTGAGTTTAAGCAAGATCAGGTCCTCGGGGGGCGCAATCCAGACCGCCACGCTCAGGACATGTAGGCTGATTTGAGCGGAATGGATTATCCAATGAAGAGGTGTCGGAAGGAAGCCGGAGCCGAAAGCTCGCGCGCAGGCTGTTGAGAATTGAAGTTGCAATCCAGGGCTAATCTTGGGAACATGTGAGAATGTTTGCTGGATGAGGAGGAGCGGTGTGGACTACCAACAGTACATCGTGCGCGATCCAAAAGTCTGCGGCGGGGAACCGGTGATCAAAGGCACACGGGTGACCGTACGGACGATCTTGGCAAGCCTCGCCGAGGGCGCCAAGATCGAGGAAATTCTTGAAGACTTTCCCACCCTGACGGAAGAAGCTGTGCGTGCCGTGATCGCCTTTGCCGCCGCCTCTGCCGAGGAAGACCTGCCGGTCCAGAGTGTGCCGGACGTCCAGTGAGGATCAAATTGGACGAAAATCTTCCCCTCCGACTCGTCCGCATGCTTGCCCAGCTTGGCCATGAGGCCGATACCATTCCATAGGAAGGCTTGGCTGGACAGGATGACGCCCACGTTTGGCAAGCGGCGCAATCAGCCGGTCGCTTTTTCCTCACTCAGGATTTGGATTTTTCTGACGTCCGGCGGTTCGCGCCCGGCACACACCAGGGCCTTTTACTCGTGCGCTTACGGGAGCCCGGTCGTCATGCGCTTGCGCGAAGGGTTCAAAGTCTTTTCCAAAATGAAAACGTCGAGGCCTGGACACGATGCTTCGTCGTGGCGACTGAACACAAGATCCGCGTTCGGTCTCCCAAGCAGCAGAACCATCCGAGAAAAGGCTAGGCCTATCCTTTTCGAGGGCAACCGGGTATGTCTCCTCCCCTCACCTGGATTCACCAAGACGAATCCGTCTTCCCGCCTCCCCTCCTCATGTATCTGGGCAAGCAAGCCCCGAAACGCATCTCCGCATTGGGTAACCTCGACATCCTGAAACACAAATCGCTGGCGCTGTTCTGCTCGGTCAAGTGCCCAGGAAATTTGATCTTGCAGACCTATGACCTTGCTCAGCGCTTGCGACAGGCAGGTGTCACGGTTATCGGGGCTTCCACTCCCCGATGGAGCGTGAATGTCTGACGATTCTCTTGCGGGGGACCCAGCCGGTGATTCTTTGCCCGGCCCGCGGCATCGCGGGGCTCCGCCTGCGGAAGGAGTATAAACAGCCGGTCGGGCAAAACCGGCTGCTGTTCCTCTCTCCCTTTGGCCAGAAAGCCAGCCGTGCTACGGTGGAGATGGCCCTGTTCCGGAATCGGCTTGTGGCCGCCCTCGCGGACGCGATCGTGGTGGCCCACGCTGCGCCGCGGAGCAAGACCGAACAGTTCTGCCGCGAGGTGCTGGCCTGGGGAAAACCGCTGTTCACCTTCGACGACGACGCCAACTTTGCCCTGATGGCTGCTGGAGCCAGGCCGATGGTCGCCGCTGAGCACGTTGCCGATCTCTTCCGGTAACGGTGTCAGGCCAACGCCTTGAGTTCCGTATACAGGCGGGCAGCTTTTCGTCGGAGCCGAGGCAGGGGAAGGGAGCCGTCGAGCACGTAATCTGCCCGCTTGATCTTCTCACGCAGAGGCATCTGGGCGCGGAGTCGGCGGAGGGCTTCGGCGCGGGTCAGTCCGTTGCGCTTCAGCAGACGGGCGATCTGGGTCTCCCGGTCGGCGGTCACGACGATGGTCCGGTCCACCCGCTTGTGCACACCGGCTTCGAACAGGAGGGGAACATCGTAAATGACCACGGCGCGGGGGTCTTTCTTGGCGATCTCGCGGGCCAGCCGGGCCTGTTCGCGGGCCACGCGCGGGTGGACGATGGCGTTGAGGCGCCGGAGCTTGGCTTGGTTTCGGAACACAATCCCGGCCAGGGCCGCGCGATCAATGGCGCGGTCTGGACGCAGGATGCCCTTCCCGAACGAGCGGACAATCTCCCGCCAGGCCGGTCGTCCCGGCTCCACCACCGTGCGGGCCAGCAGGTCCGCGTCGATGAGAGAGGCCCCACAGTCCTGAAACAGGCACGCCACCGTGGTCTTGCCCGTCGCCAAGCCGCCGGTCAATCCGACCAAAATCATGGCGGAGCATAGCATGTGTGAATGGTCAATGGTCAACGGTCAATAGGTCTGGTAATCCTCCTCGAGTGACGAATGACGAATGACCAATGACACCCCGTTGTTAACTTGACTTGTCGCAAGGCTTCCCTGTATCACGCTCATCATGAAAATCGCCGTGCATCTCACCGCATTGATGGTCGTGCTACTGCTTTCGCTTGGCGGGACCGGGATGGCCCAGGCGATTCCGGACGGCAAGCCAGCCGGCGGGCACCCGCGCACCCTGGTGGTCGCGCTCGACGGGTCCGGGCCCTATCGGTCCATCCAAGAAGCCATCGATGCAGCCGGCGCAGGGGATACGATTCAGATCAAAGCCGGACAGTACCGGGAGGACGTAACGATCCACAGCAAGGAGGGGCTCAAGCTGGTGGGAGACGGGGTGGATCAGGTGACGATCCTGGGACGGGAGCGGGTCGGGGTGTTTCACATCGGCAAGTGGCCCTATGGGGCGACGGACATCGAGATCAGCGGGCTGACGATCAACGAGCATGGGGGACATGCAATGGGGATCTTCAACGGGCGCAAGATCCTCCTCCGCCACGTTCGGATCAACGGGATGCTCTTCGGGCAACAGGTGCAGGATGTCCGGATCGAGCGGTGCGAGATCGGCGGGAGCGAAACCACGGGCGTCCAGTTTGCTGACTCCCAGGCGGTGCTGGCGCACAATGCCATCCACGACAATGACCACGGGGTGACGATTGCGGGCAGGTCCGTCGTCCGACTGGAACGCAACGTCATCATGCGGAGCCTGTTCGAAGGTGTGCTGGTGATGGACAGTGCGAAGGCGATGCTCGTCGGCAACACGATCGTCAAGAACGGCGGCGGGGTCGGTTTCCTGGGAACCTCCCAGAGCGAGGCGACGGGGAACATCGTGGGGCTGAACAAGTTCGGCTTTCTGCTGGGGCCGTCAAGCCAGGCGACCTTCTCCTACAACTCCCTCTATAACAGCGAGGGTGATTACTATCGAGCGGGCTCCCCGGACAAAATCCCGGCGCCGGAGCTCAAGGCCAGCTCGGACATCACCGGGGACCCGAAATTCGTCGATCCCGATCGGGACGACTTTCGCCTGCGGGCCGACACCCCGCTGGTGAAGGTCGGCGAATTTGCCTACCTGGGAGCCTTGGCCCCCGTTAATGGTTCCCCATGAGATGGTTCCTCCTAAGAATCCTTCAAAGAATCCTTGCCGATTTCTTCTCACGTTCTTCTCACACCCCCGGTGAATCCTTCGGAAAATTGACGAATTATGAGGGCGTCCGCATCGGTTCACAAATCTGTGGTATGATGAGCGCGTCACTACGATCTGGCGTGGGAATTGCTTCAAGATTAAGCCTACTAGAGGCAAAGTAACTATCCGCCGCGGTATGATCGAGCGCGGCGGTTCTAGCAAGCTTGGTATGGAGAACTGAAATGGCCAGCTTCCGGTCAGAACTTGAAAAATCCGACAATGAAGGCATTCCATCGCTCGATTCTTTGGAAGCCGGAAAACCTGTCGGTGCCGTCCTGCCCATGTCCGAGCATGCCCAGGTTGCCTTGCGCGAGGGCATTGAATTGATTGATTTCTTGCTGAACCAGGATCACGTGACCTGGAGTTAGCAGTCGAGCCAACTTCCCATCTCTTCACTTCTTTTTTTTCGCCTCCTGCCATCCATCGATTGTTTTCCACTCATCGTAATCTGGTGCATCCTTCAGGGAGGTCGAGTCTGCTGTAAGGGTTGCCCATCAGTTACGACTCCAGGGTAGAAGTCTGGTTCCGCAAGGGATCACCTCTGAAGTACAATCACAAGAGGTACATGATGAACAGCCGTATCGCCCGCATAGTGATGTTGGTCATCGGGTTGCTTGCCGCCTGGCCGGTGGCGGCAAAAGACGCCGATCCATCGGCGCGCGCGCGTCAACTCGAAACAGTCACCTTCGCCGGTGGCTGCTTCTGGTGTATGGAGGAAGCCTTTGAAGGCATGGAGGGGATCATCTCGGTCACATCAGGCTATACGGGTGGCCACAAGGCCAATCCGAGTTACGAGGAGGTGTCGGCGGGCGGCACGGGCCATGCCGAGGCAGTGGAGATCCTCTACGACCCGACGAAGGTCGGTTACAGCAAGCTCTTGGAGATGTTCTGGCGCAACATCGATCCGACGACGCCGGACCGACAGTTCTGCGATCAAGGGAATCAGTATCGGGCCGCGATCTTTTACCATGACGAGCAACAACGGAAGCTGGCGGAGGAATCGCGAAAGGCTGTAGAGGCCTCCAAACCGTTCAAGGGAGCGATCGTTACCCAGATCGTCCCGGCCTCGACCTTCTACGCGGCTGAGGACTATCACCAGGATTTCTACAAGAAGAATCCCATCCGGTACAAGTTCTACAAGTACAACTGCGGGCGGGCGCAACGTCTTGAAGAACTGTGGGGCGTCGGCAAGGGCTAGCCGTCGTCTTCTTTTGCTCCGCCCATATGCGATTCTCTCGTCCCAGCGGCCTTCTCAATTGGCATCACCGGGCTTCCAAAACAAGCGGGGTTGTTCTTCCTCCGCGACCATGGCACAATCTTCTCGAACTTACGGTGTCTCTGACGGGACCTCTAGCCCCATGCCCCTTCGACCCCAATCCCTGGCCTTGTATGAGGCGACCCGGTCGCTGAAGGAGAGCCACGCCTCCAAAGAAGTCCGGCAGGCTGCCAGACGCCGGGGTTCATGGGTTCTTGCCCTCGCCGCCTCCGCGATACTTGCCTCATCCCCGATCGGCCCGTTCGGCCCGGCGCTCCTTCTCGCTGTTCCCATGACGAGCGATCCGGGCGGGTTCCTGAACATTCCTTGGAAGTCGTCGCTTGAGGGCAGAGGAGACCTTTCCACGCCGGAAGGCGAGGGACGGGTCAAAGAGTACAACCTTGTGCGGACGCCGCTCCGGCTCGGCGATGTCCCTGTCAGTTCTATCCGGCTGGTGACGGTCGATGCGCAATTTGCCCGCGCCGTGGTGCGCTACCAAGGAAACGACACCCACGACGCGATGCTGGCGGCTCTCCAGCGATGGTTCGGCACGCTCGACCTCACGCCTGGGCAACTGGCTGCTGGAACGCAACCGCAGCAGCAGTTCACCTGGCGAGGGGACGACACCGAGATCAACCTGACCTATGATGTCAAGCGCGAGCAGGGTGTGCTCTTTGTCGAGAGTCGGGCGCTCGCGTCCCGGTTCAACGAAGACTTAGGCGGCCAGTGAGTGAGATCAGAAGTGGTGGCTGAGTTCCACTCGAGCGTCCCACGGGGATGATGGGTGAGGCACGCGAAGAATGTAAGCCTCCGTGAGGCAAAAAAACTCTCCGCCCGCAGGTGATCGAATGGGTCATCAAGTCCGAAAGTCTATCAAGTCATCAAGCCTGCGAGAGCGTACGACTTGACGACATTTCGACTTTCAGACTTTTGGACTATAAGAGTATCGAAGCGGGTGGCTCTCGCAAGCGTGGTAGGGAGGGGCGCATGACGGACGTGGTCCGCGTCAAGACCAAAACGCCGGCTCCCTACCAGATCACGGCGATCCAGGAGGATACGCACGACACCAAAACCTTCCGCTTCGGCCTGCCGGACGATGCGACGCTCGACATGTTTCCCGGTGATCATCTCTACGTGCACGCGACGCTGAGCGGCAAAGCCGTCAAGCGGCCCTACACGCCGTCTTCGCTGCCCGGGACGCTGGGCTATTTCGAGCTCACCGTAAAACGGTATCCGACCGGCACCATCTCCAAGTACCTCCACGAGCGGCAAGTCGGGGATGTGGTACAGATGAACGGTCCCAGCACAGGAGGGCACTGGGAGGATGGGATGGCGACGAAGGTCGGCTATGTCGCCGCCGGCACCGGCATCACGCCGATGATCTCCATCATACGCTGGATTCTGGTCACACGGCTGCCGGTCGAGCAGTTCTTGATCTTTGCCAACAAGACGGAGGCGGACATCATCCTGCGCCAGGAGTTTGATCGGTATGCCCGTGAGCACCCGACGTTTCACTGTTACCACGTGCTGGAACAGGAGCCCCCCGGATGGACCCAGGGAGTCGGGCGAGTAACCGCCGACATTCTGCGTGCACACCTGCCGCCGCCGGCTCCTGACACGGTGGTGTTCCTGTGCGGTCCTCCTCCAATGATGGATGCCATCGAGCGGACGCTCAAAGATCTCGGATATCCGGAACAGGCGATCATCCTACCGTAATTCCACCCGCCTACGCAGGAAGCCACGGCTGTCCAGCCTTCGTAGCCGAGGCTACTCCGGCGGAGTAGGCTCACGCCGTGGAGGAATGCGGGCGGGTGTCCTCCGAAGCCTTGGCGAAGGAGGACACCCGCTTCGGCGGGTTCCGCCGAAGATCACAAAGGAACCACGGCTGTAAAGCCGTGGGGCTCCACTTCGGCTGCGCGTCGCCATCCAATAAGCCGGCGCCGTTACCGCCTGAGAGCGATCTTTGTTTCCTGAAGCGGATCGTCGCGGTAGAATGTCAAATAATGAACCTCGAACCCAAGGATTGTCAGAACCTCGATCACGCGCTCGCCCTCGAATGGCTTGAGACCAACGGGCGCGGCGGATTTTCGTCCGGCACGGTGGCCGGGCCCAACACGCGGCGCTACCATGCGTTGTTATTGATCGCACGCAACCCCCCGGTGGACCGCGTCGTCCTGGTCAATCACCTGGAAGAGCAGGTCGAGATCGACGGACAATCGATTCCGCTCTCTGCGAATTGCTATCCCGGGGTTGTTCATCCGGACGGCCACCGGCGCTGCATCAGCTTTTCGTCCGATCCGTGGCCGACCTGGACCTATGACGTGGGCGGCACCCACGTCATACGAGAAATTTTCTGTCCGCAGGGGCGGGACCTGGTGGTGGTGCGCTGGCAACTGGCTGCCGCCGGTCGGCATGTGCAGCTCACGGTCCGCCCCATGCTGTCGGGGCGCGACTATCATGCCACGCACCACGAGAACGGTTCGCTGCAGGCGGGGGCGCGCCTCAACAGCCACGTGGCCTGGCGTCCGTACGGAGGGCTGCCGGAGATCAGGACGTTCTATCGCGGGATATACCGGCATGCGCCGGACTGGTACTGTCGGGTCCAGTTCCCGATCGAACAGGAGCGGGGCCTGGACTTCGAGGAGGATTGGTGGTCGCCGGGCGTGTTCGCCATGACCCTGTCCTCTGATCAGGCCGCCTATCTGGTGTTTACGACGGAGCCGATTGAGGCGGTCGAGATAGAAGCTCTGGTCAGAGACGAACGGCAACGCCGTCAGTTGGCGGCTGAGCGCAGGCCGGGTGACGATCCGCTGGTTCGTGCCCTGTGGCAGGCGACCGAAACATACCTCTCGGGCCGAGGCACGCAGAAGACCGTCATCGCCGGGTATCCCTGGTTCACCGATTGGGGACGGGATACGTTCATCTCTCTGCCCGGTCTGTGCCTGGTCACCGGCCGGTTCGACGTGGCCCGTCAGGTCATTGAGGCCTTCGCACCGCACGTGTCGCAGGGGATGATTCCCAACCGCTTCCCCGACGCCGGCGAGACACCGGAGTACAACACGATCGACGCGTCGCTGTGGTTCATCCATGCGGTCGGGCTGTATCTGGACTATACGGGCGACCTGGACACGGTCCGGCGTGTGGCCTGGCCCGCCGTCCGCGCGATTCTGGATGGTTACCGGGAGGGGACCCGCTTCGGGATTCGGGTGGACGACGACGGATTGGTGACCGGAGGCGCACCCGGCGTCCAGCTCACCTGGATGGATGCCAAGGTCGGGGACTGGGTGGTGACTCCGCGCCGGGGCAAGCCGGTCGAGATTCAAGCTCTCTGGGTGCGGGCCCTGTCGGTCGGGGAGACGCTGGCAGAGCGGTTCGGCGAGAAGCCCTATGCGAAACGCTGCGAAGACGATCGGATCAGCGCGATCAAGTCCTTCCGCGCCCGTTTCTGGTTTGCGGACGGCGGCTACCTGTACGACGTTGTGGACGGTGAAGGCGGCAACGACCCAAGCCTGCGGCCGAATCAAATCTATGCGGTCTCGTTCCCCGGCCAACTGCTCGAGGAACAACAGGCGGAACGTGTCGTCCAGGTGGTGGAGGAGCGGTTACTCACGCCGGTGGGGTTGCGAACGCTAGCGCCGAACGACCCCCAGTACCGGCCTCGGTATGAGGGAGGCGTTGTTGGCCGTGACGGCGCGTATCATCAGGGCACGGTTTGGCCCTTCCTTCTGGGTTCGTTCATCACGGCCTGGGTCAAGGTACATGGCGGGACCGAGGCAGCGAAGCACGAGGCGCGGGGGTTCTTAGCCGGCATCGAGCAGCACCTGCGCGAGGCCTGTCTCGGCCAAGTGTCGGAAATCTTCGACGCGGAGCCGCCATATCGGCCGCGCGGCTGTATGGCTCAAGCCTGGTCTGTGGCTGAAGTTCTCCGGACGTTGATGGAGGACGTGCATGACACAAGGCCGGAGCGTGCAGAAGGCGCCGGAAGACCGGCCCGCCACGGACCAACAGGAGCCGGTCGTTAGCCCAACTTGACCCACCATAAGTGCTTCCTATACCATCCCGCAAATTGTTTGGGACGATCCGCTTCTTACCAATCTGTCGAGGGACCTAGGGTGGCCGGCAACTTGTCTGATCCCCAGACCTGGCTGGAACAACACGGCGATTATCTCTATCGCTGCGCGATGCTCCGCGTGCGCGATGCCACTGTGGCTGAAGAGATGGTCCAGGAAACGTTCCTGGCGGCGCTCCAGGCCAAGGACCGCTTCGCCGGCCAATCCTCGGAGCGAAGCTGGCTGGTGGGGATCATGAAGCATAAGGTCGTGGATCATTTCCGCAAGTCGGTGCGGGAGCAGCCGGTCAGCGACGTCGAATTAATGAATGATGAGTTCACCGGGTTGTTCGACAAGGACGGCCATTGGAAGATTGAGACGACGGGGCCGAAAGAGTGGATGGATCCGAGCAGCGCGCTGGACAAGGCGCAATTCTGGCAAGTGCTCAGGCGCTGTCTGGATGGACTGCCGCCGCGGACTTCCCGCGTGTTTGCCCTGCGGGAGATTGACGATATGCCCAGCGAGGAGATCTGCGCGGCGATGAAGCTGACCAAGTCGAACCTCTGGGTGATGCTGCATCGGGCGCGTACTCATCTAAGGTCTTGTCTGGAGCAGAATTACCAGGGGCTGACCACTTAATTGCAGCAGCTCATGGCGTTATAAAAGGTGTAAGGATTGTCTTGCTTGTCCGACTATCCATCAGAAAGATCAAGAGACCTTTCTGGGCACTAAGTAAACGTGAAGCCCCTCTGGTTGCGAGATTTCGTCATCCGGCATATGCCGAACTGCGACAAGGTTACTGCCCTTGTGTCCGCGTCGCTTGACCACAGCCTTCCTCTGCATAAACGCCTTGCAGTCCGGCTGCACTTCCTGATCTGCGTCTGGTGCCAACGGTACCTCACGCAGGTCAGGTTCCTGCGAGAAGCCGTCCGCGAGCACCCAGAGAGGCTGGAGAGCGCCGAGTCGCCTTCCTCCACTGCCTTGTCGCCGGGGGCCCGCGAGCGGATCGGGCAAGCCCTCCGAGACGACCGGCGGTAATTCCACCGGTTGCTGCCCCTCCGTTTCCAATCCGTCCGCCATCGGCTTCCGAAGAAAGCCTGTAAGGAGCCGGCTCGGCGTCCGACTAACCGGCAAGTCCTCCAGAAGCTGGCCGTTCCTGAACAATCGGTTCCAGCAGGGTCGGGCGATCCTTTTCTAGGGTCCCGTCGCAGCCTGAAATTGACAGAGACAGAGGAGGCAGCCATGATACGGGGGGACACCATGCAAGCATCCGTCGAGACACAATCAGCCGCTGGCACGTCCAGTCGCGGGAAACTGATCGTCCTCGCGCTCTTCGCTGCCGCCATCGCCATATTCTTCTATTTAGATCTCGGACGGTATCTGTCGCTGGATGCCCTCAAAGCGAATCGAGACGGGCTCCTGGCCTTCACCGATGAGCATTACGGAGCGGCGGTCGGGATCTTCGTCGTGAGCTACTGTCTGCTGGTGGCCGTCTCCCTCCCGGGCGCGGTATTCTTTACCCTGGCCGGCGGGTTTCTGTTCGGCAGCCTGGTCGGGACCTTGTACGTCAACCTGGGGGCGACGACCGGCGCGACCCTGGCCTTTCTTACCTCTCGCTACCTCCTGCGGGACTGGGTGGAGCGCAAGTTCGGGAACCGTTTGGGGCCGATTCAGGACGGATTCGCTAAGAACGCGTTCAGTTACCTCATGACCCTCCGGCTGATCCCGGTCTTTCCCTTCTTTATCGTCAACGCCCTGTCCGGTCTGACCAAAGTCAGCCTGGGAACCTATGTGACTGCCACGGCCATCGGCATCATCCCCGGCAGTTTTGTCTATGCCTATGCAGGGCGGCAGTTGGGGACGATCAATTCCTTGAAGGAAATTGCCTCGCCCAATGTACTCCTGGCCTTTACGCTCCTGGGCCTGCTGGCCCTGGTGCCGACTCTCTATCAGAAGTTCGCTGCGAAAAAGGGGGCGTAACCGGAGCCTGAAGGCAGTTGGTGACCTGACGAAGGAAAGGGTGCGATCATGAGCCAACATGACAGGGTGTCGGTTCTGCCCGACGACGAGCACAATCGTACGCTCGTCGACAATGTCCATCCGTCCGCCTGGGTGAACCCCGAGCCCGACGGCCGGTACAACATCGTGGTGATCGGCGCCGGCACGGCAGGGCTGGTCACGGCGGTGATTGCGGCGGCGGTCGGAGCCAAGGTCGCGTTGATCGAAAAACACCTCATGGGTGGAGACTGCCTCAACGTGGGCTGCGTGCCCTCCAAGGGAGTCATCCGCGCCTCGCGCGCGTGGGCTGATGTCCGCCGCGCGGAAGAATTCGGCGTACACATACCCCCCGGCGTGAAATACGACTTCGCAGCGGCCATGTCGCGAATGCGTAAGCTGCGGGCCCGCATCAGCCACACGGACTCGGCCCATCGCTACAAGAAACTGGGCGTGGACGTCTACATCGGCAGCGGGCGGTTCACCGGACCGGGCACCATCGCGGTGGAAGGCCCTGCCGGCAACCGGACGCTCCGGTTCAAGAAGGCCGCGATCTGCACGGGGGCCCGCGCCGCCGCGCCGCCGACTCCTGGGTTGGAGGAAGCCGGCTATCTGACCAACGAGACGGTCTTCACGCTGACCGACCTGCCGAAGCGGGTGGCGGTGATCGGCGCCGGTCCGATCGGCTGCGAGCTGGCGCAATCCTTCGCCCGGTTCGGGAGCCAGGTGTATCTCATCGAAGCCATGCACGGCATCATGCCGAATGAGGACCGTGACGCGGCGGAGATCGCGCTCCAATCCATGCTCCGCGACGGCCTCCGATTGATGTGCTGCGGCAAGGATCTGAAGGTCGGCAAAGTGAATGGCAGCAAGCGACTCACGGTGGATTCGCACGGGCAGCAGTATGACATCACGGTGGATGAAATTCTGGTTGGTGTCGGCCGCAAGCCGAATACGGAGGGATTGGGACTGGATGTCGTGGGGGTGGCCTACGACAAGACCGGCGTGAAGGTGAACGACCGGCTGCGGACGACCAATCCCAATATTTACGCCGCCGGCGACATCTGTTTCCCGTTCAAATTTACCCATGCGGCGGACGCGATGGCGCAGATCGTCATCCAAAATGCCCTGTTCCCGCATCCGCTGGGGCTGGGCTATGCCAGCACGAACTCGCTGATCATCCCCTGGGCCACCTATACGGAGCCGGAGGTCGCGCACGTAGGGATGTACGAGGCCGATGCCAAGGCTAAGGGGATCGAGGTCGAGACCTTCACGTACAAGCTGGATGAAGTGGATCGTGCGATCCTGGACGGGGAGGACGAGGGCTTTGCGCGGATCCATGTCAAGAAAGGCACGGATCTACTGCTCGGCGCGACGATCGTGGCGTCCCATGCCGGCGACATGATCAGCGAATTCACCGTGCTCATGAAGTCCGGCAAGGGGCTGAGCACGATCTGCTCGACCATTCACCCTTATCCCACCCAGGCCGAAGTCGTGAAGAAGGTCGCCAACGCCTGGCGCAAGACCACGTTTACGGAAAGCAAGAAGCGGTTCCTGACCAAGCTATTCGCGTGGATGCGATGACGCGAGGCGAGCGGCAAGCGGCGAGGGGCGAGAGGCGTCCGGGAGTCGGACGGCGTATCTGCTCGTTCGCACTGCCAGCCGTTCTTTTCCTGCCGGTTCCTGTTTCCGCGGAACAGGGCACCATCCTCGAAGTCGGGAAGTTCTCGGAGGCGTCGGAGGGCAGCGCGCTGCCGGACGGTTGGAAGCCGCTCACGTTCCCGAAAGTCCCGAAACACACGACCTACATGCTGGTGAAAGACGGGAGCACGGTGGTGGTGAAGGCGACGAGCCAGGGCGCCGCCTCCGGGTTGGTGAAGCCGGTCAAGGTGGACCCGAAGGAATACCCGATCCTCCGCTGGCGGTGGAAGGTGGATAATCTCCTGACCAAAAGCGACGTAACCAGGAAGGACGGGGACGACTATCCGGCGCGCGTCTATATCACGTTCGAATATGACCCGGACAAGGTCGGCTTTTCCCGAAAGGCCAAGTATAAGGCCGGACGGGTTCTGTTCGGCGACATCCCGATCGCGGCGCTGAACTACATCTGGGAGGCCAAGGCGGTCCAGGGCCTGATCATCGACAATGCCTACACGGATTTCGCCAAAATGATCGTTGTGCGGAGCGGAGTCCAAGGCCTGGGGGCCTGGGTTGAGGAAGAACGGAACATCTATGAGGACTACAAAAAGGCCTTCGACGAGGAGCCTCCGCTGATCAACGGGGTGGCGGTCATGACCGACACGGACAATACCCAGGAATCGGCGACCGCCTACTACGGGGACATCCTATTCAAGAAGGCGTCGAGTCCGTGAAAGCCAATGCCGCTTGGCGCCCGCTTCTGAACATCATCCAGGGCCGGCCGATTCTGGCCATCTTCGAGGTCTGTCTGCGCTGCAACTCGGCCTGCGGCTATTGCGGGCTCCCGCTCAACGAGGGCCGCTATGAAATGACGCGAGAGGAGATTCGCCGCGTCTTCGCCGGGCTCTACCGTGACGGGTTGCGCTTCGTATTTGTCCAAGGTGGGGAGCCGTTGCTGCGATAAGACATGGTGCCTCCTTTGTTAAGTGCGTTCTTTCAGCGGGGTCCATAATAGCTCCCTGAATAGCTTCCTGCCGATCCTCTCCAGGACCTTTGCGGTCCCCCCCAGAAATAGGAATACGTCAGTGCTGGCCGGGACCAATACGCAGAAGATCCCTCGGGACCGCACCACGCAGCGCTGTTCGGGCCGAGACAGGCATTCCACGCTACGTCTCGGTCGTATAGCCACGGATCGTCCGCAATAAAAGCGCGGGGCTGACAGCCAACGAGCGCAAGGCCGATCACGACCAGGCATGCAAGCTGCACCGGTTTGGGTTGCGCGAGCGGTTGCGCCACCATAATCACCTCCATACCAACCTTCTGTTGAGCCGCCCCCTTCGATCAACTGGGGGCGGAGAGGTACCTTGCCTTCAGTAACTATCAACCACGCTTCGCTTGAACCCGGGCACCCGTTGCTTTTCAGTGCAACGGGTGCAGCGCTCAAATGCGGGCGGAGAGGTATTTTTCATCCAGTGAAATGGGCTTCCTCGTTGCCATCAGCAGCCAGCCGTTGTCTCGGGGCTCAGCAGGGACAACGGGTGAAGAAGCGCAGGATGCGTCAACGACTGCTCTGTAAGGCTGGGCAGTACCGTTGAAAAGAGACCGGCCCGATGCTTGATGATGATGGGATCGACGATATTGCCGCAACACACGCAGCGCCATCCGTGAAAACTCACCTCGCGCAGGTCGCCCCGCGCATCTTCGAACCGTTCCTCGACCATGAGTCCCTGACACCGCGAACAGTCCATGACAGCCCTCCTTCCTGCCGTCGTCCGGCCTTGTGCGTGCGGAACGGTCGCAATCCACGACCGCCGGGTGTAGCTCAAGGATCATGCGTAATATGTACCTCGAAGACGCAGATCGCGGTAGGGCGCAGGGGGAAGGGACGGGAAGTTTTACGGCCCTGGGAGGTTAGGGCCGATCGGCCTTAGTGGGGGCCTGCTTCGCAAAGAGGGCGGCAGCCTGGGCTCGGCGGGTGATTTGGAGCTTCTGATAGATATTGGACAGATAGTTCTTGACGGTCTTGGGGCTCAGCCCCAACTCGGCGGCGATCTCTTTATTGGTCTTGCCCGCGGCCACCAAGGCGACGACCCGCTGCTCCTGCGGAGACAGCGGCTCCTGGACGCCGCCGGCCGGTGTTTCGCTGTGGTTCTTGACCCAGGTCAGGACGCGGTTCGTGGCCGCCGGATCCAGAATCGTTTCACCGGCGGCGACACGCTTGATGGCCTCTACCAGCGTGTCGATGCCGATTTCCTTGACCAGATAGCCGTGCGCGCCGGCGAGGATCGCCGCCAGCACGGTATCGTCGTCGGCATAGGAAGTGAGGAACAAGACCCGCGTCCCCGGGCACTGCTCCAGGATGTCGCCGCATGCCTGCACGCCGCTCTCGTCGGGCAGGCGGATATCCAGAAGCACGACGTCGGGTTTGGAGGCGAGCGCTGCGGAGACCGCGGCTTTGGCGGTGGCGGCTTCGCCGACGATGCGAAACCGGGCGTCCTGCGCCAGGACCGTTTTCAGCCCCTGGCGGACGATTTCATGGTCGTCCACGAGGAGGATTCCGATGGGCGTCTCGTTAGTCACCGGTCGGCGCCTCTTTGCCAAGCGGCACGTCGAGCACCACGCGCACTCCCTGTCCCGGCATGGTGTGGAGTCGATAGATCGCGCCGATCTGCTTCGCGCGAGCTTCCATGTTGGCGAGCCCCTGTCCGCCCGGCGTCCCAACGTCCGGATCGAAACCGATCCCATCGTCCCGGACCTCGATCCGCATCACGCCGTTGTAGCACTGTGCCCTGATCGTCCCATGCCGGGCCTGGGAATGCCGGACGCAGTTGCTCAGCGCCTCGCGCACGATGAGCAGCAGCGGCTCCGCCTGCGCGCTCGCGACGCAGTGAGCCAGCCCCTTGTCTACGTCAACGCTGAACCGGGGACCGGCGACGGGGGTCATGTCGTGGACGAGGCCGGACAGGGCGAGGTCGAACGGCTGTGTCTCAGAGGCCGTCCGGCCGCCGATGTAGCTCCGGATCCGCTGCATGACCAGATTGAGTCGTTGGAGCGCCTGTGATCGGGGCCCTTCAGGGTCGAGGGGGCCGTACTGATGAGACCGGCCTGAGGCTTCCAGGCCCAGCCCGATCGCATAGAGCGATTGCAGCACCTCATCGTGCAGGTTCCGGTTGAGCTCCTCGCGCTCCTCGAAGGCGCGCGACAGATCGCGCGTGCGATCCTCGACGCGGGCCTCGAGTTCCCTGTTCAAGGCCTGGAGCCAGTCGTGGGTGCGGCGGTATTGCCGGACCAGCAGGGCGGTGGCAAGAAACAGCACGATCGCGATGGAGCGGTTGAAGAGAAGGATATAAAAATCAAACTGCGGCGGCGACAGGAGGGCTCCCAAGACGGTCAGGCCGACGCACAGAATCGTCATGAGCCAAAGCGCGCGTTCGTGAGGCGACCGGATCGTCAGCAGAATGCAGAGGACGTACAGGTACTGCGGAGGCATTTCCTGCGGCGTGAAGACGTCGAGCACGAGGACGCCCGCCGCGATCGCCAGGGCGATCCACAACGCCATCCCTCTGAAAGGGCCCTCGAGACGTTCGATGATCATCTGCACAAGCCCCAGACTCTACCGTTTACTATTGCATCTTCCGGCTTCGGCTGCAAGCGCCCGGACATCCTGATAGTGCCGTTCCAACTTGATGAGCCACATTGCCTCTGAAGCCCCCTCTCCTCGATCCTCTCCCCCTGACCAGGGGGAGAGGGGAGGGTGAGGGGACCGCGTTCATACTCAACAAGCTGCGTAGCCTCTGACCACTCCTCGTCCCTCCCTTTCGTAAGGGGAGGCAAGGGAAGGTCGCGGAAACGCTTGCAATGAGTGGGGCATCTGCGTAACCTATGCGTGGCCGGATGGGAGGCGCGGTGGGTCAGGAGCCGAGCGCCCATTCGTCCGTTGACAGGGCTGGGGGCATAGATGGAGATCAGGGTTGTCCGGGACGCCATATCGCGCGGCGAGCTGGCGGAGATGGCGAAGCGGCAATTCGGGGATCTGGTGAAAGCGGTGGTAGATGTGGAACGCGGCATCATGGCCATCGGCGGGGAGCTGCACGCGGACGAGGAGGCTGTGCTCTTGGACCAGGGTTCTGAACAACGCCACTTGTGGGGAATCAATCTGTATCCCGGCAAGCCGATTGCAGAATGGATCGAATTTGACTCCATGATCAACGTGCGGCCGTCGCAGGGCAACCGGTCACGCGATGTGGAAAACCCGGAGATACGGGAAGCCATCACGCGCATCGTCAACCGATTGGTGCAAGGCTGAAGCATGGCCTCTCAACATGCAAGTCTAGCCGTGGGCCGCTGGCAGACGCTGTCGGTGGTGGAACAACTCGCCAATGTCGGAAGCGAAGTTGGCCGTATGCGCCGCTGGCAGGGGAAGGATGCGCAACTCTATGAGCATGCCTTCGTCCGCGCGTTGGAACTCCTCGATCTCACGATCGGTGATCAGCGGTGGACGGGCCGCCGGAAAGAACTGACACGTGCGCGGGAATTGTTATGCGACGCGATGCAGGGCGGGAAGGAGTATGGGGGCGACTTGGAGAGCCTGGACCGCTATTTCTTGACCTTTGCCGTGGCGGCCCGCGCCGGCCGGTGAGGGCGTGGGGAAGATCATGCGCTTGCACCGTCACTCCAAAGTCCTCCACACACTAATTCTTGTCTTGCTCGCCCTGCTTGCTTTTCTCCCTGCCTGTTCGACTTCAACCGGCCAAGTCTTCCGGGGTCCGCTCGTCAGGACCGATACGAACATCAGTCCTCCTATTGGCACCAGAGGCACTCTGACTCCTGTGTCTCGATCGTCCCTCGATGGGATTGACCTCATGCTTTCTGAAAGGAACACAAGGAGAATCTCTATGCCACCGCCTTCGCCATGGAAGAGGTCCGGACCATCTTCACCCGCATCCGCGCCAAGCGCCTGATCTTCATCGTGGATGCCTGCTTCAGCGGGGCTGCGGGTGGGCGGACGATCGAGTTGTCGTCAAAGTTTCGGGGTGTCGCGGTCTCCGAAACTTTCTACACGCGCATGTCCCAGGGAGAAGGGCGTGTCATCCTGTCGGCCTCGGGGCCGAACGAACTGAGTCAGGAAAATCCCAACCTTGGCCACGGGGTCTTCACCTACTACCTGCTGAAGGCCTTGCGGGGCGAGGCGGACAGCAACCAGGATGGGTTCGTGTCCGTGCCTGAAGCCTATGCCTATGTCAGCCGGGAGGTCCCCCGCGCCACCGATCAGAAGCAACGGCCGGTGCTCAAGGGCGAACAGTCCGGCGAGATCATCCTGGGCAAAGTCGTAAAGGGTAAGTAGCCGACAATTCGCTTTCCGCCTCCGGCAGGTCCTGCTAGAATCCCGCGCATGGACCTCATCACGACCCATCTGAACGCCGACTTCGACGGGCTGGCCTCCATGGTCGCCGCGCGCAAGCTCTACCCGGGCGCGACGCTGGTGTTTCCGGGCGGGGCCCAGGAAACGGTCCGCAACTTTCTGGCCCTGCATGACCTCGGGGTCACGCGGCTGAAGGACCTCGACGTTTCGCAGGTCACGCGCCTGATTCTGGTGGATACCCAGGAGCCGGAGCGTATCGGCTCTCTCAAGGACCTGTGTGTGAAGCCGGGACTCCCGGTTCACGTCTACGACCATCACCTCCATGCGGATCAGGCAGGCGGGGCCCTGTCGCCGATCCAAGCCGAGCTCCGGGTGGTGGAGCCGGTCGGAGCCACCACGACGATCCTGATCGAGCGGCTGCTTGCCCAGGGCCAGAGCCTCACGTCTTTTGAGGCCACCGTGCTGGCCCTCGGGCTCTACGAGGAGACCGGTTCGCTGGCCTATGCCTCGACCACCGCCCGCGACCTGGAGGCGGCCGCGGCGCTGCTGCGGGCCGGCGCCGATCTGAACCTGGTGTCGGACCGGCTGCGTCCCCACCTGGACCCGGAGCAGATCACGCTGCTCAATGACCTGCTCCATCACGGCGAGATCCACTACCTGGACGGGCGCAAGCTGCTCGTGTCCGCCAGCACCTATGACCGATACCGCGGCGACCTGGCCGAGGTGGTCCACAAGCTGGCTGAATTAGAAGGGCTCGACGCGGTAGTGGCGGCCATCGCGATGGAGGACAAGGTCGAGGTCATCGGTCGCAGCCGGCGCCCGGAGATCGACGTGGGGCGTCTCCTCCAGGAATTCGGCGGGGGCGGCCATGCGGGGGCGGCCGCAGCCAGCGTCAAGGGCCGGACGCTGGTCGAAGTCAAGGAGCGGCTGGCGCAGTTGCTGAGCGAGCGCTTCCATCCGACCTTGCTGGCCAGGGACGTGATGACCAAGCCGGTGAAAGCCATCGGGGAAGAGGCAACGGTGGCGGAAGCCGGCGACCGGATGACCAAATACGGGGTCAATGTCCTGCCGGTGCTGGATAGCAAGGACCGATATATCGGATTGGTCACGAGGGAGATCATCCAGAAAGCCCTCTTCCACGGCTTTGCCGAGTCCCCCGTCCTGGCCGTCCTCCAATCCGACCAGTACCAGGCCGGGCCGGAGACGCCTTTCCGTGAGATCGAAGCGAGGATGATCGAGCGGAACCAGCGGTTTGTGCCGGTCCTGGACGGAACCAGGGTCATCGGGGTGATCACCAGGACCGACCTGCTCAGGACCCTGCACGACGACGTGCTGCGCGCAGCGCGGGCCAGGACGAAGGGGGAAGAGCCGCCGGCGTACGCCCACCGACGGAACATCGGCGGGATGCTGAAAGAGCGGCTGCCCGCTCGGGTGGTCCATCTGCTTCGGCAGGCCGGCGAGCTGGGCGATGAGATCGGCGTCTCAATCTATGTCGTGGGCGGGTTCGTGCGGGATCTCTTGCTGGGCATCCAGAATCTCGACCTGGACCTGGTGGTGGAGGGGGACGGCATCGCCTTTGCCCGTGCCTTGGGCCGGAAGCACGATGCCCGCGTCAAGGCACACGAGCGCTTCGGGACGGCGGTGGTGATCTTCCCGGACCAGTTCAAGCTGGATGTGGCGACGGCCCGCACCGAATACTACGAGTATCCGACCGCGCTGCCGACTGTCGAGCAGAGCTCGATCAAGAAGGACCTCTACCGGCGGGACTTCACGATCAACACCCTGGCGGTCCGCGTGAATGCCCGTTCCTTCGGGGAGCTGATCGACTTTTACGGCGGGCAGCGGGACCTCAAGGAGGGGACCATTCGCGTGCTCCACAGCCTGAGCTTCGTAGAGGATCCCACCCGCGTGATCCGGGCGATCCGGTTCGAGCAGCGGTTCGGATTCCATCTGGGCAAGGAAACCCTGGCCTTGATCAAGGGCGCGGTCAAGATGGATCTCTTCCATCGGCTCTCCGGCCACCGCTTGCTGGAGGAGCTGATGCTGCTGCTGTCCGAAGAGGAGCCGCGCAAAGCCGTCGCCCGGCTGGGGGAACTGGACCTGCTCAGGTTCGTTCACCCGACGCTCAACTGGTCTCCTCGGCTGGCCGGTCTCCTCAAGGGGGTCGAGCAGGCGCTGGACTGGTACAAGATCGCTTTGTCACGGTCAATCCATGCGTGGCTGGTGTACTTCATGGCGCTCATGGACGTGATTCCGCCCAAGGCGGTCGGGGAGACGCTCAAGCGCCTGACGACCCCCGAACGGTTCGCCGAAAAGATCCGGGTCGGCCACGCCGCCTCCAACGGCATCCTCCGCCGGCTCATGAAGCGGCCCCCGCCGACCCCAGCCGAGACCTACCGTCTGCTGAGCGGCCGGTCAGCCGAGACCCTCTTGCTCCTCATGGCCAAGACGAAATCGGAGTCGGTCAAGCGCCGGGTCTCCGCCTACCTGACGACCTATCAGCAGACCAAGCCGGTTCTCACCGGGGCCGACCTGAAGGCCATGGGCCTCAAGCCCGGCCCCCAATTCAAAAAGATTCTGGATTGTCTGCTGGACGCGCGCTTGAACGGCCAGGTCACATCCGAGGCGGAAGAGCGGGCGCTGGTGAAACAGATTGCGCGTCTGTGAGGGGCAGGCTCAGGAAGATTCCAACCTAACCAATCGGGAGAACGGCCCATGAAAATGGTGATGACTGTGTTCCGTGACACGCTCACAGAGGACGTGCTGGCTGTGCTCCAGGAGCAGGAGATCAAAGCCTATACGTTGTTTCGGGAAGTCTCCGGCGTGGGGGCAACCGGGGCCGCCACGGGGTCCTTCGCGTCCATTGGGTCTAATTCAATGATGCTTGTGGCCCTTCCGGATGAACAGGCCGATCAACTGATCGGCAAGTTGAAAATCTTCCGCGATGCACTGGCCAGCAGTCACCGGACGGGCAAGGCCCCCATCCATGTCTTTGTCCTGCCCTGCACGCAGGTAGTCTAGCAGTTCTCCAGACACGTGATTGCTGTTCAGTCCGGCAAAGGCTGCCCTCTCGTCTCCGGCGCGAAGGGCAGGGTTGCCAGGCCGACCAGATAGATCAATCCGATGGCGCTGGCGGCCAGTCCGAAACTGCCCAAGGTGGCGACCAGCGAGCCGGTCATGAAGGGGCCGACTGAGGCCAGCACCCGTCCGGCGTTGAAGCAAAACCCGGCCCCGGTGGCTCGTAGCCTGGTTGGGAAGAGTTCCGGCAAATAGATGGGGAAGCCGCTGAAGAGGCCGTTGTTGAAATAGCCCAAGAGGGGAAGCAGCAGCAGCACGTGAGCATAGGCGTGCGGGGTGAGGTAGGTGACCGGCAGCATCACGAAGCTGCCGGCGCACATGAGCGCAAAGATCGGCCGTCGGCCGAAACGGTCGGCCAGCGGCCCGAAACTCAGGTACCCGGCGAGAGAGCCGACGTTGAATGCCATGATGGCGTAGCTGATGGACCGGGAGAGATCGGCCTTGCTGAGCCCTTGCGTGTCCGGCAGGGCACCAATGAGGGTCGGGGTCCAGTTAGCTCCTCCCCAGAGCCCGAAGACCGCGACAAAAGCCAGGACGGAACCGACGACTGTATGGCGGCGCAGGGGGCCGTGAAACAGCTCGCCGAGCTTGATGACTCCCCCCTTGCCGGCGGCAAGGTCCTGCGCATGGGCTTGCACCCACCGCTCCGGCTCCTTGACCCAGAGACGGACCAGGAGGGCGACGAGCGCCGGTGCGACGCCGGCCACGAACAGGGCGCGCCAGCCGTACCCGCTCAACAGCAAATTGACCAACGCAGCCAAGAAGAAGCCTGCCGCCCAGGCCGACTGTAAGATACCGGCCGCCTTGGCCCGCTTTTCTTCCGGCCAGACCTCCGCCACCATGGCCGCGCCGGCGGCCCATTCCCCGCCGATCCCCAGCGCGGTCAGGAACCGATAAATCGCCAAGTGCCACCAATCCTGCGACAGGGCCGCCAGCCCCGTGCAGATTGCGTAAATCAGGATGGTAGCGATCAGCGTCTTGGTCCGGCCGAAATAATCCGCGGCGATTCCGAAGAGCACCCCGCCGATCGCCCAGCCGATCAGGAAGATGGAGAGGATGACGCCGCCGTACCAGCCGATGATTTCTTGATTCACCGGCCCGCCGATGGAAGCGCCAAGCAGTTCTTCCAGGGCCGGATGCAGGACGATCACATAAATCGTCGCGTCCATGGAATCGAAGACCCAGCCCAGCCAGGCCACCAGAAGGACGAGCCATTGATAGGGGGTAACCCCCTCACGCCAGGAGCGATGATGAGCGGTGGGCTGCGTCGGCAAGGTCGGCATAATGGCGTGCCAGGCTACGGGTTGACGAGGTCAGTGTCAAGCCCACACGCAGCAGGAAGCTGCCAGGGGACAAGGAGACAAGTTGCAAGCTGACAAGTTGACAAGTTGACAAGTTTCGGAACACTTGCTGCTGGCCACTTGCGCACTTGTCAGCTCAGGTCCTATCCGGTCTGTTGCTGCGCCGCCGACCCGGTGTTATGATCGCGCGCACGATGGCGCGCCTCGACTTTTACGAGACCCTCGGCGTCCGACGGGATGCCTCCGACGAGGAGATCAAGAAGGCCTACCGAAAGCTGGTCTTCGAGTACCATCCGGACCGGAATCCCAACGACCAGGCAGCCGAGGCGAAGATCCGCGAGATCAACGCTGCCTACGAAGTCATCGGCGATCCGGAGGCGAGGCGGACCTATGAGCGGATTCGGTTCGGCGAGCAGGAGATCACGGCGGAAGCGCCGGACCCTTCGGTCATTCTCGAGGCGATGGAGCAGAAACTCTATGACGAAGGGCGCAAGGAAATCTTTGCGATCCTGATCAAGGATCTCGAGCGGATCAAGGCAGAACTGGCGATCGTCCGGGAGCGCACGGTCGAGCGGCAGGGCTATGATTCGTTCAAGGAGGCGATCGTTCTGGAACGAGGCGCTGAAGTGCTGCGCGAACTCGTCACTCCCGAGATGGAGGCCAGGATGAAGAAGCTGCTGGAGGTGGCGCTCCAGATGATGGCTTCGCAGCAGGTGGTCACGAAGAACGACGACCAGCGATTCCACGAGGTGCGGAATCGGTTCACAGAGACTTTCTTGCGAGGCCGCCTCAGCGGCTTCCGAGGCGCCCTCGAGTTGTTGTACGTGAGACGCTAAACGGGGAGCCGATAGCTAATGGCGTATAGCTTATGGCACGACCTAGAAACCGTCTGCTATAGGCCATCAGCTATTGGCCATATGCTCATTCTTCAGCAGGCCGCTGACGAAACGGCCTGCTTGCATGACTCCGACGATGCGAGCCTTGTCCTGCAGCAGGGCGATGTGCTTGAGCGGGTTGCCCTCCACCAGGATCAAATCCGCGGTCTTGCCTGCCTGAACGGTTCCGACCGTCCGCTCGATCCCCAGCAGCTCAGCGGCGCCCGACGTGGCGGCCATGATCGCCTCCATCGGACTCATGCCCAGGGCGACCATCCTGGTGAGTTCCTGCGCGTTCTCTCCGTGGTAGTTGAAGGGGGTGCCGGCATCGGTGCCCAGCGCGATCGGGATATGAGATTGCCGGGCCTTCTTGAAGCTGCTTTCGTGCCGGGCGCGCATCGTCCGTGCCTTGGTCACCGCGTCCGCCGGCACTCCGCAGCTCGGAGCGCAGTCGGCGGTGGTGGCGAGCGCGGAGAGCGTGGGGACCATGAACACCCCATGCTGCGCCATCAACGACGCGGCCTCCTCATCCATCAAGGTGGCATGTTCGATCGAGTGGGCCCCGGCCCGGATTGCGTTTTTCATCCCCTCGGCCCCATGCGCGTGGGCGGCGACGCGACAGCCGGCCCGGCGCGCCTCCGCCATGCCGGCCGCCAGTTCTTCAAGCGTCATCTGCGGGCGGTCCGGGGAGGTGCCGGGGGTAAGGACGCCGCCGGAGGCGATGAACTTAACCACCTCCGCCCCGGCCGCCAGTTGCTCCCTGACGGCGTGAACGACCTCGGCCGGACCGTCCGCCTGGCGACCGATAAAGCGGGCATGGCCTCCCGTCATGCAGATCGCCAGGCCTGCCGCAAGGATGCGGGGGCCTGGTGTGAGCATCTGTTCGATCGCCTGTTTCAGCGAGAAAATCGCGTGGTCCCTGGCCCCCAGGTCGCGGACCGTCGTGAAGCCGGCCTCCAGCGTTAGGCGGGCGAAGCGGGCGGCTTTCAGCAGCGTTAGGCCGGGGGCTTCGTCGCGGATTGCGCGGACCACGTCCGCATCGCCCCCCAAGCAGAGGTGGACGTGGCAATCGATCAGACCGGGGATCAGGCTCAAGCCGCGGCAATCGACCGTGACGGCCCCTCTGGGCACCGAGACCCGGCCCTCTTCGCCGACCGCGGCGATGCGGCCGTCCTGGATGAGGACCGTGGCCCGTTCGATCACGCCGCCCAGCCCGTCGATGACCCGGACGCGGCGCAACGCTTGCTTCGTGCTCATGGGCTTTACCACTACCATATCGGGCTGCCCCCCGCACGTGAAAAGTAGGCCGTCCCCGGCTCACAGGAGGTTGCAAGTTGACGTGCGCGCAAGCTGACAAGTTGCAAGTTAACAAGGTACAAGCTGAAAGAGTGAGACGTTTGTTCCTTGCCACTGTTATTCGTGCACTTGCTTACTTGTCACTTGTGGCTTGCTCACTTGTCAGCTCAAGTCCCGGCCGGCGCCTGTCTTGACATGTACGTGCAATCCGCTACCATGACGGCATGGCCGTTCGTCCATCCGCCCGCCGTCCCACTCACACCAGCCGGCTCGCGCGCGAGCTAGAGGCGGCGCGCCGCATCAGCCAAGCCCTGTCCCAGCACGTCCAGGTGGACGCGATGGTGGAGCGCGCCATCCGCACCGCCCTGGAGGTGGTCGGGGCGGAGGCGGCCTCCGTGCTCCTGGCCGATCCCGGCTCCAAGCAACTGGTATTTCGCCACGTGATCGGGGCGAAAGCCACGCAGTTGCGGGGGATGGCCATTCCCTGGGACCGGGGCATCGCCAGCGCCGTGTTCGCTTCCGGCGTCCCGCAAGTGTCGCAGGATGTCCGGCAGGATCGCCGCCATCTGGCGCAGGTAGACGCCGTCACCGGATACAAGACCCGCGACATGATCACACTGCCTCTCAAGCAATGGGAAGGCAAGCCGATCGGCGTGCTGCAGGTGCTGAACAAGAAGCGGGGCCGGCTCGGGAAAGAGGACCTGTCGATTCTGACCATCATCTCGGCATTGACGGCGGCGGCCATCGAACAGGCGCGGCTCTTCGAGGAGACGAAGCTGGCTGAAGTCGGCCGGCTGCTGGGCGACATCGGGCACGATATCGGCAACCTCCTGACCCCCGTGACCTGCGGGGTGGGCATGCTGGGACCGAAATTGGACGAGTTTTTTGACGGCTTGCCGGACGCGATGGCTGATAAGGAAGAGACCCGCCAACTCTGCCGCGAGGTGCTCGACCTTCTCCGGCGCAATGCCCGCCGCATCCAGGACCAGGTGAGGGAGATGGCGGACTGCGTGAAGGGGCTCAGCGCTCCGCCGCAGTTCGCCCCCTGCCAGGTAGCCACCGTGGTCCAGCAGGTCTTCGACACCTTGCGGCTTGTGGCGGAGGAAAAGGGAGTCTCCCTCCGGGGCGAGGGGCTGGATGGTTTGCCGACCATCCAAGCCGACGAACGTCGCCTCTACGTGGCCTTTTATAACCTGGTCAACAACGCGATCCCGGAGGTGCCGCCGGACGGCTCCATCACCGTCCGAGGCAACCGCGAGCCTCGCGCCGAGTCGGTCCTTGTGTCTGTCATCGATACGGGACGGGGAATGCCGCCGGAGGTGCGGGACAGTCTCTTCACCAGCCGGGCGATCAGTCGCAAGGTCGGCGGGACCGGCCTCGGCACCAAGATCGTGAAGGATGTGGTGGAAGCCCACGGCGGGCGGGTCACGGTCGAGAGCCAGGAGGGGGTGGGCACGAGCTTTCACCTCCGGCTTCCGGTTCATCCGCCCGGCGCGCGCCGGGCGCCCCCCAACTCACGCAAGCTACCCAGGTCTCGCAGGGCGAGCCGTCGCGGCTCGTCGCGGTCTGCCGGCCTGTAGGAATATTCATCCAAGCGGACGACGCATGCTTACCGGCTGATTGGGAGCGTGATGATGATGCCTCCCATCACATCGTGGAGCTTGTAATCACGCCTGGGGCTGTTGGGGTGCGTGTTGTGGCAGGCGATGCAGTTCTTGGCCACGGCCCGGTCTGCATAGATTGCCTGGAAGACCCGCTCCCGTCCGATGCGGACGATGCCCGTGAAGGGTTTTGACGGATCCTTGATGACCGCCTCCAGCCCCTTGCGTTCGAAGTCGGTCACAGGCGCGTTCCACACGTAGATGGGCGTCAGGCTGGCGAGCCGGTACTTGATTCCGCTCCCCGTGGCGGCGACGTGCTTGCCGGTTTCGATCAGGAACTGGGCCGGGAGGGGGAGGGCATTCTCCTGCCGCCAATGCTCCGCTGCTTCGATGAGGCCTTTTTCCTGGAACTTGTCCACGATCTCCGTGGCATAGACCGTCCGGTTGGCCTCGATCACGGCATGGATATAGTCGGCCGCGATCTCCAGCGGAATCCTGGCCGACTCATCCGGTTTCGTCATGACGAGGGAGAGGCTCCAATAACCGATCCCTGCCAGGGCGGCGAAAATCGAAATGACAATGGCCCAGAGGATGCTGTTCTTCATAGATGCTTGTTCCCCTTTCTCCTTCTCCAGAACCGGTGAGGGCTAGGTTTGGAAACCCCCGCCACCGGTATAAGCCCGCGCCGCTGCTTCGAGAGCTGTGCCGGGTCGGCTGAGCCAGCGCCGGCGGAGGAAGATTTCTTCCAGCGCGCTCAACAAGGTCAGGACGTGGCTTTTTTGCGAAGACTCGCCCATCAGTCCAATCCGCCAAATCTTGCCCTGGAGCGAGCCGAGCCCGCCGCCGATTTCGATGCCGTACCGCTGCAGCAGTTCAGTCCGCACCGGGGCGTCGTCGATATGGGCCGGCAGGGTGACGGCGTTCAAGCTTGGGAGCCGGTGCCCTTCTTCCGCGAAGGGGGCGAGCCCGAGGGCGCCCAAGCCGGCCATCAGGGCCTCGCTGTTCGTCCGGTGCCGCCCGAAGCGGGCTTCCAACCCTTCTTCGTCGATCAGGCGCAAGGCTTCCCGCAGGCCGTAGAGCATCGAGATCGGCGCGGTATGGTGGTACGTTCGCTTGGCTTCCGCCCAGTAATCCGCCACCAGCGAGAGGTCCAGGTACCAGCTCTGGCAGGGGGTCTTGCGGGCCTTGATCGCGGCCAGCGCCCGGTCGCTGAGGGTGAGGGGAGCCAGGCCCGGCGGGCAGCTCAGACACTTTTGGGTCCCGCTGTAGCACACGTCGATGTTCCAGCGATCCACTTCGAGCGGCAAGCCCCCAAGGGAGGTGACGGCGTCCACGAGGAAGAGCGACCCCTGCTCGCGGCAGAACCGTCCGATCTCCGCGAGAGGCTGCTCGACGCCCGTGGAGGTCTCCGCGTGGACCAGCGCCACGACCTTGACAGGACCGGCCCGTCCGATCGCCTCCTTGATCGTCTCCGGCTCTACGATCCGTCCCCAGGGGGCCTCCACACGGATCGGCTTCCCGCCGCAACGTTCCACGATCGTCGCCATGCGTGCCCCGAAGACTCCGTTGATTCCCACCAAGACCGGATCGCCCGGTTCAACGAAGTTCACCAGCGACGCTTCCATGCCGGCCGATCCGGTGCCGGACAGGGCGATGGTAAAGCGGTTGCCGGTTTGGAACAGGCGTCGCAGGAGCAGTTGGACCTCGGTCATCAATTTCAGAAACTCCGGGTCCAGGTGACCGAGCAGGGGTGCGGCCATCGCGCGCAACACGCGCGGATGGACCAAACTGGGACCCGGTCCCAGCAAGAGGCGGGGTGAAGGAACAAACTCGCCGATGGGCTCAGCAGGCATGGAATGTCGTTTCATCGGGGCCAAGCGGGAGGTCGCCCGCATTATTCATGAAAGCTTCTACTGCAACCGCCGATACGCCGCTGCGACAAGCCTGGCCGCTGGCTCGACGCGGCCAGGCGGGCGGGCTCGCCGCTCGGTCGGTCGACATCCTGTTCAAGGATGACTCCCTTCCTTGCGGCTCCACGCGCCCGTCTCGCAAAGCGTCTCAGCGGTTTTGTCACGAACCCTCATAAATAATGCGGGCTAGTATATCGGACCAGGCCGCGTTTCGCCACCGGGAGCGCATGGTATACTGCCGGCGCGGAAAGGGTGACCGCGCAAGACAGGCGAGGAGGCTGGTGCAGGATTCGGAGCCTCGATTCTCCCCCTTCGTGACGAAGCTGGCCTCCTTGGTGCTTCTTGCCGGCATGCTCCTGCTCGCCTGGCTGCAGGTGACGGTGCCGAAGCTCGATCGGGTGACGCAGCCTGAACAGGCGCTGGCCCTGATGGTCGGCCGCGAGATGGACCTGGACGGGGCGCTCGCGCGTGAGCCGGAGTGGGCGAGGACGTTCTTCGAGTGGCTGTCCAGCGATGGAAAGAGCGAACGGAAGCTGGCCATCACCTGGTACGAAGAATTGGCTGTCTATTCGAGCCGGCCGACGGTCCAGTTGGAACTGGCCATCCTGGAAGCAGAAGATGGCCGTCTGGAGCAGGTCCGACGGAAGGTCGAAGCCTGGACTGCCGGCCCCGACCCCTTCCCTTCCTTCGCGCGCTTGCTCAAGATCGGCTATTTGGGAGGCAAGCAGGATCAGGTCGGCAGCAAAGCCTTGGAAGCAGCATTGGCTGAGGCGTTGCCAGCCGGCTGGTTCGCCGACCGTCTCTCGGGCCGCTTGGCCGTAAGCAGCGGCGATCAGGCCTGGTCCTCGGCGGTCGATCAAGCCCTGGCTGATCGAGGGAAACAAATCCTGCAACGATCCTACGGGCTGGCTCTCGTCCAGCTCGGCGGGGTCTTTGTCGGCGCCATGGCGGCCTTGTTCCTCCTGTCGCGGCGGCAGGAACAGGACGCCTGGCGCATCGGCGCAGCGCTGATGCCCCCTCCCTGGAAGGGGCGGGTTGGAATGCTGGTGCTGGTGCGGGGCGGAGCCGTCGGCCTCGTCGTGATGCTGGCGTTTCTCTTCCTCGAATCCGAGAATTTGCTGGTGCGGTTCCTCTCTATCCCACTTTCCAACCTGCCGCTGCTGATTCTGGCCCATCGATACCTCATGAACCGGGACGGTCCGGGCTTCGTGGAATGGTTGGGGCTCCGACCCCTGCCCGGCGCGTGGAGGCCGCTGAGCCTGGTGGTTTTGGCCGCGCTGGCGGTCGGGTTCCTCGTGGAGTGGGGGTTGGGAAAAGTCGCTGAGCCGTTGGATCTCTCCAGTCACTGGACCGAATGGTTTGATGAAGACCTGATCTGGGGTGGGGCGGCGGTCGTGGCGGTCAGCTTGGTGGAGTACGTTCTGTTTGCCCCGCTGTTCGAAGAACTGGTCTTTCGCGGCCTGCTCTTTGCCACCCTCCGCCGCAGGTTCGGGTTCTGGCTCTCGGCGACCCTCAGCGCGGCGATCTTCGCGCTCGCGCACGGCTACGGGTTGTTGGGCTTCGCCAGCGTGATCTTCAGCGGGCTGCTCTGGGCCTGGGTCTATGAAAAGACCGGCAGCCTTCTTCCCGGCATGGTCGCCCATGCGCTGAACAACCTGATGGTCTGTTTGACGGAGATGTGGCTGCTCCGTTAGCGGGATGCGGCCGGAGCAAGTGAACAAGTAACAAGTGGCAAGAAACAAACGTCTGACTCTTTCATCTTGTATCTTGTCAACTTGCAACTTGCCCGCTGCTTCTAACATGGTAAGATGACGCTCCCATGCCCTTGGCCTCCTTTCACCCGATCATTGCCGACTGGTTTCGACGCCGCTTCGGAATGCCCACCGAGGTGCCGGCCGTGCCGTCCAATTACGTCGTTTTTCGGGACGGGTTGCCGGTCCGCTCCGGTGCCGAGCGCGACAGAGAACGAGCCGATGCCCAGCCGGTCGGCACGCCCTGGCGCCAGGCCCAGGGACGGATCTAGCGTGTGAGGGACGGATTAGCCGACAGTTCTTGGGCGAGCGCGATCACCAGTTGATCGGGCGTGGTCTGCTCGGAAGGAACCAGCACCGGGTATTTCCCCCTTGCCCATGAAAGGAATTCGGTCTGACGATTGTTCGGCACGCCGAGCAGACTGCCCAGAGAAGCCAGATATTCCCCATGCCCTCGAGCCATCTCGTCTTTCAGGTTCTCGAAATTGAAGGCCACGAACGCGTTGACCTTTTGGTCGTCTTTCAGGAGCCCGTCTTGCGTGAAGAAGGCGCCGGGAGTGGTCGATGACGTGGTGTCGGTCGGGTTCGGGGTGAGCTTGGTCGTGCAAGCCGTCATGGTGAGCAAGAAAACTGTCGCTGGTAACAGGCTCAAAATCCTCCATTTTTGAATTCTCATCGGTAAGCCTCCATTCACTGGTCACCCGGCAGGGCTGATGACGTTCTGGGACGCATCTCATGGTAGCGAGCAAGTCAGTGGCTGTCAAGGAAGAGGAGTCGCAGCCTGTGCACTGGGCTTTCCAGCCTGCTATGATGCCGGGCTACGGCGTCGTCCGGTATGACACCATGACTCAGAACCGGCAGGATTGGATCGAGGTACGCATCGAGGCTTCGGTGGATTCAGGCGAGCTGCTGGCGCCGGAATCCTGCGAGGGGACCGGCGCATGAGCCGCGGCCGGCCGCAGGTCCATCAGATCAGCATTTCCAACGGCGGGGTGCCCAAGCTGCCCGTGCCGGAAGCCCGCATCACTGAAAAGGGGGTGGAGGGGGACCGGCAGAGGAGTCGCCTGTTCCACGGGGGACCGGATCGGGCGGTCTGCCTCTTTTCCCTGGAACGGATTGAAGCCCTGAAGGCCGAGGGCCATGCGATCGCGCCAGGAAGCGCCGGGGAGAACTTGACGATCGCGGGGCTGGACTGGGCCCGGCTCCGACCGGGAGATCGGCTGAGGGTCGGCAAGGACGTGCTGCTGGAGATCACAAGCTACACGGATCCCTGCAAGCAGAACGGCTGCTGGTTCAGGGATGGAAACTTCAATCGAATTTCCCACAAGAAACATCCTGGCTGGAGCCGAATGTACGCGCGCGTCCTGGCAGAAGGACTGGTGCGCGTCGGGGATGCAGTGACTGTAGAGCAAGAGCATATGGCTGATGGCATATAGCGTATAGCTTATGGCCAGAGAGATTGAACTCTTGCTATAAGCCATATGCCATACGCTCTGGACTCTTGATGGCCATAAGCCATATGCTCTTGATGCTCTTGTGGGTTCACGATGATGCCCCGCATACTTGAGCCGGAGGTCATGGACGAAGAGGAGCAGTGTCTCGCCTATGCGCAAGCCGACTTCGAGGAGGAAAACCAGGGCTTCGTGGATCGGTTCCGGGAGTATTTTCCGGACCTGACCGCAGGGCATGTGCTGGACTTAGGCTGCGGCCCGGGCGATATTCCGATCCGTTTCGTGCGAGCCCTGTCCGGTTGCCGGGTGACAGGCGTGGATGCCTCGCCGGCCATGATCCGGCTCGCCGAGGAAGCCGTGCGCAAAGCCGGCTGCGTGGATCGTATCACGCTCCGGTGCGAGCGGCTTCAATCCCTGGCCCTCTCCGAGCCGGCTGATGCGGCCATTTCCAACAGCCTGCTGCATCATCTACCCAATCCCTTGCAGTTCTGGTACGGGCTGAAGAAGCTGGTAAAACCTGGTTCGTATGTGCTGGTGATGGACCTGCTCCGCCCCGAGTCGCCGGAGGAAGCCCAAGCCATCGTGGACTGCTATGCAGCCGATGAGCCGGCCATCCTCCGGCGTGATTTCTACAACTCGCTCCTGGCGGCCTTCACCGAGGACGAAGTGGCGGCCCAGTTGGCCGAGCTGAATCTGAGCCGCTTGCTGATCGACGTGGTGGACGACCGCCACTGGGTCGTGGGCGGGCGAATTTACTGAGCGATGAGTGAAGTGAGGTCGGTGCTCGTCGGAATTTTCACGGTTGTGGTCGTCGTGGCGTGGATTCTCCCAGTTGAAGCGCAGCTCGACAAGTTGCGCAGCCGGAAGAAAGAGGTGCAACCCCGGCAAGGCGATGAGACGGCAATGGCCGTCGTGCCCGCAGGCGATTTCTGGATGGGCGTGGATGGGATGGTCGGGCTTGAAGACGAACGGCCCCGCCACCAGGTCTGGCTGGAGGCCTTTTCGCTGGACCTTTACGAAGTGGCGACGAAACACTATGCCCGATTCCTCGCTGCAACAAGCCGCCAGCCGCCCTGGCAATGGGAGACGGTGAACCTGGACATCCATGGTGATCGGCCGGTGATCGGGGTGGATTGGGCGGATGCCGAGGCCTACTGCCGTTGGGCGGGGAAGCGCCTGCCGACGGAGGCCGAATGGGAAAAGGCCGCGCGCGGGACCGATGGGCGTCTCTATCCCTGGGGCAACCAGGTCCCCACCGCCGAGCTGGCGAACTTCGCGGTGGGGGCGCGGTTTAGCTACAGCCAGGCCTTGATGCCGGTGGGCAAGTACGAGAAAGCCAAAGGACCCTACGGCCATTATGACCTGGCCGGTAATGTTTGGGAATGGGTGCAGGATTGGTACGACGGGAGCTACTACGAGCGGAGCCAGAAACGGAATCCCACCGGGCCTGAGGAGGGGCAGTTCAAAGTGCTGCGCGGTGGCTCCTGGTCCGAGCTGCCCAAGTACCTTCTGACCTACGGGCGGTTCAAGCTGCCGCCGAATACGCGGAACAGCTATACGGGCTTCCGCTGCGCCCAAACAGTGACGAGCGACAAGTGACGGGTGACGAGCAGTTAGGTCAGGCCTAGATACTTTTGTGACCTGTCACGCGTCACCTGTCACCCATCACGGTCTCAAGAGCAAGGCGGCGATGACGAGGACGGTGAGTGTGGTCAGGACCGTCAGATACACCGTCACGCTGCGGTCGCCGAGCCAGGCGGTCTGCCAGTCCTCCGGAAAGAGCGGTTTGCCCTCCAGGTACAAGCCTTCCTCGTAGAGTCCCAGCGTCCGCTCGATCTCGATGAGCGCCCGCTTGGCCATCCGGTGCCGGTCCCGCTGCTGGAGGATGAGGTAGGCGAAGATGCCGGTAAAGAGCGCCACGCCGGTCATGGCGAAGAGCTCGCCGGTGAAGCCGGGATGCGGGGCCGAAGGGACCGCCAGCATCGTGACCAGCAGCAGAACCAGAAAGGCGCTGGCAAAGGCGGTCAGCCGCATCATCTGCTCGCGTCGCCGGAAGACCTCTTCCTTGTACCAGGGGTAGAGGACCTTCAAGACTTCCAGTTGTTCTTCCCGCAGGGGCTGCGTGTTCGGCATCAGCGCGTCACCTTGGCTGTAGTCGAGGAAACGGTCGAACGTGGCGCGCCCTGTGAGTCGGCGAGGTGGCTGGTCATCCAGTCAACCAGCAGGGTGGTCATCGTGCGGAAGTCCTCGCCCTTGGTGAAACCGTGGTCGGCGCCGGGCAATATCTGAAGGCGCTTCTCTCCTTGGAAGGCTTCCAGCAGGCGCCGGCTCTGATGGAGCGGCACATATTCGTCTTGGTCGCCCTGCACAATCAAGGTCGGGACCGTGATGGATTGGGCCGCGTCGTACCCTTTGTGTCCGGCGCAGTCCTCGAAAAATCCAAAGTGGAGCTTCACTCGGTCGCGCCCGCCGGTCACGTCCGGGATCGTGCCGGTTCTTTTCCATTCGGCGATGCCCTCCGGACCGAATTCCAGCCGGAGCATCTCTTCGAAGTCCGGCACAGGACATTTCAGGCCCAGGCAGGCCAATGTTGCGCCGGCGGCGCGGAACTGCGCGGCGGCCAGGACCGCCACCAGCCCGCCGAAGCTTGAGCCGATCAGCCCGATCCGCCTGTAGCCTTGGGAGACAACCAGATCGAGGGCAGCCAGCGCCTGTCCCAGCGCGATCCCGACCGTGATCCGCTCGAACGGCCCCTCGCTCTCGCCTTGTCCGAAGAAGTCGAACCGGAACGTCGCGATGCCCTGTTCGACCAGCTTGGCGGTCAGGACTTTGTTCGTGGTGCTGTGCTTGTTCGAGAGAAACCCGTGGCAGAGGACGACCAGCCGGTCCGTCGGGGTTTCCGGTGCGGCCAGGATGGCGGCGACCCGATGACCGGCCGGATCGCGGAAGGTGAGGGATTGTTCAGGGCTACTCATGTCCTTGGTCTTGCGGCTGCCGGAGCAAGAGCCTGGCAACCTTGCTGCCGAACAGGACCAGTCCAGTAGTCAGCAAGCCGGCCGCGGTCCAGGTTGCGACCAGAACAGGAACCGAGATCAGGTTGAACTGCCAGACCAGGGTGGCCACAAAGGCCAGCCCGATCGTGCCCAGGCTCAGAGCCCACACCTGGAGCGGGCGCCATTGCTCGACGAGGGCGGTCAGCTCAGCCAGATAGGGCCCGCGTTTCTTGTTGCTCTTGACTCGACCCAGGGCCAGGCTGACCGGCAGCAGGTGGGACAGGGCGCCGATGATCGTTTGCAAGATGAACCCGACCATGGCCAGGTGCGTGTAGGCGACCAGGTGCAGGGTGCCGAAGGGCATGAGCGGAGGGTTCCACAGGGAGTTGACGGCCACCAGCAGTCCCGTGATCGCGGTGGCCAGCAAGAAAAACGTGGCCATCAGAAAATGGTCCGAGGAAACGGCTCGAGGCCGGCCGGCACCGATCCACGTGCGTACGATGTTCGAGGCATAGAGCAGCGTGCCGAGGATGAACAGCGCGCCGGCTGCGATCTGGAGGTAGAGATGCGCGAGCAGGAATCCGGTAATCAGCAGCAGGATGCCGGCCGGCAGGATGAAAAACGTCAGCCGGGCCAGGCGGGGGCTATAGAGAGAGGTGTTCAGCACGGTCGGGAAGAGGTTGTGCATCGTGCCGACGATCGTGAGCGTCACGAATGCCATGAGGTTCAAATGGACGTGGGCGAGCCGTTCCTGTCCGACGTAGGCCTGAGGGAGCAGCCGGAACGCCATCGCCTCGCCCATGCCTAAGCCCACGAGGAGCGCCAGCAGCGCGATCCCGTAAAACCAGAGGTTCAAGGGTGGCGAGACCAGGCTGGTCTTGGCTTGTCGGAACGTCTCGCCGGCGAGCGAGAGAAAGGCGAGGAGCACCAGCAGGCCAGCCCCGCCGACCAGCGCGGACTGTCCCAGGGCAAACCCGGCCAACAGGCCGATCGCGCCTCCGTTGATCGCGAGGTACAGGACCGGATGGGATTCGGGCCGGTCCCGACCGGTCAAGAGCAGGGGCGGGATGAAGGCCAGCAGGGCGCCCAGGATGATCTGGGCGACGCCGCCGACGAGGGCACTGTGCACGTGGAGGATGCGAGCCCCAGGCGGCAGCGGCTTCCCCATGACCATCCCGAGGAAGATCGCGACGCCCAGCAGGGCGGACAGGATCAGCCAACACAAGCCGGTCATCAGGAACAGCGGCGGGCGGAATTCCATGGCGTCATACTCCAGTCATGAAATAGAAATGATTCGTCGGCCCTCTGCCGTGGCCGATGGCCAGGCCGTGGCGGATGGCCTCCGTGATGTAGATCTTGGCGGTCTGGACCGCCTCAGGCAAGGCCTTTCCCTTGGCCAACTGCGCGGCGATGGCCGAGGCGTAGGTACAGCCGGTGCCGTGGGTGTGCGGGCTGTCGATGAACTCGCCCTTGAACAGATTGAAGAAACGGCCATCGTAAAGCAAGTCGGTTCCCTTTTCCTCCAGCAGGTGCCCGCCCTTGATCAGGACGTGCCGGCACCCGAGCTTGTGGATGATCTTGGCGGCCTGGCGGGCGTCGGCCAGGGTCTTGATCGAAAGGCCGGCCAGCCGCTCGGCCTCGTGGATGTTCGGCGTGAGCACCAGCGCCTGGGGAATCAGGGCTGTCCGGAGGTGATCCACCGCGTCCTGCTGCAGGAGCGGGTGCCCGCTCTTGGCGATCATGACCGGGTCCACCACGAGGTTGGCGGCCCGGTTCTGCCGGAGCTTCCGGCTGACCGCATCCACGATCTGGGCCGAGGCGAGCATGCCGGTCTTGACCGCCGCCACTTCGAAATCCTCGAAGATCGCGTCCAATTGTGCCTCGATGACCGGAAGCGGCAGGTCGTAGACGCTGTTCACCCCTCTCGTATTCTGGGCCGTGATCGAGGTGATCACGGACAGTCCGTACACCCCGTTGGCCGCCATGGCCTTGAGGTCCGCCTGAATGCCGGCCCCCCCGCCTGAATCCGATCCCGCGATCGTCAACACTTGTTTCATACGAATTGCTCCAGGACTCTTTTATACGAATATGGCCGCACAGTAAAGATGCTGGGGGGATTGTTGCAGCGCCGAGTGAATCCAGGTATATGTCACGCTTGGCCGTCGGGGAGCCCCTATGATCAAAGCGCTGTATCCATGTGTTTTTCTCCTCTGTCTGGCCTGCGCGGGGCCGGCTTTTTCCACGCGCTCCGTGCACAGCGACCAGACCTGGCTGGTCCGCCTGGACACCTATGCCGATCCGGGCAAGGCCGCCGAGGTCCGCCATGACCATCCGGCTGAATGGACTGAAGCCGAGTTGAGCGCGATCCTGAGCCGGCTCCTCTTGCAGGAACGGGTCGGCCTGCTTGAAAAAAAGCCGCCTCCTCGACCGGTCTTCTCAGCCGACGAGGTCAGTCAACTGACCCCAAAGCTCCGGCAGGCCTTCCGCACGGCCCGCCCCACGGAATGGATCGTGTTCTGCGTTATCCGTTCCACCGGAACCGCTCAAGAGGTGACCTCCGGCGGCTTCTTCATACAGGAACGACACCTGCACGTGATTGTCGCCAACCATCGCGAGCCGCTGTCCTCAGGGCGGGATGGAACCGAGGCGGTGCAGGCGAACCCCCTGCAGGCGCTGAAGCGGACGGGACGGACCTTGACCTTTGACCCGCCGATGTATGCTCTTGCCTCGCCGGAGAACTGGATGGGCGGCTATGCCGGCGCCCCGGCCAGCGAGCTGATCCTGGACCAGACGACCTTCCTCGAAGCGGCGCGCCAGCCGGCAGTGCCCCTGGTTCCGGCCCTGGCGCCGGTCCCTCCCGTTCAGGCTTCTTCGCCACCCGCCAGCATTGCGCCGACAACCCCCGTGCCGTCACCTTCTGCGCAGACAAGCGAGTCGGTTATCAGTGGGTTGAAAGATCAGGTGCTCAGGCTGCAAGAGGAGACCGAGCGGTTGAAACACAAGCTTGAGGAACAGGCCGGAGAAATCGCCCGCCTCAAAGCCCGCCTGGCCGAGTCGGAAGGAGCCCAACGCAAACGGCTGCCGAAAAAGCCGACGCGCTAACACTCCTTAGGCGGCCGGCTATCACCCTGTTGATTTTTCTTATAGTTCGGCGTACTCCTAGGCCGGCTGAGAAACAACCAAAGAAGAGGTTCCTATGCTGACTGTCTGCATTTCGTTCCGGCATGGGTACTCCGTGGACGACCTCAACGATAGACTCCGCAGCAACGACCGCTATGTCTTCAAAAGCCGAAACGTGTCCAGACCCAAACACAGAAAAGCGTCTTACGCCTGGCACCATGCCAAATTCGGCAAGCTGGCCCTGAAAAAAGAAGACGGGGTGTCTTGGGCGCAGATTCCCAGAAAGGAAAACAGGCTGCTCGGCGCGTTTGTGTCCTGGCTCTTTTCCAATGCGGATGATTTGATAGGCTGGATCGAGGTCTACGAGGAGTAACAAGCGATGAAACCATTCACGACCATCGCCGTGGGCATTTTCGCGCTCGTTGCCGCGACGCACGCCTGTCGCATTTGGCAGGGCTGGGAGATCGTGGTCGCCGGAACCATCATCCCGATGTGGGCGAGCTATGTCGGCTTGGTCCTCGCTGGCGGCCTCTCCTTCATGCTCTGGCGCGAATCCAGCAAGGAGAAGAGCTGAATGGCGAAAGGGTTTCCAACACGTTTTCGAGTCCGCTTATCTCTTCTTGCGGCGCGATCGTAGGGGGAGCCCTAACTCCCTTCGCACGTCTTCGATCTTCGTGCCGCCTTCACGCTGGTACTGGCGACGGAGGGACTCGATGCGGGCGATGAATCTCGGATCGGACTCAAAGAGATAGTCCTCTAAGTCCTCGTCCGTTACCCCGTGGAGCACCGCCGCGGCCCGGCCGTTCTTTGTCACGACAATATCCTCTCTCTTGGACAACTTCAGATAGGCCGATAAACGATTCTTTACCTCGTTCAACGGGACGACTTTCATATTCATTCCCCCTTCTGGTGATCCTCAGTGGATCGTTGCAACCATTCCGCTGACTTGGCCTTGGGTACCACTCCAAAAACAACGACGAGCCGTTCGGACTCGATGACATCGTAGTAGACTCGAAGCTCATCCACCCTCAGCCGATAGGGCGGGAATGTTCCTGAACGCAACGCCTTTATTCGGCTCTTACTCTGGAGTGTCGGCTTGAAAGTCAGGTGCGCTTCTACCCTGTCCAATACTTTAACTTGATCGCTCTTGCGCAGTGACCGTAAGTCATCCTTGGCGGAGTTGACGAATTCAATCCGATATGCCATGTGGCGGTAGTGTAGCAGAATTCAAGCCAGAAATCAGGCCAACAATGAATTTGCCGAGATAGGCTGTCTATAAAGAGTCTCCCGCGTTGGTCTTTCTCCTCGGTAGGCGT
>VGXG01000020.1 GCA_016873395.1 Nitrospira sp. | reverse complement strand
GGCTGCGACTCGGTTGGGAGCGTCTTCGGGCGCATGTTCGCGATGCCGCCCCGTGAGACCCTCTACTTCACCCCGAACGACAAATTCTACGTCGTCAACTACATGGACTCCCCGTTCAACGTGTCGCGGGACCTGAGCCAGGAGCAGTGGCGCCTGACCGTGAAGGGGGAGGTCAAGAAACCTATGACCTTGGGCTGGCGGGATGTCCTCAACCGTGATTCTTTCGACCTGGTCTCGACCCTCATGTGCATCGATACCCTCCCCGGCGGCGACAGTCTGGGCAACGCGGCATGGCGCGGTATCTCCTTGAAAAAGCTGCTCGAGGACGCGGGCGCCGATGAGGAGATGGCGCGTGATGTCGTGTTCCGAGGCGCCGACGGGTACGACGACAGTATTCCGTTCACCCGCGCCATGCAGGATGACGTGATGTTGGCCTATCTCATGAACGGTGAAAAACTCCCCAAGGCCCATGGGTTCCCGCTGCGGCTCGTCGTGCCCGGTCTGTATGGAATCAAGAACGTCAAATGGATCATCGAAATTGAAGTCTACAACGGCGACTACAAGGGTTACTGGCAGCGGAAGGGCTGGACCGACGAGGGGACCATCAAGATCTTCTCGCGCATCGACAGTCCCGGCCACTATCAGGCCTTACAGGGTCCCGAACAGACCTTCCGCGGCATCGCCTTCGGCGGACCCAACAGCATCGCCAAGGTGGAGATCAGCTTCGACGTGGGCAAGACCTGGCACGAAGCCGAGCTCGAACCGCCCCTCTCCCCCTACTCCTGGGTCGTTTGGAACTACCGCTGGCGTCCGCCCAAATCCGGCAAGTTCCAGGTCGTCGTCCGCGCCACCGACACCAAAGGCCAGCAGCAGATCGAAGAAATGGTCCGCCCGCAGCCAGCCGGGGCGAGTGGATTGCACATCATCATTGCGGATGTCGCACACCTGTGAGATCGTCTCGGCTGAGAAACGGTTGAGGCGGTGATCCCATGACAGAAACCGATGGCGTGGCCCATCCTGTACATTCATGAGCGCATCTGCTGCAATCGCAGATCTACCCCGCCCAACCTGCGTCAGGCAGGACCGCTGTCCACCCCCCAATCACCATGAACCATCCTAATCCGTCCTTCATAACTCTACCATCGACCCTGCCACGAGACCTCACTGCCGGCTTGGTCGTGTTCTTCGTTGCAGTGCCCTTGTGTCTGGGAGTGTCATTGGCCTCCAATGCCCCGTTGTTCTCGGGGGTCTTGGCCGGGATCATCGGCGGCATCCTGGTGGGGATGTTGAGCGGGTCTCAGACCAGTGTTAGCGGCCCCGCCGCCGGATTGACGGCGGTTGTGGCGGCCCAGATAGTCTTGCTGGGGTCTTTCCAAACGTTCCTGCTCGCCGTGGTCATCGCGGGTCTGCTCCAAATCGTTTTGGGGATCGCTCGGGCCGGGTTCATCGCTGCCTTCTTTCCGTCCAGTGTGGTCAAAGGTCTGCTGGCTGCCATCGGCGTGATCCTGATACTGAAACAATTCCCTCACGTCCTCGGCCATGACACCGACCCGGAAGGAGATCTGAGCTTCCGGCAAGTGGATCACGAGACCACCTTCTCCGAATTCGGTCAACTGCTGGGAGATATTCATAACGGCGCGGCAGCGATCGGCCTGCTATCGGTCGTGTTGCTGGTAGTCTGGGACAAGTGGAAGCCGCTGAAGAGGTCGGTCCTTCCTGCCCCCCTGGCCGTGGTGCTGCTGGGCGTCGGAATGAGCTTGTTATTCTCGCAGTTCGGCGGGCGGTGGGCCATCGGGCCGAGCCACCTCGTGCAGATGCCGGTCACGGAGGACTTTGCCGGGTTCCTCGGGCTCCTGCTGTTACCAGACTTCTCGCAGTGGTCGAACCCGGCAGTGTACACCGCCGCCCTGACGATGGCAGCCGTGGCGTCGCTGGAGACGCTGCTGAACCTGGAAGCGATCGACAAACTGGACCCGCAACAGCGCGCCTCCCCTCCCAGCCGAGAACTCGTGGCTCAGGGAATCGGAAATGTGGCCACCGGGCTCATCGGCGGGCTTCCGATCACGTCGGTAATCATCCGCAGTTCTGTGAACATCAACGCGGGAGGAAAAACGAAACTCGCCACGATTGTGCACGGCGTCTTGTTGCTGGGAAGCGTGATCTTCGTACCCATGTGGCTGAACAGGATCCCCTTGTCCTGCTTGGCGGCAATTTTGCTGGTCACGGGGATCAAACTGGCCAGCCCAGCGCTGGTGAAACAGATGTGGAATGAGGGACGCTCCCAGTACATCCCCTTCGCCGTGACGGTGGGAGCCATCGTCCTGACCGATTTGCTGATCGGAGTCCTGATCGGAATTGCGGCGAGCATTGGCTTCATCCTCAGCAGCAATGTGCGACGCCCGCTCCGCTGCATCGTGGAAAAACATCTGGGCGGCAATGTCGTCCATGTCGAATTGGCCAATCAGGTGAGCTTCCTCAACCGGGCTGCCCTGGTCCGGGCTCTCCACGGGGTACCTCGTGGCGGTCATGTTTTGCTCGATGCGCGGGACACCGACTATATCGACCCGGACGTACTCGATCTGATTCGAGACTTCAAGGAGCAAACTGCGCCGGTTCGCGGCGTGGAAGTGAGCTTGTTGGGGTTTCAAAATAAGTATCAACTCCGGGACCAGACCCAGTACGTGGATTATTCCACACGCGAACTTCAGAGCGCGCTCACCCCGGAGCAGGTTCTGCAGATCCTGAAAGACGGCCATGCGCGTTTCCGCACCGGGCAACGGCTGACCCGCGACCTCGGTCGCCAGGTCAATGCTACGGCCGACGGGCAACATCCCCTGGCCATCGTACTCAGTTGTATCGATTCCCGCGCCCCCGCCGAATTGATCTTTGACTTGGGCGTGGGCGACATCTTCAGCATCCGCATCGCCGGAAATGTCACGAGTCGGAAGGTACTGGGTAGCATCGAATACGGGTGCGCCGTGGCCGGAGCCAAGCTGATTCTGGTCATGGGGCACACACGTTGCGGCGCTGTGACCGAGGCCGTCAACCTCATCTGTTCGACTCAAACCGCCGCCCAGGCTACGGGCTGCCAGCACCTCGAATACATCGTTCAGGACATTCAGCAATCGATCGACCCGCTCACGTGTCAGGGCCTCGCGCAATGCACGGCATCCGAGAAGGAAGCGTTCGTCAACGAAGTGGTCCGTCGGAACGTATCGCGTGTGGTCGAGACGATCCTTCAGCAGAACCAGACGCTCACCCGACTCGTCCGGGACGGACGCATCGCAATCGTCGGCGCGACCTACGATGTCGTTACAGGAGATATCGAATTTGCGCCGGATGCGGTGGGTACCGTAAGCGCCTCCACATCTGACCCCAGTGAAACGGAGAACTTTCAAGCTCAATAGCCACACGGGCGAGAAAGCTCACAGGTTCCATTCCGGCCCGGCCTCGCACGATCCTCTCCGGCATCAAGCAGATCTCACGATCTCTTCATCCGCGGGAGGAAGACACTCATGCCTTCTCCTGACGCACAACAGATCATCGAGACGCAACGACAGGACTGGAACCGCGTCGCCCTCGACTGGGAGGAGTGGGACGAGAAATTCGACCGTCCGCAGCCACAGGTGCCCGATGCCCGAACAAGGGATGGGTTAGAATAAAACCCCGGCCACGAAACAAGGCTCCGCTGGGGAGAACATATGATCAGGAAACTCGCATCCGGCGGGTATCGGTTGTATTCACGAAAGAAGAAACCGAAGACCGGCAAGCGGCGGAATCTCGGCACGTTCAAGTCGCTTGCTGCGGCGAAGAAGCACGAACAAGCCATGCCCACCATCAGGGCGGTTCCGCCTTTGGGATTCCCGAAGATAAGGAGCACCGTGGGCTTCATGTCGAGCCCCACGTTCTTTGCCTCTCCGCTATGGTCGATACGGGCAAAGATTTTCATGCCCTTCTCCGTGACGGCCTTCTCGATCCGGTCAATTGTTTCGTGGACCGAATACTTGCTGGATTTGGTCACCAAATTGCCGCCCGCATGAGCCGCTCCCGCGCACAGGAAAGCGACCGTCACACTCATCCACAGCAGACTTTTCAACAGTTCATTCAGAAACCTCATGAATCACTCCTTTGATCGGAATCGCCATCCTGGGAGTTACGATATATCTCCTCGATCTCGCGTTTGGTCAATTCTCGCCAGTGGCCTGGCTGGAGGCCTCCCAGCCCAATCGGGCCGATCGCGATTCGAATCAGTCGTAACGCTGGGTGCCCCACCGCGGCGGTCATGCGTCTGACCTGTCTGTTCAGCCCCTCCCGCAGCGTGATTTCGAGCCAGGTAGTCGGCACGGATTTGCGGAACCGGATCGGCACGGGACGATCGGGAAGCTCCGGGGCGGCCGGCAACAGGTGAACCTCCGCGGGCCTCGTGCGTTTGCCGTTGAGCAGGATGCCCTGTCTCAACTGGGCCAAGGCTTCTTCGCTGGGGATGCGCTCCACCTGAACCAGATAGACCTTCGGAAGCTTGTGCCGCGGGTCCGTGATGTGATGCGCCAAGGAGCCATCCGACGTCAGCACCATGAGCCCTTCGCTATCCGCATCCAATCGGCCGGCCGCATAGACCCCGGGGATTTTCACAAACTCGGCCAACGTCGGCCGCCCCTTCGCATCGGTAAAACAGGGAAGGACGCCATAGGGTTTATTGAATGCGACCGTGCGGGATTTCGGCTTCAACCCTAATTCCGTTGGCAGAGGAGAATGGCGTCAGAAGCGCGGCTATTTCCCAGGTCGTTTCCTGGCCAGATTCCAGAAGCCTCGTGGGTCCGTAATCAGCATATCCGGAACGTGATCACGAACATCCAGGAGGTCTTTATCCCCCGTGACCAGCACGTCGGCCTTGGCGGCTAGGGCCGAGGCCAGAATCCACAGATCATCCTCGTCGCGAACTCGAATTGCGGGAATGGTTTTCGGCTTGGCGTGAACCGTTTGGTTTTCAAGGAAGTCCACAATCTCGGCGGCAAGCGTTTCGGACAGGTGGAGCTTCTGGGCAAGGACCCGTCGGACTTCCTCCAGCACGACCTCCCCTGTCACCAGCTCATGTTCGGCCAGCACCAGGCGGATGACGTCGGCACACAACCCCCGCGTCGCAAACCCGCTTACCAGGACGTTGGTGTCGAGAAAGACTTTCACGACACCGCTTTGAAGATATCCTCATCGGTGAGATACCCACGTGCCTCGGCGAAGGGCATCGTCTTCTGCCGGAGTTGCTCGAACATGAGCAGCGAGAGCTGGCGCCGCAGGGCATCGCGCACCACGTCGCTTCGCTTGCGCTTTGAGCTGCGACAGAACTTGTCGAGCAGCTCCTCCAGCTCGTCGTCCAGTCGTATGGTCACCACATTCTTCATGTCAGACAATGTAATACAATTCAGATGGAAGGGCAAGGTATGAAGAACAACGTGGAGATGGCGGCTGATCTTGGATTCACCGGTGAGAACGCACGGCCACTGGTCAGGAGCCCGGCTTGAAGCCGTCGGTCACGCAATAGGTGGGCATCAGCTCACCGCCGTGCCCTTCGGACTTGTGGGTCCAGATCCGCAGGATACCTTGCTTATCGAACGTGAGCACATATTCGTCGCACCAGGTTCCTGCTGCTCCCCACTTATTCGCTGGGCCCGGATCTTCGTAATACACTTGGTAGACCCAGATCGGCCTCCCATCCGATGCAGTGGCCGTGAACTTGGGCGCTCCCAGATGCTGCCGAACCTCCTCTTGAGTGGCACGGTCCTGAGCCGATTCCAGGTAGAGCGTTTCCTTGGCAACAAACAGGGTGCACCCCGTTCCCAGCAGGAACAGACCGACGAATAGAGTCATCACGAGCGCCTTCACTGCAAACCTCTCCGCTCGATCACCCGTGTTGATGGCCCCTGCTCCACCGGTCTCAGACAGCGACATGAGTTCTGCTAACAGACGCAGGCGGGCCCGTCATTTCTTGGCCGCAGTGCGAGCCAGTTGTTTGAGGCGCGGGTCCGTCTCGTTCGCCAGGCGGGCCAGTGCCTTGGCCGCGCGAGGATCCGAGATCTGCGCCAGCGCATAGGCCGCCGCAGCACGGACATCAGCGGGCCAGCGCTTGCGGAAGCGGAGGAGGCCAGCGGGTGCCAGGATGCTCGTCATGAGATAGTACGGCCGGTAATTTTCCTGCATGGAGCCGGCGGTTCGGACGAGGTACGCTTCCATGCCTTGCAGCATGCGACGGGTCGCATCGAGGAACGTGGTCTTTCCCATGCCGGAGCCGCCCTCGACTAGGACGAACTGGCTCTGGCCCTGGTCAAAGAGCCGGCTCACCCCCTCCACCTGTCCAAGCTGCTCCTCGCGGCTGCAGATCATGCCGCTGCTGAGCTGCTGCAAGGCCACTTTATCGGAGATAACATGCTGCTCGTCCGAGACATTCGCCACGCGGTCACGGCCGGCCTGCTTGGCCTGGTAGAGAGCGGTATCGGCCTTCTGAACCAGCGCCTTGCTGGTCTGGGCATCCTCCGGCGCCGTCGCCACGCCGATGCTGAGGGTGAGGTGCAACTCGGACCCCTTCTCAAGCCGCAGCGGCTCGGCGTGCATCCGCTTCAGCAGCCCCTCGCCCAACGTCATCGCCTCGTCCTTGCAGCCGTCCGGCATCAGGATCATGAACTCGTCGCCGCCGTATCGGATCGGCAACCCCCGCTCACCGGCCACCTCCTTGAGGAGCCTCGCGACGTGAACCAGCGCCTGATCACCGGCCTCATGGCCGTGGGTATCATTGATCTTCTTGAAATAGTCCACTCCATCATCAGGAGAGAGACACGAGCGGCATCGAGCTCTTCCCATCGCACCTTGTGCTCGAAGTAGTTGAGGAGAAAGCGGCGGTTCGGGATTCCCGTCAGCTCATCCTCGAAAATAAGGCGCGCGGGGTCTTTCCCGAGCTGTTGGATGGATGTGACTAGATCTTCGTACTGCATGAGTCCGACCCTAAAGCAGAACGCCGAGCGAGCACGACGCCGCCCCGCGCTGGGATGCGTGACTCCAGCACCCGGCGCTAACTTTTTGCTGGCTGGCTGGTGTGGTATCGTCCACGGGGGTTGCCCAGAAGGCTTTAGTTGGTACTGTAACCGAAAACAGGAGGAACTGAAAGCGATTTTATGGAGAACCGCGAATACCCCTCGGGCGGCCACGTGGGGGCTACAACGCCGGCTTCCGGACGCCGGAGTCACAACGGTCCGGCATCATTTCACCACCATGCAGGTACGACGCGTGGGTCCACCGCCGGAGCACACCGCCGGCGTCGAACGTCAACACATATTCATCGCACCAGGACCCGGTCGAAGCCCGCGAATTCTGGCTGCCGGCCTCGATGTCGCGAACCTCATATACCCACTGAGAATCACCCGCAGGAGTGGACGCCGTCCGTAGCGGGGGCCCAAGCTGCTCACGCACCTCCTCTTGCGTCGCCCGATCCTGTGCGGTCCGTAGGTACCGGGACTCTTTCGCCTCAAAGACCGCGCACCCGCCGACCGCCGCCACCAGACCTACCCACATGAGGCATCGCCACGGAGTCATCGTGCACCTCCCGCGCAGGACGGCTTTGTGGGTTCTTACAACGCCTGTTTCCGGACGCCAAGCGTGGAGTTGCACGAAGCCGGCATCGTCTCCCCGCCGTGCAGGTACGACGCGTGGGTCCACCGCCGGAGCACGCCGCCGGTGTCGAACGTCAGCACATATTCATCGCACCAGGACCCGGTCGAGGCCCAGGAATTCTGACTGCCCGGCTCGATAGTATAGACCTCATAGACCAAGATCGTCTCCCCCGTCGGGCTGGTCGAAGTGACGCGCGGCGGCCCAAGTTGCTGCCGTACGTCGTCCTGCACCGCCCGCCCCTGTGCCAGTTGCAAGTAGCGACTTTCCTGTGGCACAAACACAGTGCACCCGGCTGCCAGCATGACGAGGATCAGAGAAAGCGACGCGAGATGGGTCTTCATGGGAGCACCTCGTGAAGGGCGTTAAGAGCCAGCGGTACATCTTTATTATATCCTTTATTTTCCTCAAGAAAAACTGACCGACCTCGTTTATACTGAGACCGGATCAGGCTGGCGGCCCAGCCGGCTGTTGAAGAAGAGCGAGGAATTTCATGATTGTACCCAGCCAGTCGATCAGTCAGACCTATCGCATCGCCTTGTTTTCTCTATTGATTCTCTTCGTCCTCATGCCTGTCCTCCCAGCGGCACAGGCTGAGCCGCCCGATGACCGTCTCGCTCAGGCGGTCGAGCGGGCCAAGCAGTCAACGGTCGGCATCCTGAACGCCACGCCGGAGGCCCGTCAGTCCGGCTACGATGTCCAACTCTCGCTCCGCGGTACCGGAGTCCATCTCCACGACGGGTACATTGTCACCGCGCGTCATGCCGTCGAGCGTCAGGACGGCAGCAAGGTCATCATTCCCGAGACGATCTTGATCCTGACCCAACAGTTGGAGGAGTTGCCGGCTCAGGTCGTCGGCGGGACCGCCTACCTGGATCTCGTGCTGTACAAGCTGCAGGACAAGACGGTCGCGTTGGAGGCTATGACCGTTTCGTTCGCGGACAAAGAAGCGTCACCGGGTCAGGAAGTCTTTACCGTGGGCTATCCCCTGGGGTGGGGCCCGACGGTCGCCTTTGGACGGATCGGCAACCCCAACACGTTTCTTCAAACGGTGGACACCAGGCTGCTCCAATCCGATGTCCCTGTCTGCAGCGGCAATTCCGGCGGCGGGCTGTTCAACCACCAGGGCGAGCTCGTCGGCGTCATGCACGCGATCATCAAGACGGACGAGGCCCAAGGCGGCCACGGGTGCAGCCGGCTCGCCTTTGCCGTTCCGGGCATCCTCGCGAAAAAGATCGTGGGCACGCTCCTTGAAGGAAAGCAACCAGGGTTCTCCCGGCTGGGCATTCAGATGAAGGCCGTCAAAGTAGGGACCCGGTGGGGGCTGGCCGTCGGGCAGGTCTTCGAGCCGGCTTCAACAGCCGGCGTTCAGAAGGGCGATGTGTTGCTCGCGATCAATGACATGGACATTCAGAGCGCCGCGCAATTGAAGAATTTCCTGATGGAACACACAGCGCCCGGGCAGCAGGTCACTCTGCGTGTCCTCCGGGGGGACAAAGAACTGTCGCTGACAATCACGCTGGGCGGCGCCTAGCCGCGGATGTCGCGCTTGTCATCCATGCCTCCGGGGACGCAGTACATCGGCATCAGCTCCCCGCCGTGCACATAGGTTCGGTAGGTCCACCGGCGCAGCACGTTCTGCCGGTCGAAGGTCAGCACGTATTCATCACAGCGCATGCCGATCGAGGTCCACCGACTGCCCGGCTCCTCCTCCCGGATCTGATAGACCCAGACCGCCTCCCCGGCCTGCGTGGAGGACACCAGATTCGGCTTTCCCAGTTGCTGCTGGACCTCATCCTGCGTCGCTTGATCCTGGGCGGAGCGCAAGTACAAGGTTTCTTTCGGGATGAGCAGCGAGCAGCCCAGGACCGTGATGACCAGACTTCCGAAGAGCAGAGACTGAACCAGGGATTTCATGGCCCACCATACCTCGCTTGCGAGTACCCGCCAGTTCGATCAAACCTGGCGGGAGAGGTTTCTTGCCTCCAGTGATTATTTCCCCATACCACACTTCGTGTGAACCGCGGGCTCTTTATCGTTTTTCGAACTTGTGCCCGCGGAGAAACACCTTACTTAGAGACCTTTCCTCTCCTAGACACCGGGCTCGCTAGACCGGCTCCTCTTGCCGATACTTACAACCTACCATGTTTCTCCTCTTCACGCCGCTCGTGAATCACCAGATGGTTCCGGTCCGAATCATCAACCATCGCGGCGACCACATCCAACTCCTGAGATGTATTGCGAACGACTTCCCCCGTCAGATTTCCTGTCAGAACCGTGAGGCGGCGAGGGTCACGTCGGCACGAGTCCAGGCCTGTCGGAAGCGGGTCTCAACCGCGGCGGCTTCCGTTGCGGCCTGTCCGGCCTTGAGGCTTTGGACGAGCCCCATCAGGGCCCACCCGTTCTCAGGATGACGCTTCAAGTCTTCCTGGTAGACTGCGACAGCCTCGGTTGCGCGCCCGGCGGCAAGCAGCGCAGCGCCCAGGGAGTGGCGCACCGGATAGTACCAGTCAGGTGGCTCCATGTAGCGGAGCGCATCCTCCAAGCGGACTGCCTCTTCAAACAGCCGGATTGCCTCTCCCGCATCTCCCCGCCTGGCAGCAGTCTCGCCCGCGACGACCTTGTCCGCAATCTTCAGCAGCGGGGCAGCTTCTTTGTATGAATCCGATCGGTCTTTGGAAAGCACCTCAACAGCGGTTTTCAGATGCCTCCGTTCTCCCTCTGCCTTTTTAAACTGCCCCTTGGCGGCAAACGCCAGCCCTCTGGCGTAATGCCACATGGCCCTGGTATAGAGCCGTGCCTCCGGCGGGGCCGGCTCTCGCAGCACCTCGTCCCACCGTCCGAAGCGGACAAGACTCAGCACCGGCGTGGCGGTGAACTGTTCCAGCCAGAACTCTCTTTCGTGGTCCGCATGGTCCTGGCTGACCTTCGCGGCAAGCTCGCGCGCCACCCGGATCGCCTCCTGACTCCGCCCTTCCATGAGCAAGGAGGCCCACAGGAAATGCAGATTGTGCAGATAGTAACCGGTTGGGTAGACCCCGACGAGGTGACGATGATCGAGATACTCCTCGTCCACGGCCGCCGCATGGGCGTTCCGTTCTGCCGCCTCATGGTACAGACCCACTCGCATGTAAATATGGGCCGGCATGTGGACGAGATGCCCGGCCCCCGGCATCAACTGAGGCAGACGGCGCGCGCAGGCCAGGGCCTTTTCGGGGTGGGACGAGGCCTCGACCGCGTGGATATAGAAGTGGCAGGCGCCTGGATGATCCGGGTGCCTGGTCAGCACCCTTTCCAACGTTGTGAGGATCTCCTCCGTTCCCGGTTGCGCCTGGCCATCCTTGGCCCAGAAGTCCCAGGGTCGCAGGTCCATCAGCGCTTCCGCAAACAGAATCGCTGCGTCCGGGTCTTCGGGAAAGCGTGTCGACAGGGCCCGCATCGCCTCTGCATAGGCCTGGTCCTGCACCTCCGGCTTGGCCTCCGGCGCTGGCGAATACCGGACGGCCAGGGCGGCGATGTAGGCCTGTTCCGGCTCGCCGACTCCAGCGGCCAGGGTCTGCGCCCGCTGAATCGCCTCATAGGCCCGGCGCTCCTGGTCCTTGTCCCTCGGCGCATTAATGTTCGGCCCCAGCGCCAGCGCGATCCCCCAATAGGTCATCGCCGCCTTGGGGTCCAGCCTGGCTGCTTCTTCGAACGAGTAGATGGCCTCCTCGTGGTTGAAGGCATAGAGGAGGCGCAATCCTTGATCAAAGTACCGCTGGGCCTCTCGTGAGTCGGTCGTGATGGGATGGTGCAGGGTGCCGAGGTTCTCATAGAGCGGGGGCGGACCGGCTGGCTTGCTCTGGTCCGATAACGCGGACGACGCCACCGGCGCGACAAGCAGCGTGACGCCTCCGACAAGACTCAGCGCGATGAGCCATCGGGCCGAGGCACGCGTCAAGACGATCATCCAGCAGCTTAGGATCTGAAAGGCCACAACCCCTTCCATACCAAACTTCGTTTGAACCGCCACGTTCGATCAACTCGTGGCGGATAGTTACTTTGCCCCCAGTGAAATATTCTCTTCAAGCAGCTCAGCGGGAATGGAAGTTGGACTCCCGTTCATATGATCTTCTCCACCAGCCCTGCCGCCCTGGCACAGGGTTCCTGAGAGAGGTCGGTCGCTCTGGTCATCACAAAAGTCGCGGGTATCCGCTCCCAGTGCCGCAGGTCCGGCTCGAGCGCCCACTTCAACACCTTCGGCGCCTGGCTCATGAGGACGGTCCCGCTCCGTACAGACACCTCGCACAGGGAGCCACCCCGATGGCTTGAGAGTGACGCATCGGCGACGCAGCCGCCCACGGCGAGCGCGGCGCCCGCAGCCACCGGCACCAGGCTGTAGGTCACGCCGATCGGAAGCCTGATCCAACTCTGCAGGTGGAGGAGCGGATGGTACGCATGGCTGTGGCGCACGGCCAGCTTCTCAAACCAGCTTTGCGTCGAAAGGCGGGCCCCCGTTTCGGACATGCAGGGGGTCGTAAATGGTCTCGCCGGCCAGACCGAAAAGTAGCCATTGGTCGAACCAGTGAACTGCAGGTCCCACTGGACCTCTGGAAACGTTCCCACCGCATAGAGGTGCCATGGCAAAGCGGCCGGTGTCCCGTGGTCGATCCGTTCCACTTGCTGCGCGGCGAACGATCGGACGGCCTCATCAGGGTCGTGAAACGGACTCCGCACGTCTCGAAGACGCAACCAGTCCACGCGCGCCTCGGCCAGCTCGCCCAGTCGTTCCCACATCACCGCTGACAGCAGAAGATTGACCGGGTCCTCGCCATAGTTGTACAGCGGTGCGAACAGCTCATGATCCAACCGCCTGAGCTCGACCTTGGCTTCCTCGGTCTTCTGGAGGTTGAGATAGCTGGCGGCGAGCAAGACGCCCAAAAAGCCCCGCTCGTAGCTTTCCAACACGTACTCGGTCAGCGTGCCGTCGGGAAGAAAGATGCTCGCGGTCTCTCTCGTGACTGAAAAAGTCTTGTACCGATATTCCGACTGGGCCTTGGCGCCGGACGTGGCGACCGTGCGATAACAACGTTGCGCGAAGGCGGCCGCCAACCGATTGAGCGTCTCGATCCGGTTGGAGAAATCCATCCCCTGCTCCACCTCGGAGCACCTGGCAGCGGTCGTTTGCGGGAGACCGGCATACTGGCAGCCGGCGAGAAGGAGGAACACTCCGAGAAGAGACCGCCGGCATCCTTGAGCCAGCGATGATTTCAATACAAGGAGAGATGTACCGTCTAAAGGCCGAAGAAAACTCGGCATAGACCGGCTCGCTGGCCCGCTAGTCGACGAGATCTAACTTGATCTTCAGGTCCTTCAACTGGTCCTGCGCTACCGGCGACGGGGCGTCGGTCATCGGGCACTGGGCCCTTTGAGTCTTGGGGAAGGCGATGACGTCGCGGATTGAATCGGCTCTGCCGAGCAGCATGATCAGCCTGTCTAAGCCGAAAGCGATGCCGCCATGGGGTGGCGCCCCGTACTCAAGCGCCTCCAGCAGGAACCCGAACTTGGCCGCTGCTTCCTCCTTGCCGATGCCGAGCAGGTCGAACACCTTGCTCTGCACGTCCCGGCGATGAATGCGGATGCTCCCGCCGCCCAATTCGTTCCCGTTCAGGACCAGGTCGTAAGCCTTGGCCCGCACCGACAGGGGGTCTGTCTCGAGCCGCAGCAGATCCTCATCCATCGGCGACGTGAAGGGATGGTGCAACGCGACATAACGCTTGCCCTCCTCGTCATACTCGAGCAACGGGAAGTCAACGATCCACAGAGGCTTCCAGGCTTGCCTGTCCACCAGATTCAGCTCGTCGCCGAGCAGGAGGCGCAGCCGGCCCAGCACATCATGGACGATCTTGGGCTTATCCGCGCCAAAGAGGAGGAGATCGCCAGGCTTGGCATCCGGGGCCGACGCGAGCAGTTGCTTCCCATCGAGGAACTTGGCGATCACGGATTCGAGTTGCCCCCCCTGTGCGACCTTCACCCAGGCCAGGCCCTTGGCCCCCCATCCCTTGGCTGTCTCGCCGAGCGCGTCGATCCGGCTGCGGGGCATCGTCGCGCCCCCTTTGACAATTAAGGCTTTCACAATACCGCCCTTCGCAACCGCATCCTTGAACACCTTGAACTCACTCGTGGCCGCGAACCCGCTCATATCCAAGAGCGGCATTCCGAAGCGCAGGTCCGGCTTGTCCGACCCGTAGCCGCCCATGGCCTCGACATAGGTCATGCGCGGGAATGGAGCCGGCAGTGCAATCCCAGCGGCCTCACGAAAGACCAGGCGGAGCATCTGCTCCATCGAGCCCATCACCTGGTCACGATCCACGAAGGACATTTCAAGGTCGATTTGTGTGAACTCCGGCTGGCGGTCATTGCGGAGATCCTCGTCACGGAAGCAGCGGGCAATCTGGTAGTACCGGTCCATCCCGCTGACCATGAGGATCTGCTTGAACAGTTGCGGTGATTGCGGGAGCGCATAGAAGCTTCCCGGATTCACTCGGCTCGGCACCAGATAGTCCCGCGCCCCTTCGGGCGTGCTCTTGGTGAGCATCGGGGTTTCCACTTCGAGGAACCCCTGTCCGTTGAGATAGGAGCGCACCTTCTGCGTGACCTCATGGCGGAGCGTGAGCAGCTTCTGCATCTTCGGCCGCCTGAGATCCAGATAGCGATGTTTCAGACGCAGGGCCTCGGTGACCTCCGCTTCATCCTCGATGACAAAAGGCGGGGTCTTGGCCTCATTCAGGACTTCCACGTCCTTGACCAGGACTTCGATCTCTCCGGTCGCCAGGTCGGGATTGGCCGAACCTTCCGGCCGTAAGGCCACGGTGCCGGTGACGGCCGCCACGAACTCGCTGCGCAGGATGTGGGCCCCTTGATGAGCCGAAGCGCTGATCTCGGGATTAAAGACGATCTGCGTGATCCCCTGCCGGTCCCGCAGGTCGATGAAGATCACGTTCCCGTGGTCCCGCCGGCCCTGCACCCACCCGTTGAGCGTGACGGTCTGGCCCACATGACTGCGGGACAATTCGCCGCATTGATGCGTTCGGGCAATCATGGCCGCCTCCGACGGCGGAGGCTAGGGGCTAGTGGCTCGGGGCTAGTGGTAAAACCGTCAGTTCCATTCCCCTTCGCCTCGTGCCTCGCGCCTCGCGCCTCGCGCGCTCGAACGAGCGCGCGCAACGCGTTGGCTTCCCGGTCGGTCAGATACCGGTACCGGCCGGGAGGCAAGTCACCCAGGCTGAGTGGGCCGAACTTCACGCGCGTGAGCCTGATGACCGGATGGCCGACCGCTTCCAACATCCGTTTCACCTGATGCTTGCGTCCCTCATGGATCGTGACCTCCAGCCAGGAATTCTCTTCCACCTTCCGCACCTTCCGCACGGACGCCGGCGCCGTCATGCCGTCATCCAGTTGCACGCCCCGCTCCAGCGACGCAATCTCCTCATCCGTGAGCACACCCTTCACCTTGATCAGGTAGGTCTTGGCCACATGGTACCGCGGGTGCAGGAGCGTCTGGGCCAGTTCCCCCTGGTTCGTCAGCAACATCAAGCCTTCGCTATCGTAATCCAGCCGGCCTACGGGAAACACACGGAGCCCGACGCCGATCAGGAGATCCGTGATCGTCGGCCTCCCCACCGGGTCGCTCAAGGAGGAGACACAGCCTTTCGGCTTGTTGAGCATCAGGAAGACAGAAGGGGGCACCGGTTTGAGATGCCGGCCGTCCACCTTGACATGGTCCCGTTCCGGGTCGACTTTCGTGCCCAACTCGCGGATGACCCGACCGTTGACCGTGACCCGGCCTTCCGCGATCATAGTCTCCGCCTTGCGGCGCGAGGCCAGCCCGGAATCGGCAATGGCCTTCTGGAGCCTGACGGCTCCCGGCGAGTGGCTAGGGGCTAGAGGTAAGTGGTGGGAACCCGCCTTACTTTTTTCACCACGCTCGTTTCGCATTTTGCCCCTTGCCGCTCGCCTCTAGCCTCTTGCCCAGCCTTACTCCCATTCTATGGTGCTGGGCGGTTTAGAGCTCAGATCGTAGACGACCCGATTGACGCCCTTCACCTCGTTGATGATTCGGTTCGAGATCGTCCCCAGCAGCTCAGGGGGCAGCCGGGCCCAGTCGGCGGTCATCCCGTCCAGGCTGGTCACGGCCCGGATCGCGATCACGTGCTCGTAGGTCCGCTGGTCTCCCATCACCCCGACCGTCTTAACCGGCAGCAGCACCGCAAAAGCCTGCCAGAGTTCCCGGTAGAGGCCGGAATGTCTGATTTCCCGCTCGACGATCGCCTCGGCTTCGCGCAACATCCGCAGACGTTCGGCGGTCACGGGGCCCAGGATGCGGATCGCCAGGCCGGGCCCGGGGAACGGCTGGCGCCAGATGATTTCGTCCGGGAGGCCCAGCTCCTTGCCCAGCACGCGGACCTCGTCCTTGAACAGTTCGCGCAAGGGCTCGATCAGGCGCAATTTCATCCTCGTGGGCAGACCGCCCACGTTGTGATGCGTCTTGATCGTCGCCGAGGGCCCTTTGAAGCTGACGCTTTCGATCACGTCCGGGTAGAGGGTCCCTTGCACGAGGTAGTCCACCTTGCCGAGCCGCTTCGCTTCCGTCTCGAAGTTCCTGATGAAGAGCCGGCCAATGACCTTCCGCTTCCGCTCAGGGTCGGTCACGGTTCGCAAGGCCGCCAGGAACTGCGCCGAGCTGTCGAGCACCCGGAGGTTCATCTTGAAGTGTGAGGCGAAGGTGCTGCGGACCTGCGGCTCTTCGCCCTGCCGCAACAGGCCGTTGTCCACAAAGACGCAGGTCAACTGTTTGCCCACCGCACGGTGTGCCAGCACGGCCGCCACCGAGGAATCCACCCCCCCGCTCAAGGCACAGATCGCTTGCCGGTCCCCGACTGCTTCGCGGATCTGGCGGACCGCCGTCTCCACGTAAGAGCTCATGGTCCAGGTCGGCTTGCAGCCGCAAATATCGTAGGCGAAATTTTGCAGGATCTTGAACCCACCCTCCGTATGCGCCACCTCAGGATGAAATTGCAGGCAATAGATTCGACGATGGCCCCCCACCGACTTCATGGCCGCAACCGGCGAGTTGCCGGTATGGGCGATCGAGCGAAAACCTTTGGGCATCCGCTCGATCCGGTCGCCGTGCGACATCCAGACCGTGAACGAGGGGCCGGCCGAAATCCCCTTGAACAGATCGGAGGCATCGTCCGCCGTCAGCTCCGCGCGGCCATATTCCCTGTGCGAGGCCTTCGCCACTTCACCGTCCAGCAAGTGGGTAACCAGTTGCATCCCGTAGCAGATGCCCAATATCGGCAACCCCTCTTCTAAGAGCCGCTGCGGCACCAGCGGGGCCTTCCGGTCGTAGACACTGGCCGGTCCCCCGGAGAAGATCAGGCCTTTGGGGCGATAGGCGAGGATCGTAGCCAAGGGAGCGTTATAGGGGAAAATCTGGGAGTAGACCTGCGCTTCACGGATGCGGCGGGCGATGAGCTGGGTGTACTGGGACCCGAAGTCGAGGATGAGGATTCTATCGTGCCACTGTTCCATGAAGAAGCATTCAGTTTTCAGCAATCAGTTTTCAGCAACGAGAGGGGGCCGGACTGGGGAATGCCTTTGGCGGTTTCGATGGACTGCAGAAAGACCTTCTTCGATTTGGCTGACTGCTGATGGCTGATCGCTCACTCCGATTCCGTCCGGTAGTTGGGAGCTTCCTTGGTGATGATCACGTCATGTACGTGGCCCTCGCGGAGACCGGCGAGAGTCTGCCTGATGAACGTGGCCTTCTGCTGGAGCTCCTGAATTGTACGGCAGCCGCAGTAGCCCATGCCGGACTTGACGCCTCCCACGAGCTGATAGACGACGCCCGATAGGGTTCCCTTGTAGGGCACTCGGCCTTCGATGCCCTCAGGCACCAGCTTGGGGGTGGGCTGTCCGGCCTGAAAGTATCGGTCCCTCCCGCCTTTTTCCATGGCTCCCAGCGACCCCATTCCACGATAGACCTTATAAGTCCGCCCCTGGAACAGGACGGTCTCGCCCGGAGACTCCTCTGTCCCGGCCAGGATGCCGCCGATCATCACCGCGGACGCCCCTGCCGCCAAGGCCTTGGTAATGTCGCCGGAATACTTGATGCCCCCGTCCGCGATCACCGAGACCCCGCTCCCGGCCAGAGCGGCGGCACAGTCCGCGATGGCGGTTAACTGAGGCATGCCGGCTCCGGATACGATCCGGGTCGTGCAGATGGAGCCGGGCCCGACTCCGACCTTCACGGCGTCCGCGCCGGCTTTCGCCAGGTCTTTTGCCGCAGCGGCGGTCGCGATGTTGCCCGCGACCACTTCCATCGCGGGGTACTTCTGCTTGATCAACCTGACCGTGTCCGCCACACTTCGTGCGTGGCCGTGGGCCGTGTCCACCACCACCATGTCTACCCCGGCCCTTTCCAGCAACGGCACCCGCTGTTCCGCATCGGCCCCGACCCCCACCGCTGCGCCCGCCCGCAGGCGCCCGTGGCCGTCCTTGCACGCGTGGGGATACTTGATGCGCTTTTCGATGTCCTTGATCGTGATCAGTCCCTTGAGCTCGAACTTCCTGTTGACGACCGGCAGCTTCTCGATTCGGTACTCGTGCAGGATTTCCCGTGCCTTCTCGAGGCTGGTGCCTTCCGGGGCCGTCACCAGTTTCTCTTTGGTCATCACTTGGGAAACTTTGAGATCCATCCGGCTTTCAAACCGCAGATCGCGGTTGGTCAAGATGCCGACCAGCTTTCCGTTCTTGGTCACGGGAATCCCCGAGATCCGGTACTTCGTCATGATCTGGTGCGCATCGCGAACCGTCTGGTCCGGCGAGATCGTAATGGGATCAAAAATCATCCCGCTCTCGGACTTTTTCACCTTATCGATCTCAGCCGCCTGGTCGGCCGGAGAAAGCACGCGGTGGATCACGCCCATCCCGCCTTCACGCGCGAGGGCGATGGCCAGACGCGCTTCCGTCACCGTGTCCATGGCGGCGCTCAGGATCGGAATGTTGATCGTGATGTTCCGCGACACGCGGGTCTGCGTGCTGACCTCGTTGGGGAGCACTTCGGACTTGGCCGGCACCAAGACGACATCGTCGAAGGTCAGCCCGACTCGTACTTCTTTATCGATCATGGAAGTCCCGTGCAGCAATCCTCAGCCGGTGCAGCTCAGCGATGGACAAGAATTTTTTGGAATCTAACACAGCCGTTCGAGAGGGTCAAGGCAGGCGCAAGCGGCTTCGGGAATCCGCCGCCAGGGTTCGCGGCACGGTCGAACCGCTACCTAGTTGCCTCGGCTGCCTTGTCGCCGAGGGATGAGGACTCGGCTTCCTCTTGCAGACGCTCGCTGCCTTCCTCGGACGGCATGAACTGCTCGACCCTGGTGTTGCCGCTGTCCACCACAAACACGCTGCCTCTGGCGTCCACAACGATGCCGTAGGGAAAGTTGAATTGCCCGTCCCCGCCGCCGAACCCGCCCCATTGGGTGATGAAGTTCCCCTCGCGGTCGAACTTCTGGACGCGCTGGTTGCCGGTGTCCGTGACGTAGACATCCCCCTGGGCGTCCACCGCGATCCCCCAGGGCGAGCGAAATTGGCCTGCCTCCTGGGCCTGCGGGCTGCTGGCGTGACCGGGCCCGAGCCCGCCGCCCCATTTGGTGATGATCTGCGGCAGGACGTTGGTGCTGGTATCGAATTTTTGGATGCGGTGGTTGCCCATATCTACCACGTAGACGGCTCCGTCGGACTGGTCCACCGCGACGCCGCGCGCGAAATAAAACTGGCCGTCATTGGTGCCGAAGCTGCCCCACTGCATCACAAACTCACCCTGCAAGTCGAACTTCTGCACTCGGAAATTGGCGCTGTCGACCACGTAGACGTAGCCACGGACCCGATCGACGGCGATTCCCCAGGGCGAACTGAACTGCCCTTCCCCGTTGCCGCGCGAGCCGAACTTCATCAGATACCCGCCCAGCTTGCCGTCGAACTTCTGGACCCGGTGGTTGTTCGTGTCCACCACCCAGACGTCGCCCTTGGCATCGCAGGCGATTCCGGTGGGATTGTGAAAATTGGCATTGGCGGCCCCGAAGCTGCCCCAGAGGATGATGAAGTTCCCGTTGTTGTCGAACTTCTGGATGCGGTTGTTGCCGTTGTCCACCACGAACAACGATCCCTGCTGGTCGATCGCCAGGCCATAGAGCGGCGCCATGAACTCACCGCCGTGGAGCAGCGACGCGCCTCGGCCCGGCTTGCCCCACTTGGAGACGCAGAGGTAGCCGGAGGTATTGACCAGGATCGTCGCGCTGGCCGGGACCGACACGTTGTTGCCGACGTCCCTGAACCAGACGTAGATCGTCTTGCTCCCGTCGCCCGGCGAGAGCGTGAACGGCACCGTGGCCCCGAACTTGTGCTCCGGCGTGACCTCCACCCAACCGGGCATGCCGGCAGTCGGCGCCATCGGGCTCTCGGTGAGATAGTAGGCCGCGACGCCCGTATCCACGTCGTTGGCCGAGACGGTCAGCACCACGTCGGGGATGGTGGTCATGAAGGCCCCGTGGTTGATCACCACGTTGGGGTTCTGGGGAGCGGTCATGTCGATGAGCACCGGTGTCGCCGTCACTTCTCCAGACGGCCCGCTTTCACGCTGGTCCTCGTAGACGGCCGTGAGCACATAGAAGTAGGGGGTGTCGTTGGTCAGGCCCGTGTGTGTGTAGGGGCTTGTCACCCCCTCGATCCTGGTCCCCGTCTGAACCGTCACTTCTGGCTGCGTGTGGAAGTAGAGGTTGTAGGACTGCGTTCCCGGCACCTCCAGCCAGCTCAGTGTGACTTCCGTATCGCCCGCCTTCGCCACAAAACCGCGCGGCGCCGGCAGACCGGTCGCCTCCTTGGAGGTTGTCTGCTGAGCCTTCGCGACCTCCTCTTCGGTCGGAGCATATTTTAGGATCCGGTTGTTCCCGCTGTCCACGACGTAGACGCAGCCTTCCTTGTCCACCGCAACGCCGGACGGAAAGTTCAACTGCCCCTCGGTAATGCCCCGGTTGCCCCACGAGCAGATCACGGTGCCGTTGCCGTCGAACTTTTGGAGCCGGTGGTTGCTCTGGTCCACCACGTAGACATTGCCGAGGGCGTCGCAGGCGACGCCCCAGGGAGCCTTGAACTGACCGGGGCCGTTGCCTTCCTTGCCCCATTTGGCCAGGAAGCTGCCCCGGGCGTCGAACTTCTGGATCCGGTGATTGCCTTCATCGGCGACGAAGATGTTTCCGACAAAATCAATGGCCATGCCGCGTGGGAAGTAGAAGGCTCCGTCGAAGCTGCCGTCCCGCCCCCACTTCATGAGCGGGGTCCCGTCCGACTGGAACTTCTGGATCCGCGCGTTGCTCGTGTCGGACACATAGAGATTGCCGTCCTTGTCCGTCGCGACCCCCCACGGCACGTCGAACTTGCCCATGCCGGCCCCGCGCCAGGCAAACCCGAATTTGCCCCAGGCCTGCATGACGTTCCCGTCCTGATCGAACTTTTGAACCCGGTTGTTTCCGCTGTCCGCCACGTAGACATGCCCCTGCGGGCTCGTCGCCAGGCCCCGGGGATAGTAAAAGAGCCCTTCCTGGTCGCTGGCTTCGCCGCCCCAGCGAGCTACAAACTTGCCGTCCTTGTCGAACTTTTGAATCGAGTGGTTGTCCGTGTCTGCAACGTAGATATTTCCATCCCCATCCAGCGCGATCCCGGTCGGCGAGCTGAACTCCCCGTCATCCACGCCGGCCTGGCCGATCTTCATCACCAGCAGATATGGGGACGGGACCGCCATGACCTCCTGCGACTCAAGGCTCTCCCCCTGCTGGGTGACCACGGTCACGACGTAATGATAGCAGGTGCCGTTGGCCAGATCGTCATGCACGTACGGGCTGGTCGCGCCTTCGATGAGGTTGCCTTTTTCTTTCTTGACGCCGATGACCGGATTGAAGTCTGCTTCGCTGGCGATCGGACGGGTCAGCTCGGAAAATTTGATCTGGACACCCTTGGAAGTGAGGTAGTAGAGGTTGTAGTACATGGCATCCGGCACGGGGTCCCAGGTGATCGTGACCCGGCCATTGCCCGGCTTGGCGGCGACGTTCGTCGGTGCCGGGGGAAGCTCTTCCTGCTCCGTGGACTCACCCGCCCCCCACTCGCCCGGATTGCCCTCTGCCCGGAGCCTCAGCGGCTCTGCCCAGTCCATCTCATCACGCTCATCACGCAACCAGTGATTCATCTTGTTCCTCTTGGTTCACCAGGCCAGCCAGGGAAAGATTCCAGCTTCTTTCAACAACTTAGGAAGTGTCAATCTAACAAACGGGTGTCGCGCAAGTCAAGGACGGTCTGGACCACCTCTCTGACCTGAAGAAAAAATAGAAGGGGGAGCGAGGGGTGACAGCTTGTTGTCTTTCTTCCCATTAGCTAAGATGCTTCCTGATGTCCCTGCCGACTCTCTACGTCTCCCGGTTGCTCCCCCCTCCCGTCATGGCGATCCTGAAGGAACGGTTCCGCTTGACTGGGCAACAGAAAACGAAGCCGCCCAGTCAGGAGGAGGTCAAGGAAGGGTTACGGGAGGCTCAGGGTGCCATCTGCACCCTCACAGAACGGATTGATCGGGAGATTCTGGAAGAGGCCCCCAACTTGCGCGTGATCGCCAATTACGCGGTTGGTTACAACAACATCGACCTGGAGGCGGCCCGGGCCCAAGGAATCGTCGTCACCAATACGCCGGATGTCCTCACTGAGGCGACGGCGGATCTCACCTGGGCGTTGCTGCTGGCCGTGGCTCGCCGGGTGCCGGAAGGCCATCGGCTGGTCCAGCAAGGGGAATGGACCGGATGGGAGCCGACTCAACTGCTCGGCGCAGAGGTGCACAGCATGACCCTCGGCATCGTCGGCATGGGTCGCATCGGCCAGGCGGTGGCACGACGAGCCTCCGGCTTCACGATGCCGATCCTATACTGTAGTCGCAGGCCTGTGTCCCAGCCGGTTCAGGAGCAGCCCTGGCGACTGGTGCCGCTCGACGAGCTCCTGTCCTCATCGGATTTCATCAGCCTCCACGTTCCGCTGACGTCAGAAACCCATCACCTCATTGGAGCCAGAGAACTGCACCTGATGCGTCCCACGGCCTACCTCATCAACACGGCCCGTGGGCCGGTCGTCGATGAAGCCGCCCTAGTGGAGGCCCTCCGGGGAGGCCGTCCGGCCGGCGCCGGGTTGGACGTGTACGAACAGGAACCGGCTCTTCATCCTGGTCTCCGATCGCTCTCCCAGGTCGTGACGCTCCCCCACCTTGGCTCAGCCACCCTGGACGCCAGGGTACGGATGGGGTTGGTTTGCATTGAGAATGTCCACGCAGTCTTGGAAGGCAGGCCAGTGCCGAACCGGGTTATTTGAGACAGCGCGGAACGGTGAACGATGAGCGATGAAGATGAGCGATGAAAATGGTAGGACCAAGCCAATTCTGATAGCTTGACTGAACGGATGCCGCAGAATTCTCTTAAAGAGAAAAGGGCCCGCCGGTGGACAGCGGGCCTCTCCGGGATTGGCAGCTATTTCGGGGGATCCTGAGCCATGCGCCCAAGATCAGCGGTGATCTAGGCGGTGGTCTTCAAGACATTGGCCGCTTGAGGACCCTTGGCTCCCTGGACGATATCGAACTCGACGTTCTCACCTTCCTTGAGCGTCTTGAACCCGTCACCCTGCAGAGCCGAGTAGTGGACGAATACGTCCTCCCCGCTCTCGAGCCTGATAAATCCGAAGCCCTTTCTGTCGTTGAACCACTTGACTGTACCCTTGCTTCTCACTCGATCCTCCTTTCCTGAACCACCTCAGGCTTTGCCAGCCTGAGTAACCCAACCAGCGGTGACTTGTGCCCGGTCGGGCCGATAAAAAAATACCGCAGAAGAAAGAGCCCTCTGCGGTACTACGAACGCGTAATTCGTTACATGAGCATCCTGCAAAACCGGGGCAGCATTTAGCATAGGGTACCTAGCTTGTCAAGAATATCTTTCGCCAGCCGGCAAGATTGCGTCAATGGTTTTACAAGTCCTCGATAATCCAGTATATTGAGACGTCGGTCACGGTCAGCTTTTGAGGGTTTCTTGCAGAAAATCCTGGACCGCTACATCTTCACCGAACTGCTTCCCCCCTTTGCTATCAGCCTCGTGGCGCTCTGTTTCGTCATGCTGACGAAGGAACTCCTCCGCCTGGTGGAGTTGCTGGTCTCGAAGGGAGTGGGGTTGCTTGCCGTGCTGAAAGTCTTTGTCCATCTCCTTCCATCCTTTCTTGTGCTGACGCTGCCGATTGCGGGCATTATCGCGTCGATCACCGCCTTCAGCCGCCTCTCCTACGACAAGGAGCTGGTGGCCATGCGGGCAGCCGGTCTGGGCCTCCTCCGCCTCTCACGACCGGTATTGATCTTCTCCTGTCTAGTCTTCGGGCTCACGCTGCTGCTGTCGCAGTGGGGCCAGCCCTGGACCAGCGTCTCCCTGAAAAAGCTGGCCTTGAACCTCTTGCGCGAGCAGCTCACGTTGGCCCTCGACAGGGGTGTCTTCAACGAGCCGGTGCCCAACATGGTGATGTACGTCTCCGACAGCCAGGAGGGAGCCGGCACCAGGAGCATCTTCATCTCGGATGAACGCAACCCGTCCGAGGCGCGGGTCATCGTCGCCAACAGCTATCACCTGCTGAACGAGGCCGGGAGCAGCCAGGTCGGCCTCCGCCTGTTCAACGGCACGATCCACAGCCAACCGCGCGATCCCAACCAGTACCACCAAGTGTCCTTCTCCACCTATGACTTGAAGCTCAGCCTCAACCAAAGCCTGTATGCCGCGGCCGAGGAGCGTCCATCCCGGGAGGCGGTGATCGAACGGCTCAACCAGACCAACTGGCAGGACACCGACGCCTTGCGTCGGCTGACGGAATACTACAAAGACCTGGCGTTCCCGACTGCGTCGCTCATTTTCTGCATGATCGGCATTCCGGTGGGCATCGTCTCCAAGCGGTCGGGGCGGGTCGGCGGGTTTGCCGTCGGCGTGATGATCGTGGTCGTCTATTACGTGCTGAACGTCCTCTGCGAGTTTTTCGTGACCACTCTGGTTCTACCCCCCTTTGCCGGGGCCTGGCTTCCCAACCTTTCCTTTTTCGCCATGGGCCTCATGCTGTTTTACCGAGTGAGCCGGCAGTAGCCATGACCATCCTGTTTCGCTATCTCCTCCGGGAATTCAGCAAGGTCTTTCTCATGTGTTTTGCCGGCCTGATGACGGTCTACCTGGTGGTGGATTTCTTTGAAAAGGTCCGCAAATTCATCCGCTATGACGCAGAGCTTCTGACTATCCTGGGCTACTTTGCCCTCCGAACCCCCAGCATCACCTTCCAAATCGCTCCTCTGGCGGTGCTGATGGCGACTCTTCTTAGCTTGGGTGTGCTCTCGAAGAACCACGAGGTGACCGCGATGCGGAGCTGCGGCATCAGCCTATATCGGCTCGCCATGCCCTTCGTCGCTTTTTCGCTGACCGTGTCGCTCGCGCTGTTCGGGATCAGCGCCCGGGTCATGCCCTACACCACGGCCCAGGCTGAGTACATCAAGACCGCCAAGATCGAGAAGAAGAGCGGGCTGGCCACCTTCACGGCCGACCGGCCCTGGATTCAGATCGGCAACCAAACCCTCATGAACATCGAGGTCGTGGAGCCGGACGGCACGATGCTGCGGGGCATCAGCCTCTACCGGCTCGGCCCGGACTTCCGGGTGACCGAGATCACGGAGGCAGCCGAAGTGCGCTACGGCCAGGCTGGGTGGGTCCTGCACAGGGGGATCAGCCGTACCCTGCTGCCGGATGGCCAACTGGTGATGGAACGTTTCCACACCAGGCCCATCCAGATGTCCCAGATCCCCGAAGACTTCAATGCCTTAGCCTCGGTGGAATCGGAGGAGATGACGCTGCCGGCGCTGCGTGCGTACATTGATCGCCTGCGCCAGGATGGGTACAGCTTCGCCCGCATGCTGACCGACTACCACGGGCGCATCGCCTTTCCTTTCGTCTGCCTGGTCATGACCATCGTGGGCATTGCTCTGAGCCTGAGACGGACCGGCGTCAGGGGCAGCGGGATGGCCGTGGGCATCGGTCAGGCGCTGATGCTGGGGTTCTTGTATTGGACCACCCACTCGATCGCGATCGCGTTCGGACGCAGCGGCGTGCTGGTCCCGCTCATGGCCGGCTGGATCGCCAATCTCCTGTTTCTCTCATTCGGCTGTTATCTGTTGCTGAAGGTCCGGCAATAGATTTGGGCTTGAGGCGAGCGGCGAGAGGTGACATGGCGAAGGGGGTGACACGGCGACATCGCCGCGTCCCCGTGTCTCCGCGTCTCCCGCTTGCCTCTCGCCTCGTGCCCCGCGCCTGCGCCGTACGCGGCGAGTTGACTGCCTGTAAGGCTTGGGGTAAAAGAAGATCGTCGCAACGGTTGAGGAAGAAAGCCTGCACGGATAGATGGCGCGCATGAACAACAGAGTCGTCGTAACCGGCCTCGGCGTCGTCTCCCCGATCGGCATCGGGGTCGGCCCCTTTTGGAAAGCGGCGGCCGCGGGCCGTTCCGGCATCAGCGCCATCACCTCTTTCGAGGACTTCCCGCTGGAAACCTACCGTTCGCGCGTGGCCGGGCAAGTGCGGGATTTCGACTCCGTCCGGTTTCCGGAGGCGATCCACGCGGACCGCGTCGATCGCTACGCCCAGTTCGCTCTGGCCGCCACGAATGAAGCGGTGGCCGATGCCGGCCTCCGCATGGAGCGGGAACAGCCGCACCGCATCGGGGTCATCGTAGGGGCCGGCATGGGCGGGATGGTCATGGGCGAACGGGAGATCACGCAACTGTATCAGGGCCGGAGGCCGAACCGCGTCCACCCTAATTTTATCCCCATGATCACGCTCAATTCAGCCTCCGGCATCGTGGCCCTGGCGCAGGGAGCCAAGGGTCCCAACCTGACCATCTCCACCGCCTGTTCCTCCAGCGCCCACGCCATCGGCCAGGCTCTCTCCTGCATCAGGTCCGGGCAGGCGGATGTCGTCATCGCCGTGGGGGCCGACGCCAGCATCACACCGCTGGTGTTTGCCGGATTCTGCTCGCTGCGCGTGCTGTCCACCGGGTTCAACGACCGACCCGAACAGGCCTCTCGTCCCTTCGATCGGGGCCGCGACGGGTTCGTCATGGGCGAAGGCGCCGGAGCATTGATCCTCGAAAGCCTGGCTCATGCGAAGAAGCGCCGGGCCCGCATCTATGCGGAAGTGGCCGGCTACGCCGCAACCAGCGAGGCCTACCACATGGTCATTCCCCGTGAGGACGGGGAAGAAGTGGCGGCAACGATCCGCCTGGCACTCAAGGACGCCGACGTGTCCCCCGCCCAGGTGGACTACATCAATGCCCATGCCACCTCCACCCAGATCGGGGACGCGGTGGAAGTCAAAGCGATCCGGCAGGTGTTCAAGGGCAGGGCGGAGAAGATCGCCGTCAATGCCACCAAGTCTCTGATCGGCCATACCCTGGGGGCGGCCGGGGCAATCGGGGCTCTGGCCTGTTCGCTGACCATCGAAACAGGCCACATCCACCCGACCGTCAACTACGAAGACCCGGACCCTGCCTGTGCGCTCAAGGGCATCTCGGCCAAGGCACAGGAGCGGCAGGTGAACGTCGCGCTCCTCAATGCCTTCGGGTTCGGAAGCAATAATGCGGCGGTCGTCTTCAAGAAGCACCGCTGACAAATCGGACCAACGGCCAGCCGACGAGCGTAAGCACACAACTTCTTTCAGGATTTTCAATGGCTTCCGACGCGGCAATTGCGACCCGAATTCAAACTGCGCTGGCCGAGTACCTCAAGCGGGATGTTCGCACGATCGAGCCGTCCCAGGCGCTGCGTGACGACCTGGGTCTGGACAGCATGGCGACGATCGAGCTGCTCTTTCGGATCGAAGAGGCCTTCGATCTGCAGATCCCGGATGAAGACCTGCACAAGCTCGTCACGGTGGCCGACGTCATCGGCTATGTGGAAGGACGGCTCGCACCATCTCTCCCCGCCTCCTCCGCGCGAGCGACCCAGCAGGCCGAGAGGCCGCGCAGCAAGCGGACCGGCCTATCCGGCAAGACCGCCGGGAAGGGCAAGAAAAGGAGATAGCGACCGGTGCCGTGTTACCAGCCAAACCGGATCAGCCTGGGAGAAATCGGCCAAGCCGTCGGAGGACGGCTCATCGGCCAAGCCGATCTGATCGTGAGTGGCGCATCCAGCCTCGAAGAGGCGGAGCCGGGCCATCTGGCCTATATCGAGGGGGACCGCTTCATCAAATCCGCGCAAGCCTCGCAAGCCTCTGCCTTTGTCGTCGCGCGCCAGATCACCGAGCTGAACCGGCCCCAGCTCGTCGTGTCCAATCCCAAGTATGCGTTCGCCCGTATCGTGCAGCAGTTCTTCACCAGCCCCGACAGACCCCGCGGCATCTCGGAGCAGATCGCCCGAGGGGCGGACGTGCAGATCGGCCCCGGCGCCTCCATCTGGCCCTTCGTGACGCTGGGCGAACGGGCTAAGATCGGCGCCCGCGTGACCCTCTACCCGGGAGTCTTCATCGGACCGGATGCCGTGATCGGCGACGACACCCTGCTGTATCCCAACGTCACGGTGGGGGAAGGCTGTCTCATCGGCTCCCGGGTCATCATTCACAGCGGGACGGTGATCGGCAGCGACGGCTTCGGCTATGTGATGCAGGAGGGACGCCACCACAAGATCCCCCAGGTGGGGATCGTCAGAATCGAAGACGACGTGGAGCTAGGCGCGAATGTGACGGTGGACCGGGCAACCTTCGGCCAAACGGTCATCAAGCGGGGCACGAAGGTCGACAACCTGGTCCAGATCGCCCACAACGTCTCGATCGGAGAGGATACGATTCTCGTGGCCCAGGTCGGGATTGCCGGCAGCACGACCCTCGGACATCACGTGATCGTGGGCGGCCAGGCTGGGCTCTCTGACCATATCCAGGTAGGAGATCAGGTTATGATCGCGGCTCGCTCGGGGGTCAACCGAAGTCTGACGTCAAACCAGATCGTCTCCGGTGCGCCGGTCATGCCGCACGAGGTCGCTATCAAAGCCCAGGCCGTCATCCCCCGCCTGCCGGAGCTTCGCCAGCTCGTCCGCAACCTGGAACAGCGCGTCAAGGCGCTCGAAGCCCGCACCGCCCGCACAAGTAAAAAGGCAAAATTCAAAAGTAAAAAGTGACGAGCCTTCCCTCGCTTTAACTGTTCACTTTTAACTTTTTCCCTGTTCCAGCACCCCTCGCCAAAAGAACATCTTCGCCCAAAAAAATCCTGCCCACGGCATCAAGAACGCCGCCATGTAGTAGACCTGGCCGGAGATCGAGCTCCAGAAGGAAATCCCCACCAGCATCCCCGCCCCCAACACATAGTAGAGCGGGACCCACTGACGGCCCCAATGGTGAAGCTCGACAGTAGTCGCCTCGCGCTTGGATCGTTTTTGCCCGGTCCGTGTAAAGATCCTCATGCGGCCGGCAAAATAAGCGGGATGCTCGCGCAGCACAAACTTGTGGTAGCTGGTCTGGACCCAGCCGATCACGGTTCCGGCCAGCAGTAATCCGGTGCTCTCCACAAAGGTCCTCCATCCGTAGGCTTCGAACAGAAACTGGTAGATGAGCGACCCGGTTCCCGCGATGATCAGAATCAGCCCCAGTACCCCTGAGGGAAACAGGATGTGGGTCTTCACATATTCCCTGGCCTGCTCGGTCTCGCCTTCAAGACGCTTGGCGGTGATAATTTTCGGCATAATTGGCCGTCGGTTTCAGCTCAGATTCAGTTCAGATATAAGGAAAGACATCTCAGAAACCTCCCTGCGCTCCTCCTGCAGCTTCCGGGCCAGAATCTTGTTCCTTCACTGGAATTCGGTAGCGCTCCGAAGCCCAGGCACCAAGATCAATGATTTGGCAGCGCTCCGAGCAAAAAGGGCGCCATACCAAGCTTCGCTTGAACGGCGGGCTTTTTATCGCCTTATCGAACCTGTGCCCGCCGAGAAACACCTTAATTGATTCCCAAACACGACGCGAGATTATACCAACCGTCCTTGCTCAATTTGAATCGGCAACAATTGAATCGGTAACAACGAAGGGCGGCCGGTTTTCAAAACCACACTTTGTCTCTCCTGTGGCTCGCTTTCACGTTCACGTACAGAAAAATCTGCTTGCCGAAAGGCGATTCACAGAGGCTGACTCATTTTGTCAATCCACGCGCGTGACCGCATCGTCATCGTCCCAAAACAGCGCGCGCAGCACGGTCTCTGTTCCCGCCGAGTTTTCACGACCGCATCCCGCACGCGTTCGGCGAATCCGTCTCCGCGAAGATCAGAATTTCTGTCCACAAAAAATGGGGATGAATTGTGGATAATCATGTGAATCAATCTGCGTCGAGCAGATATGCAGCGCGATGCAGCAGAATGCACAAATTTTGTGCGACTCAACGATAGAAATTTCATCGGCTTATGAGTCTAGTTGGAGATGCGCATGCCAACCCCAACATCCTGGGGTCTAGGAGTACCGGTCCGACGCCGCGACCTGGCGAGCCCTTGTTGTATGCCGCGGCTGACCAAGCGCCCGACCAGTTCTCCGAGTTTGGTATGGGTCCCGCTGTACTTGAGGACCGGACCATCTTCTTGCGCACCGCTGGCTACGACCACTGCGTCTGTGCCGGTTCCGGTGGCACCGGGCTTGCCTGTCCAACTCGGAACTCGTTTGGACAGCAGCACGGCCGTTTTGCTCTCCGTCGCCACCTGGACCATGCCGACCATGGCCGGTGCGGTCAAGAAAGCGTTGGTGACTAAGATCATATTAATCGTGCCTGGACTCCTCCGTCGGCTCCGGGCTGGGCTGACCGGCTCTCCAGCCCGCACCGCGTTCGTCACGCCGACCGTGAAGAATCCTTCGACCCAGAGGCCGGCAGCCGCTTCGCGCAGAACTACCAGTTGCTTCAGGGGAACGGCTGTCATCAGGGCGACTGAACAATCGTCGGCGCCGAGATCTGCCGCTACGGCCCCAAGGTATCGGGCCGGATCGCTCCATTGACACCGGCATTGATCCCCCGACCCGGACATCGGATTGGCCGGTACCTGGTGGTTCAAAATGTACCGAGCCCTGACCAACCCTCCTCCACGCGGCGCAGAAGACAGAACCTTCCGCCGTTTTTGCAAATCCACCACCAGCGTACGGCCGGCCAGGCGAAACCTGGTGACAAAGGAAGCAGGGATGCGGCTCATCACTCATCTCCTCAGCAAGCCAGCGAGGGCAGCCACCAGGCGTCGATTTTGGCCGGGCAGTTTCACCGCTACCCGCACTGTCCGACGATTCAGACCCGGCACCGACGAACAGTCCCGGATCAGCAACCCTTGTCGACGGAGTGCTTTGGCACAGACTGCGGCAGACAACCCAGACGGCAGCTCGAGCAGTAGAAAGTTAGCTGCTGAGGGAAAAACTGCCACACCTGGAAGCCGCGCCAGGCTCCGCGCCAAACGAGGCCGTTCCCGCTCCATGAAGGCCAGACTCTGTCTGGCATGGGTCGCATCCTGAAGCGCGGCGAGGGCCGCTCCCTGAGCCACCTGATTGACCGACCAGGGAGGCTGTCGGTCTCGGAGGTTCCTCAGAAGGGTTTCCGGACCGGCCAGATAGCCGATGCGCAGGGCGGGAAGGGCATAGAACTTGGTAAAGCTGCGCAATACCAGCAACCGGGGGAGCCTCGCGATCTGCGGTAAGATCGTCGCCTGGTTGCAATATTCGCCGAAGGTTTCATCCACGATCACCCAGGCCCCCTGACGCGAAGCCAGCACGGCGAGCTCCAAGACTTCATCGGCCTGGACAACCGACCCAGTCGGACTGTTGGGGTTGCAGAAAAAAAGCGCGTCGACGTTCAAGCGGTCACGCTGGACCGCTCGAGCCACTTTTCCGATCGGCGGTTGATACTGTTCGCGGCGCCCGGCCTGCACGCGGATCATCCGTCCTTCCGCAACCGCGACCGCCCGCTCGTACTCCGAGAAGGTCGGGCCGACAACCAGGGCGCGTCGGATCGAAAGTGCAAGGGGCAGAAGATAGATCAACTCGCTGGAACCGTTCCCGATCATGAAGCGGTTGGGAGGCAGACGCCAGTGGTCCGCAAGGGCCTTGCGAAGCTCCGTACAGTCAGGGTCCGGGTAATGGACGATCCGGGAAAGTTCGGCGCGGACGGCCTGGATAGCACGGGGGGAGGGACCGAGAGGGTTGATGCTGGCGCTGAAATCAACGATCTGATCCAGCCGGCGGCGGCCCTGGCGCGCCGCTTCGTACACGTTGCCGCCGTGGCTCCGGAGCACACCGGCTTTCATAGGAGGACAACCGCCGCAAGGCCGGCGGCCAGCAGGGACGTCATGACCATCAAGGTAAGAGCAGACCGGATGTGGGCCGTACACAGAGCGGTCCCCGGATCGCCGAGCAGGGGCCGCTCCTCCGGCACGCCGCCATAGAGATTCGTGCCGCCCAGTTGCACCCCCAGAGCCCCGGCCATGGCTGCTTCCGGTCTTCCGCTGTTGGGACTCGGATGTTTTTTCCCGTCGCGCCGCACAATCGCCCAGGCACGCAGGGCCGCGTCGGAGCGGGGGGACAGGAGCCAGCGGGCCAGCACGAACAGCAGTGCCGTCAGGCGCGCCGGGATCCAGTTGGCGCCATCATCCAGCCTGGCAGAGGCCCAGCCAAAATATCGATGCCGCGCATCGCGATGACCGACCATGGAATCCAGCGTGCTGACCGCCTTATAGGCCAGGGCTAAGGGCGCCCCCCCAAGCGCCAGGTAAAAGAGCGGCGCGACCACTCCATCTGCCGTGCTTTCGGCAACCGTCTCGACGGTCGCCCGCACGACTTCCGGCTCGGACAGCTCAGCCACATCGCGGCCAACAATCCTCGAAACTGCCTGCCGAGCCCTATCAAGGGAGCCGGCTTCCAGCGCACGCAGCACGGTGCGCGTATGGTCGACCAAGTCCCTGGCGGCCAACGTGGTGAATGCCAGCATGATTTCAACTCCGCTCCTGATAGCCCAGTGGAGCCGACCGGCCAGCTCGATCGTCCCCCACCCGACCGCATAGGCGAGGGTCGGCAGGGAAAGGGCCAGCAGGATGCCCGCGGCCCGCTGGGTTCCCTGGCTGCGCAACAGGGGCCTGATCCGGTCATCACACCAGGCAATCACCACGCCCATGACCCGCACTGGATGGGGCAGCCAGCGAGGGTCGCCCAGGACGGCATCCAGGAGGCAAGCCCCTATGACTTCTCCGGCCATCATCGTGACGGAAGCAGGGCCGACCCAAGCAGCAGAAACACAATTTCAGCGACCTCATTGGCCGCCCCCAGCGTATCCCCGGTAATCCCGCCCAGGAACCGGCGCGCGAAGGACGTCAAGACCCTGGCAATGATCGCCAGCAGGACCAGGCTGAGCAAAGCCTCCACCGGCCCGAGCGCCCAGAGGAGCGTCATGCCCAATACGAGGGTCGCCCCCAACACTTGCTTCCAGGAAAGATGCAGCAGAAAGGGCTGGGCCAATCCTCCTTCAGCCCTTGCATAGGGAGCTGAGACAGACCCAACCACCATCACCCATCGCCCCACCGCCGGCATGCAGAGCAACAGAACGAATCGCCCCTCCTCCGGCGCCTCCAGTAATCCGGCATACCGAAGCCCCAAGGCCAGGATCAGGCCGGTGGCTCCGATCGCCCCGATGCGTCCATCACGCATGATCGCAAGCCGCTCGGCCGGATTCCGCCCGCCCGCCAGTCCGTCCAGCGTATCGGCCAAGCCGTCCTGGTGCAGCCCTCGGGTCAGGGCGACCAGCAGCAGCAACAACAGTCCGTTGACCACCATGTCGGAGAAAAACTGAGCGAGCAAGAGATCGCTCACAGCGAGGATTCCGCCCAGCAGCAGCCCGACCAGCGGATACCAAACCATGGACTGGGCCAGTTCCTGGGGGGAAGGATCGTGATGCTCGCGGCTGAGGGGGATGGCGGTCAGGAAGTGCCAAGCTATCAGAAAAGGACGTGAGGCGTGAGACGTGAGACGTAAGGTGTGAGGAGAGTTGATCTGTTGAAAGTCTTCCTTACCCCTCACGCCTTACCCCTTACACCTCACCCCTTACGTTTTACGTTTCACGCTCTGAAACGCCGGCTTCCTCAAAGGTCGCCATCTGGGTCAGAATCTTGATGCTCGCCTGGATGAGACTGATCCCCAGGCAGGCCCCAGTCCCCTCGCCCAACCGCAGGTCCAAGTCGAGCAAAGGGACCAGACCCAATCGATCCAAGGCAGCCTGATGCCCGCGTTCGACCGATCGATGGGAGGCGATCAGATATTCGCAGCAGCGCGGCTGAAATCCGGCAGCGATGAGGGCCGCCGCGCCGGCAATGAACCCATCGAGGACCACCGGCACCCGGTGGGCAGCCGCTCCCAGAATCAACCCGGCAAGGCCGGCAATCTCCAAGCCCCCGACCTTCGTCAGCACGTCCAGCGGATCGCCGGAGTCCGGACGATGACGCGCCAAGGCCCGTTCGATCACTGTGACTTTTCGAGAAAGGCCGGCCTCGTCGACCCCAGTCCCACGGCCGGTGACAGAAGCCACCGACTGCCCCGTCATGACCGAGGTAATCGCGGCACTGGGGGTGGTATTGCCGATCCCCATGTCTCCGGTCCCGATGAGCCCGACACCCCGTTGCCGGGCTTGAGCAGCCAACTCGATACCCACCTCCAGCGCCTTGATGGCCTCCTCGCGACTCATGGCCGGCTCGTGCGCGAAGTTTTTCGTCCCTTTGGCTACCTTCCGGGAAATGAGATTGGGCAGTGGTCCGAACTCATACGCCACCCCGATATCCACCACCAGGACCTCGGCACCGACATGGGAGGCCAGGACATTCACCGCTGCTCCGCCCCTCAGAAAGTTCAACACCATCTGGGCGGTGACGGCACTGGGATAGGCACTGACACCTTCATTCGCCACACCGTGATCGGCGGCGAAGGTAAAGATAGCCGCGCGCGGGACCTTCGGCCGTTCCTCCCTGGTCATCGCCACATAGCGGGCGGCCAATGCCTCCAACCGGCCCAGGCTCCCGACCGGCTTGGTGAGCCGGTCCAGCCGCGCCTGCGCCCGCTTGCGGCAGGCTTCATCTATTGGCTCGATCTTGCGAATCGCTTCTTGGAAAGTCATGGCTGTTCTTCGGGCACGGTATTCTTCATGCGTCCCTCATCACCGGAACGCCGTTCTATTTCACTTGCAACGCCTGCCCCGCGACGATGAAATAGACTTCATCCGCCGCACCAGCAACCTGCTGGTTCACTTTGCCGGCCAGGTCACGGAACCGCCGTGCAGAGGCATCTGCCGGTACCAGCCCCAGCCCCAGCTCGTTGCTGACGACCACGACTCTGGCTTCGCTGTCCCTCACCGCCCGCAGGAGCGTTGCGACCAGATCAGGCACTTGCTCGTCCGGCCCCCCCCGCTCCTTGAGGTTGCTCAGCCATAGGGTCAGACAATCCAGGATGATCGCGCGAAAGCCCCGGCCCTGCTTTTCGAACCAAGCAGCCAGGTCAACCGGCACTTCCTCGGTCTGCCACTCGGCGCCCCGTGAAGCTTGGTGCAACCGGATTCGATCAGCCATCTCTTCATCCAAGGGCTGACCGGTTGCCACGAAGGCTCGCGCCGCTCCCTTTGCCATACCTCTTTCGGCCAACTCCAAGGCCGCGGCGCTCTTGCCCGACGAGGCGCCGCCGATGACCAGAATCACGCGACTCCGCGCCCCCCGACGCGGAGACGCGGGGACGCGGGGACGTGGAGAGCGCCGCGTCGCCCCTTCACCTGGTCGCCGCGTCCGCATAATCACATCCCCTGCTCGATGATGGCGTCAATCGCTGTCAGGTCTATGTGCTTGGCGACGAAATCGGCCAGCCGGTCCAATTGCTGGTCAAGCAGAGCGTCAGACGGGGTATCGCATTGGGAGACAAGCGGAGGCCAGCCCCGCGCTTCTCTCAGACGATTGAGGAACAGGCGCCGGAATTCGGGCGCATCGAAGAGGCCGTGCAGGTAGGTCCCGAACACCTTCCCATCACCTGATACCGCTCCTTCTTCGAGCCGATCCTTCTCACCAGCCCGTTGAACCTCCAGCAAGGGCGCTGCCTTGTTCCCGAGCCTGGTCCGCCCCATGTGCACTTCGTACCCATGAACGGCACAACCGGTGGCCCGATGCACGCCGGTGATTTCAACCGTCACCTTCTCCGACTCAAACGTCGTCACCGTATCCAGCAAGCCCAGGCCTTGCAGTTCAACTTCGGCAGATTCGATGGCCGCCGGGTCCAGGATCTTCTTGCCCAACACTTGAAATCCCCCGCAAAGCCCCGCCACCGTCCCTCCCTCAGCGAGGACCTGCTGGGCGACCAGATCGATCGCCCGATCCTTGATGAACCGCAAGGCCGCGGACGTATTCTTGCTTCCGGGAAAGATCAGCGCGTCCAGCTTCCGGTCGGTCATCCCGGTTACCCGAACGAGCTTAACATCCGGTTCGCGCGCCAACGCGTCGAAATCGGTAAAATTGGAAATGGCCGGCACGTCCGCCACGCCGATGATGAGGGTCTCCGCCCCGTGATGGGTGATGGGTGATGGGTGATGCGAGGAACCCCTCACAGATTGAGTTTCCCAGCCGAGCGAATCCTCTTGGGGGACCTGAAGATCGCCCCAATGGGGCACGACGCCCAGACACGGGACGTCCGTCTGTGCTTCGATCATCCTGATGCCGGGGGCAAGCAACGCTTCGTCGCCACGGAATTTATTGATCACGAAGCCCTTGACGTACTTCCGTTCCTCCACAGTCAACAGGGCCATGGTTCCGACCAAGGCCGCAAAGACCCCGCCCCGATCAATATCCCCCACCAGCAGCACCGGAGCCCCGGCCTCTTGGGCCATCCTCATGTTGACGATGTCCTGCTCTCTTAAATTGATTTCGGCCGGACTGCCGGCTCCTTCCAGGACGATCAGGTCGAATTCACCCCTCAAACGTCCAAAGGCTTCCCGTACCGATTGAAAACAGTCGCGTCGGACCCGGCCGAAATCCTCTGTCGTCAACCTGCCGGCCACCGTTCCGTTCACCACCAACTGAGCGCGACGCTCACCCTCCGGCTTGATCAACACGGGATTAAAATCAGTCCGTGGCGCCAACCGACAGGCTGCCGCCTGGACCGCCTGGGCGCGGCCGATCTCCTTTCCGTCAGGCGTGACGAAGGAGTTGTTCGACATGTTCTGCGCCTTGAACGGCGCCACCCTCATGCCCTGCCTGACGAACAGACGGCAGAGCGCCGCAACCAGCACGGATTTGCCCACGTGCGACGCAGTTCCCTGGACCATCAACGTCTTGGCAGTCATAACAATACACTGACGCGTGACGCGTGATGCCCGACAAGGTGACCGACGCGGAGACGCGGCGCTCTCCGCGTCCCCGTGTCCCCGTGTCGCCTTCATCCGTCACTTCTCGACGCTCCGTTCCCAGAGAAATTCCGCCTCGCCCTGCATCTTGCCGGCCCAGCGGGCCAGCACAAAGAGGGTGTCGCTGAGGCGATTGAGAAATTTCACGATGGCCTGGTCCATTGGTTCTTCCCGCGCCAGCTTCACACAGATCCGCTCCGCCCGGCGGCAGACGGTCCGTGCATGATGGAGGAGACCGGAGACCTTGCCCCCTCCCGGCAGGATGAACTCTTTGAGAGGCGCCAGGTCTTTCTGGCAGGCGTCAATCAACTGCTCCAGACGGGTGATATCTTTGCTCGTCACGTGAGGCATATTCTTCAACGCCTGTCCGGGAGCCGTCGCCATAATCCCACCCACGTCAAACAGCTTATTCTGGACCCAGCGGAGGCTTTCTTCCAGGCGCGCGCGGGCCTCTGAATCGCCGAGGTCGGCATTGAACACCCGCACCAGGCCGACCAAGGCATTCAGCTCATCCACGGTCCCATAGGCCTCCACACGCAGGCTGTCCTTCCAGACTTGCTGGCCGCCGGCAAGTCTCGTTTTCCCCTGGTCGCCTGTACGCGTATAGACCTTCGTGATCCGCATCGACCCTCCTTACGTCGGGAAACCCATCCTCAGCTCCTTCCGTTCATCACTCAGCACTCATCATTCCGTTTTCGTCCCCACCGTTCATGATAGACGAGCTGCTTCAGCGGCAACCGAGCCCGCCACCCGTTCCGCTCCAGATCCGGGCTCGTGGCGAACTCGGAAACATAACCCAGGCAAAGGTAGGCCACCACCTTGATCGGCCTGGGAATCCCCAGGACCCGCTTGAGCGCACCATGATCCAGAATACTCACCCATCCCACCCCAATCCCTTCGGCCCTGGCGGCCAGCCAAAGATTCTGAATGGCACAACAGGTGCTATAAAGATCTGTGTCCGGGACCGTCGCCCGCCCCAAGACATGCCGCCCGCCCCGTTGACGGCTACAGGTCACGCAGAGAGAGACCGGCGCCTCCTCAATACCTTCGAGCTTGAGCTGCCGGTAGAGTGTCGCCCGTTCTCTTTGATAGTGTGCCGCCGCTTCGCCATTCGCTCGCAGGAAGAGATCTTTAACGGCGCGTTTGGTCGCCGCCTCCAGGATCACGACAAAATTCCACGGCTGCATGAACCCGACCGACCCGGCGTGATGCGCGGCGGTCAGGAGCCTGGCGAGGACCTCGTCGGGAATCGGCCTCGGCAGAAAGTTCTTCCGCACGTCGCGACGCTCGAAAATGGCCCGATAGACGGCGGCCCGCTCACGGTCCGTGAATTTTCCGTTGGTGTCGATCGGCACCGGATTGGGCAACCCCATCACGTCCCCGTCCTTTCAGAAAGCGTCATTACACCCGCCCGCCCCAGGCGCGCCAAGACGCGCCCCTTCCGAAGCAGCCACGGCCGCAAGACAGCTCGGGCAAAGACAGTTCTGATACTGCTGCTTGATCCAGGCTAGTTGCAAGGGACTCAGCTTGATGCTCCCGCACCAACACCCGCCAGCCTGCTGGCAGAGAAAGGGTTGGCGGCAATGTCCGCACACCTTCTGCATGGGGTTAAAATTCAACTCCCTTTTGGGCTTTGATCCCTTTGCGAAAGGGATGCTTGACCTGGCCCATTTCAGTCACCAGGTCCGCTTCTTCCATCAGCTCCTTCTTCGCGCCGCGTCCGGTGATGACCACGTGCTGCATCGGCGGCCTGTCGCGGAGGACCGGCAGCACGTCGGCCAACCGCACGTACTCGTGCTGCAGGGCGATGTTGAATTCATCCAGAATCACCATGGCATACGCCGAATCGCGGAGGAATCCCTTGGCGGCCTCCCAGGCTCGCTGCGCAAACTCCGTATCCCGCGCTCGGTCTTGGGTCTCCCAGGTGTACCCCTCCCCCATCCGGAGAAACACGACCTGATTGCCGAAACTTTTCAACGCCCGCTCCTCCGCCGTATCGATCGCGCCCTTGATGAACTGGACGATGGCCACTTTCATGCCATGCCCGATGCACCGCATCGCCGTGCCCAGCGCCGCCGTGGTCTTTCCCTTGCCGGCCCCGGTGAAGACGATCAACAGACCCTTTTCCTCCTGAGCCGCCTCGATCCGCCGGTCCACCGACGCTTTCAGCCGCTGCATGCGGGCCTTGTGGTCGGCTTGGTCCGTCATCCTGTCGGTCGCCCCGCCCTAAGCCCTGAGCCTGTCGAAGGGTCGAAGGACCGCTTGCTCCATGCGCGGGCCGAGGCCACCAACGTACGGGCCAGGCTTGGCTGGCTGGAAAAATGTAAATGGGCATAGAGGGCGACGACATTGCCCGCCAGAAGCCCGTCTTGGCCCCTTTCTTGCCCTCGCGCATCGGCCAGCCGGCAGGCATAGTTCAAAGAACCGTGGGGCACCAGCGAAGAATAGTGGAATTCATGCCCTCGAGCCTTCGTGCCGGGCTGGCCAAGCACACATGGGCTCGTGATCTCGATCTCCCGGTACCCGAGAGTCAGCCCGGGTTTCCGCATCACCGCCTCGGCCGGAAAGAGCCCGACCATCTCGTGCGACCGTCCTTCGAAATCCTTGATGGCCTGGGTCAGGTACATCATGCCGCCGCACTCGGCATAGATCGGTCCGCCACTGTCGGCAAAGGCTTTGACGGCCTTCTTCATCGACTCATTGCCGGCCAACGCCTCGCCATAGAGCTCCGGATAGCCCCCGCCCAGATAGAGCAGGTCGGCCTGGGGCAAGGCCTTGTCCTGTAGCGGCGAGAACTTCACCAACTGGGCTCCCGCCGTCTCCAGCAATTCCAGGTTCTCCTGATAGTAGAAGCAGAAGGCCGGATCGTAAGCCACTGCGATCCGAACCCCCACCCCCGCCCTCCCCCTGGAAAGGGGAGGGGCCGGGAGGGGGTCCAGCTCTCCGGCCATCCGGGCGAGCGCTTCCACCAGCCCCAGATCTACGGTTTCGGTCGCCGCCTTCCCCAGCTTCTCATAGAGATCGCCGGGTCCCTGCTCGATCGCCGTCCTCAAGCCCAGGTGGCGGTCGCCGATCGCGAGGGCCGGATCTGGCTTGAGATAGCCCACCACGGTCAGGTTGGTCTCCGCCTCGACCGCCTCTTTGAGGAGCCGGAAATGGCCTTCCGCCCCGACCTGGTTGAACAGGACTCCCGCCACTCGCAGCTTCGGATCGAATCGGGCATAGCCGGATGCCATCGCCGCAGCAGACCTGGCCATCGCGCTCCCGTCAATGACGAGCAGAACCGGGGCTCCCAGTTGTTTCGCCAGCTCGGCCGTACTCCCGGCCTCGCTGACCGGGGAGCTCCCATCGAACAGTCCCATCATCCCTTCGATGATCGAGAGATCGGCATCGGCCGCAGCGCGAAGGAAAATATCCCGGTTTACGGCCGCACCCAGCATCCAGCCGTCCAGATTGCGCGAGGCCCGGCCGGTCGCAGCCGTATGGTGTCCGGGATCGATGAAATCCGGCCCAGCCTTGAAGGGCTGGACCGTTCGTCCCCTTCGCGTCAGAGCCGCCAGCAACGCCAGGGTGACGGTGGTCTTGCCCACCCCGCTTGACGTGCCGGCAATGACGAGCCGTGGAGCGTCCATCCGTCTCCTTCACCACGACAAATCGCGATTGACACGGAGTCCAAAGTAGATCGAGCGCACCGGCGTGCCGGCGTTGAGGATCTCCTCATAATGCTGGTTGAACAGGTTGTCCACGCGGACATAGGCTCGCACCTTCTCACTCACGTCATAGTTGGTCGTCCAGTTCCACACGCCAAACCCTGTGATGTTTTGTCGATCCCCGGTTGTGTTGAAGCGCGAGCCCACGAAGCGGCCCGTCAGGACGAAATTCAGGGGCTCAACGGGCTTATACCCAATCTGAATAGTCCACTGGTCCACGGGCCAGCGCGGGAGACGCCTGCCGTTGCTCAAGTCCCGCGTCATCGTGTTCGTGTACTGACCTTGAATGTCGAGGCTTTTCAGGAGAAACCGATTCGGCCGGTACGTGTAGGCGGCGGCGAATTCCCATCCCTTGGCGGAGGCGTTCCCGACATTGATCGGGCAGTAGTTGTCTGTCTGCGTCGCGCAGACCACAGGATCAAACGTCGTGACGATCAGGTCGCGATACCGATTCCAGAAATAGCCGCCGCTCAACTTGAGGCTCTTGCTGAAGAGCCACTGATCGACCCCGACATCAAAACTCTGGCTCTTCTCCGGCGTGATATTGGGATTGCCGAAGTTAGGAAAGAACAGATCGTTGATCGACGGCGCCCGGAACCCGGTCGCATAGCTGGTCCGAACCTTCGTGCCCGTCTCCTTGTGGAGATACCCGCCCGTGAGCCGGTAGGTGGTCGCGTCGCCGAACACGTTGTAGCTGTCCTGGCGGATGCCGGCCGTGCCGAAGACCCGGTCCCAGAGATTCACCTGGGCCTGGGCGAAGCCGGCGCTCGACGAGATAATGTGGTTCGCAAGCCCTGTGTCGTTTTCTCCCTGCGCCTCCCGGAACTGATACCCGAAGGCCAGCAAGAGAGGCTCCCCCACCTGGACATTGTGCTGCCATTCGAGACGATTGGTGAGCACTCTTATTTCATCGACAGGATTGCCTATGACTGGATCGCTGTAGACACCGGTGACCACATCCCGCTGGAGACTGCCAGGCAGATTGAGAGACGCATCCTGCGACCGCGATAGGGTGAGCTTCTGGTTCCACCAGTTCGTGATGGGCTGCTCATAGTTGCCGCTGAAGATGAACTGCCGGCTCTTGCTTTTGGACGCGAACACATCCTTCGGCGGGTTGGAAAGGCTATCTATCTCGATCGAGCCGTTCATCCACCGGAAATCAAACTCCAACCGCCCATCCCGCGGCAGGTCCACCCCCAGACGGGAAGAGGCCGTCCAGTTTCTGAACGCATCCCGCTCCGTGGCGCCGCGCCGGTAGTTCACCGTGGAGAAGCCGGCAAAGTCCCACCGCGACAGGGCCATGGAAAAGTTCACGGGCCCTTTCTTTCCCGACACCGTGCCCCCTTCTCGGATGGAGTTGAAAGACCCGTATTCGAAGAAGGCGTTCGCCGTCGGCTTGCCAGTGCCTCTTTTGGTCGTGATATTGATCACCCCGCCCATGGCATCCGACCCCCACAACATACTCTGCGCCCCGCGTAGGATCTCGATCCGCTCGATGTTGTCCGTCGTCACATTGGCGAAGTCGAAGGAACCAGTCGTTGCACTGTTGACAATCGCCCCGTCAATCAGTACCAGGGTCTGTTCCACGCTGCCGCCACGGATGCGGACGGTCGCGTTTGTCCCTGGCCCGCCGTCGGAAAAGACGGCCACGCCCTGCGATAAGCGCAGGGCGTCGATGACGGTCTTGAACTTCTGCCGTTGCATCTCCTCCCCGGTGATCACCTCCACCGCGCTGGTCAGGTGACTCACCGGCACCGGCGTCTTGGTCGCGCTGGTCACGACTTCTTCCGTCTGTATAACAGGGGCCTCCTCCGTCGTCTGAGGCTGACCGACTCCAGCTTCGTCTGCCGCCCAACCGACTTCCGCTCCCCAGATCAGAGCGAACAGAAGACCCGACCGAATAATGACTCGCCGCACAATGCACCTCCCTTATGCTCGAAGGGTTCTGTGAATTGGATCGACAGCCGGGTTTCCTGACTTGCGGATCGTCGCGTGGCCCGCGCCTTCCCATCGTCAGAAGCTTTCAGTTTTCAGTTCTCAGTTTTCAGTTTTAGCTGACTACTGACAACTGATTGCTGATGGCTTCCATTCGACAGTGGCGAAATGCAGGATCACTCCCCGCTTACAGTGGCGGCACCGTGATGGCTTTGCACCATCTTCCCCGTTCCGTCGTCCTCTCCTCTAGTTTCCCCCTATCCCATTGAGTTCATTGGCACCCTGTCCGCCTGTTTGAGGAGCGGGTGCATCCTCCTCGTCGTTCGTATCTCGTCGTCAGTAACAAGTGGCAAGTCTCAAGTAGCAAGTAGCAAACTTGTCTTTGTCACTCGTCGGCTTGG
>VGXG01000019.1 GCA_016873395.1 Nitrospira sp. | reverse complement strand
GGTTCTTGCGCCGCAAGGGCTATCGGATTCTGGATCGGAACGTCCGGTCCCCTTCGGGCGAGATCGACTTGGTCGCGCAGGCGGGAGAGGTGCTGGTTTTCGTCGAGGTGAAGGCGCGACGCACCGACACCCTCGGCGGGGCCGGGCAGGCGGTGGACGGTCGCAAGCAGGCTCGGCTCATCAGGCTTGCCGCTCGGTACCTGGCCCGCCGGCGTCTGCGGCAGCCAGCCTGTCGCTTCGACGTGGTGCTCTGCACGGGCGGCACAGACAAGCCAGAGGCGATCGAGCACATCGAGAACGCCTTCGAAGTGCCGGGAGAGGACCTTCGATGGTAAACGGCTGGCCAGAGGTGAGGGGCGAGGGGCCAGGGGTGGGAGAGAAGAAGCTGCCGTTCAGTCTCCGGATTGTCCCTCCTCGCGCCGCTGGCCGCTCGCCTCTCGCCTGGACTTCGCGATGATCCAATTATTCCATGTCACCAAATACTATGACCGGCGTCCGGCGCTCTTCGATATCAATCTCCAGATCGACAAAGGCGAGTTTGTGCTGCTGATGGGGCCCAGCGGGGCCGGAAAGACGACGCTGTTGAAGCTGCTCTTCTGCGCCGAGCAGCCGGACGAAGGCCAGATCCTGGTGCAGCAGCGGAACGTGGCGCGGATCAGGCCCTGGGAGGTGCCCTATCTCCGTCGGCGGATGGGCTTCGTGTTCCAGGATTTCAGGCTGCTGCCGAAAAAGACCGTCTTTGAAAACGTGGCGCTTCCCTTGCTGGTCCAGGGCGTCTCCTCGTTCGATGCCAGGCGCAAGGTCATGGAGGTCTTGAAGGCCGCTGGCATCGACCATAAGAAAGAGAGCCGTCCCCCGCTGCTCTCTGCGGGCGAGCAGCAGCGCGTCTGCATTGCGCGAGCTATCGTGAACGGCCCGTTCGTCTTGCTGGCGGATGAGCCGACGGGCAACATGGACCCGGACCTCTCGAGCGAGATCATCGAGTTGTTCAAGACGATCAACGCGCGCGGCACCACCGTAGTGGTCGCCACCCACAATCGCCAGGTGGTGGAGCAGGTCAACCGGCGGGTCGTGACGCTGGCCCAAGGCCGGTTGGCGTCGGATGACCGGCCGGCGTCGGACGAGAGGGTGGGACAGTGAGACGGCTCGCCTACCTGATCAAGGAAGCGCTGACCAACATCCGGCTCAACCGCACGACCACGTTGATCGCCGTGGCGACCACCGCCTTCACGCTGGCCTGCTTCGGCGTGTTTCTGTTGCTGTACGTGAACCTCCGGGGCATGGTCGGCTCGCTGCAAGACGACATCAAGGTAATCGTGTACCTGCACGACAACCTGGCCCAGCAAAGTATCCTGGAGATCCAGCATAGGATTAAGGCGGAGCCGGAAGTGGCCTCGCTGGCCTATGTGTCCAAGGAGCAGGCCATGGCGGATTTCCGCACGCAGTTTCCGGCCGAGTCCCATTTGCTCCAGGGACTGGGCGAGAACCCGCTGCCGGCCTCCTTTGTGGTGACGCTGGTGCCCCGGTTCCGCTCCTCCGACGCCGTCAAGCGCTGGTCCGACCGGCTCCGCTCCGTGCCGGAAGTGGCGCAGGTCCAATACAGCCGGGACTGGATTGAAAATCTGGCGGTGGTGGTCGTCTACCTCGAGTTGGTCGCGGTCGCCGTCGGCGCCATCCTGTCGGCCGCGTCGGTGACGATCATCGCCAACACGATCCGCCTGACCCTCTACGCGCGGCGGGAGGAAATCGAGATCATGAAGCTGATCGGTGCGACGGGAGCTTTCATCAAAATCCCTTACCTGTTGGAGGGAACGGTTCTGGGAGCGCTCGGGGCGACGCTGGCCTTGATCATCCTGAAAGCCGGCTTCGAGTTTTTCAAACAGCAGCTCGGCCAGCCCGGCCGGTTTCTGGGCATCGAGTCCGGCTTCACGTTCTTCTCAAACCAGGTCTCGCTGCTGATCGTGCTGGCGGGGCTGTCGTTGGGGTTCGTCGGCAGCTTCGTCTCGCTGTTGGGGTACGGGAGGGTCAAGGTGTGAGAAGAACCAGGCGGACTCTCATCATCGCGACCGGTCTCTGGTGCCTGCTGGAAGGGGCGGGCTGGACGCCGGCGCTGGCAGGGCCGGCGCAGGCCGTGAAAGATCGGCACGATCCCATCCAGCAGAAGATCGAACAAGAGCGGAAGACCCTGGAGAAGCTCAAAGAGGAGATCGAGGCGAAAAAGAAGCACGCCGACGAGGCGGAGAAGAAGCGGGAATCCACCCTGCAGGCCATTCAGGACCTGGATGACCGATTGATGCGCAGTCGGGAAGAACGGCAGGAGATCGGCCGGCAACTGAAGCAAAAAGACCGGGAGCTCGAGGAGATCAGCGCGCAGCTCGTGGCCTTGCGTCTATACATCGTCGATCGCCGCAGCTCGATCCTGGCTCGGATGCGCGTGCAATATATGGAAGGACGGTTCGGCTATCTCAAGGCCCTGCTGGCCGCCGAAAACTACGGAGATTTTCAGCGCCGGTTCCAGTACCTTTCCGCGGTGTCCAAACGGGAGTATGATCTCATGGAAGCCTACCGCGACGATTTGGACCGGATGGTCCAGGTCGAGCGCCAGCGCGCCGAAGCCCGCGGCCGGATGCTGCTGTTCAAGCAGAGCACGGAACGGAAGCTGGAGGAAATTCAGGGATTCAAACGCCAGAAGAACCTGTTCCTGGCGAAGATCACCCAGGAAAAGGAGTTGTATGATCGGTCGGTGGCCGAATTGGAAAGGTCCGCCGCCCGCGTGGACAGCCTGCTGAAGGAGTTGGAGCAACGGAGGCGAGCCGGCCTGGCCCGCCCCAAGAAGGAAGTAGCCGGCATCCATCCCTTCAAAGGGGTGTTGCACTGGCCGGCCGAGGGCGACGTGGTGTCCTTCTTCGGGCGGCAGAAACATCCGACCTTCGACACTTATGTGCAGAAAAAAGGGATCGAGATCAGGACCGAGGAGGGGAGCGCGATCCGGGCGGTGATGCCCGGCTCGGTCGCCTTTGCGGACTGGCTGAAAGGCTACGGGTTGGTGGTGATCCTGGACCATGCGAACGGGTTTTTCTCCCTCTACGCCCATGCGTCGAAGCTCTTGACCAAGGTGGGCGACCACGTGCAGGCCGGCCAGGTCATCGGAGAGGCCGGCGATACGGGCATGACAGGGGAGAGCACGCTCTATTTCGAGTTGCGGGAGGGGGCGGAGCCGGTGGACCCGCTGGTCTGGCTGGCCAGGCGGCGGTGAATAACCTGTGGCGCCGATGTCTGTAACAATGTCGAAACATCGTCCAGGATGTTCAAAAAGACCGCCCAGCAAGGCCGTAGCAAGCGAAGGTCCGAGGCGTACTGAGGAAGTACGTTGAGGGCAGGAGCGATGCGAGAACGACGCTGGAGGACTTTTTCAACATCCTGGTGAGCTTCAAGGGAAAGGAAGAAAGACCTATGGAACAGCAAGGGTATCGCCGGTCCTGGTACCTGGGGCCGGTCGTCGTGGTGGCTCTCCTCGTCGGGGTGCTGGTCGGCAAAGGGTGGGAGCGGACCGGCCATGCAACCGAAACCTACGAGGAGCTGAAGACCTTTTCAGAAGTGCTGACCCAGGTGCAGAAGCACTACGTCGAAGAGGTCAAGCCCAAGGAGCTGGTGCATGGCGCGATCCGCGGGATGCTGTCCACACTCGACCCCCATTCGGCCTTTATGACGCCGGACATGTACAAGGAGATCCAGGTCGAGACCAAGGGGGAATTCGGCGGAGTGGGGATTCAGATCGGGATCAAGGACAATCGCCTGGCGGTGATCGCCCCGATCGAGGGGACCCCGGCGCAGAAGGCCGGCATCAAGGCAGGCGACTTCATCACCAAGGTGAATGAGGAGGCCACGAAGGATCTGACGCTCATGGATGCGGTTCAGAAAATGCGGGGGCCGAAGGGTTCCAAGGTAAGCCTGACCATCCAGCGCGACGGGGTTCAGGACCCGCTCGTCTTCACGCTTGTCCGGGACACCATCAAGATCGAGAGCGTGCGCTCCAAGGTGCTCGAAGGCAACATTGCCTATGTCCGGCTGACCCAGTTTCAGGAATCCACCGGCAAGGACCTGAGCCGTGTCCTGAAACAGTTCCGCGAACAGAAGTTGCAATCGACCGTCCTGGACTTGCGCAACAATCCGGGCGGGCTGCTGACCTCGGCGGTGGAGGTCTCGGAGCAGTTCGTGGCGCCCGGCAAGCTGATCGTCTACATCAAGGGCCGGGACGGGCGGAAGGACGAGTACCTGTCCCGCACGAAGGAGCCGCAGGAAGAATATCCGATGATCGTGCTGGTCAACGAAGGCTCCGCCAGCGCATCCGAGATCGTGGCGGGCGCGTTGCAGGACTGGGGCCGGGCCGTGGTGATCGGCACCACGACGTTCGGCAAGGGCTCCGTCCAGACGATCCTGCCGCTGGCGGACGGCTCAGGCTTGCGTCTGACCACCGCCAAGTACTACACGCCTAAGGGCCGCTCCATCCAAACGACCGGCATCACGCCCGACATCGTCGTCAAGCTGCAGCCGGCTACGGTCGCCAAGCCGGGGGACAAGGAGGCCAAAGAGGCCAAGGAAGGGGAGGGCAAGGGGGCCAAGCCCAAGGAACTGCCGGCGGTGCCCAAGACGGGGGATGAGGCGTCCAAGGGGACGGCGCCCCAGGCTGAAGGGGCCGAAGCCTCGCCGGAGGACGATCCGCAACTGCAAAAGGCAGTCGAGCTCTTGAAGACCTGGAAGATTTTCAAAGAGCTGCGCCCGTTGTGAACGGATACCTTCACAGTCCGTTCACCCTGAGCTAGTCGAAGGGTGAACATGGATGCGGTGACGGACGGAGCGGTGTGGCAGAGCCCTCGCTCCTTCGGCAAAGTCCCCTCGCGGCTCTGCCACATCGCTCCCGTTGTGTCCTCACACGCTTGACCTATGTGGTGTCTTGGACTACCATCCGCCCATTCATGCTGTAGCGGTCTCCACGTAAACCCGTACTCATCACACTCCTTCCCGCCAACGGTTTGCTCCGAAGGCTTATCATGCGTCGCTCAAACCTGGTCGGGTTGCTGCTGATCGGGCTGGCCTGGGTATTCGCCGTGCCGCAGGCCACCGCCGCGGGCGCGATGCTGTCGGGCAGGTGCTTATGGTCGGGATAGGTTGGGAGGTGCTTGGCTGCGGGATCGAGGGCGTTGTCATAGCGGAACAGGAGACTTCCGGTCACGGAGACGTACTGATAAGCGTATTTTAGCCTGATGACCGGCTCGGTCAGGCGGAGAAACTCTTTGAAGTGGAACCGGGAGCCGTCGGAGAAGGTGACACCCCCCTTCGCAAGTCCGGCTGTGGGCGGGCGGTCTTCATAGCTAAGAGAATGGGAGAGGACGTTGGGAGTCTGGAGGATATGCGTCCGAACCTTCTCCGCATACTCCGCTAGCTGCATAGTTCGAGCGAGTCGAGGCTGCGGAGGGCTTCTTCAAGGGACCGGCGGATCGCTAATTCACCTTCCAGTTCCAAGAGGGCCATTTCGTTGGCTTCCGTGCGTGCCACCGTTCCAGCAAGAACCTGATCCACCGCCACCGACAACTCGCGGGTGAGCGCCGTGATGCGCTCGTTGGTTGTGGCGAGACTGCCCCGCACCATCTTTTTCTCCATTTCAATGGCGTCCTTGACCAGCGGAGCGGCTTGTTCGGGATAAGGGGTCTTGATCTGGATCGTGGCCATCGGTCTCCACTCCTCTCAAGTTCTACGGCTTGCACTGTAGCAAAGTTCTCGAAGGTCGGCAAGCCGAAGAGCGCATCAACCTGGTTTCAGGCCGGTCCGTCCCCGACTACTGGCCAGTCGCCGGCCCGGGACCGGACCGCCGGGTTGTTTCCCGCGCGCTCTTGCCGAGCCTTCCAGAATCCGATATAGTATCCTACCTGGTGTCCTACCGTGGGGAGGTCTGCGCCATGAAAGAAAAGCTGTCGGTGACGGTGGACCAACCGCTGGTACGGTTCCTTGATTCGCTGCCGGGCCAGTCGCGATCAGAAAAGTTGGAGCGGGTGCTGCGGCGCTTTCAGGAAGTGTCGGAAGACTTGACGCTCCGGCGCGCGCTTGCCAAGCACAAGGAGCCCGAGGATGAGCAACGTGGCCACGCCGCCTTGATCGAGCTTATGGAGGAGGCGATGTGGAGGGAGGAATAAGGCGCGGCGAGATTTGGACTGTTGTACCGCCGAGGTACCCCAAACCGCGTCCGGTTCTGGTCATCAGTATCAACGCGCTGAATGAATCTGACTGGCCGGAAATCCTGATTGTTCCGCTCACCTCCGTTCCTGGCCCACTCCGTGTTTGCCTTCCAGAAGAACCGGAACAGACCGGCTTGCGAACCACCAGCTACGCCAAGTGCGAATCGGTTGGTCCTCTGTATAAGTCCCGTCTCAAGAAGCGAATCGGTTCGCTGCCTCCAGAGGCCTGGGCTTCGATTGAAGCCGGTGTCCGGCGAGTTCTTGGACTTCGGTTGTGATAAGGACTATGATCCGGCTGCTCGCTTCGCCTGGATTGCGACCAACAGGTCTTCTTCCGAGGCCGTCATGCCGGGCAGGGTGCGGAGCAGGTGTGTGCGGACCAGGGCTTCCAGGTCGTCCAGCGTTCGGATGCCGAGCTTGAAGTAGAGATGCTGGACGACCGCTTCTGAGAGACCGGGCAGGGTCGTCCAAGCTTCAATTTCAGGGGGCAACGGGCTCTTGAGTTCCTCGTAGGCTTGGATGGTCCCGGTCTTGAGGAATTCCACGATCTTGGCCGACAGGTCCCGGCCGATGCCGGGAATGTCCTGAAGTGCACCTCGCTCGGCGACCGCCCGGATATCCTCTTCTAAATTGACCAGCGACTCCGCGGCGCGCCGGTAGGCTCTGACTCGATGGGGATTCTCCCGTCGTGCGGCCAGTTTGTCCGAGATCGAGAGGAACAGTTGTGCCAGAGCTCTGTTTGTGTCCGTCATCTGATGTAAGTTTCCCCTGCCGGCCGGTTTCTTGATTATGGCAGCTTGTCCGGGGGCTGGCTAGGGCTCCGTGCAAACGGGTGCGGCGCGTACGGGGAAGCGGCTTCGTTGACAAGGGATTCTATCGTCCCGTAGGATTGCTCTCAAGAATTGTGAGATTGGCTCATTGACGATTGAATCATTGAGGCATTGACGATTCCGAAGAATTGACGATCGATTCATTTTAAGATTCGTTCAATCGTCAATCACTCAATCCAACAATCGTAAATTCTGAAGACAATCGTCAATGACACACTGATGCAATGAATCAATTCTGCCAGATTCAGGTCAATGGCGAAGCGCGCACGGCCAGGTCCGGCATCACGGTGGCGGACCTCTTGCGTGAGATCGAGGTGAAGCCGGACCGAGTGGCGGTCGAATTAAATTTAGAAATCCTGGACCGGCAGGAATTCGATCGGCGCAATCTGAGCGAGGGAGACCGAATCGAGATCATCAGTTTCATCGGAGGAGGAAGCCGAGAGCTTTCAGTTATCAGCAGTCAGTTTTCAGCCAGGGGAAGAAAGAATAGTTTCAGCTGATCGCTGAAGGCTGACGGCTGACAGCTTCTTTTAGGGAGTCAACCATGCAAGACGAACGGCTGATCATCGCGGGGCGGGAGTTCAGGTCCCGCCTGTGGGTCGGAACCGGCAAATACAAGGATTTCGTGGAGACCCAAAAGGCCATCGAGGCGTCCGGCGCCGATGTGGTGACGGTGGCGGTGCGACGGGTGAACATCACCGACCGCTCGAAGGAGAATCTCCTCGACTACCTCGATCCGAAAAAATATACGATCCTTCCCAATACCGCCGGGTGCTACACGGTGGAGGATGCCGTGCGCTACGCGCGGCTGGGCCGCGCCGCCGGCGTGTCCGATCTTGTGAAGCTGGAGGTGATCGGCGATGAGCGGACGCTCTTTCCGGACACGGCCGGGCTGATCGAGGCGGCCAAGATCCTGATCAAGGAAGGGTTCATCGTGTTACCCTACACGAACGACGACCCGGTGGTGGCCAAGAAGCTCGTGGACATCGGCTGTCCGGCCGTGATGCCGTTGGCTGCCCCCATCGGCTCCGGGCTGGGCATCCGCAACCCGTACAACCTCAAGATCATCCTGGAAACGGTCAAGGTGCCGGTGATCGTGGACGCCGGGGTGGGAACCGCCTCCGACGCGGCGCTCGCGATGGAATACGGGGCCGACGCGGTGTTGATGAATACCGCCATTGCGGGCGCGAAGGACCCGATCGCGATGGCCGAAGCCATGAAGTACGCGGTGGAGGCGGGGCGGTTGGCGTTCAAAGCGGGGCGGATTCCCCGGAAGCTCTACGCCACCGCCAGCAGCCCGATCGAAGGGATGCTGTAAAAAGCCGTGAGGCGTAAAGCGTGAGGGGTGAGGTGGTGACTGAAAGATCGGGTTTTCGCCTAACGCCTAACGCCTCACGCCTCACGTCTGCGTATGTCCCGCGTTGACTTTTCCCTCTACCTCGTCACCGATCGCCACCAGACCGGAGGGCGGCCGCTGCTCCCGCTCCTACGGGACGCCCTGGGAGCGGGGCTGCGAGCAGTCCAGCTCCGTGAGCGGGATCTGTTAACCCGTCCCCTGCTGGTGCTGGCCGAGGAGGTCCTCCGCCTCACGCATGAACACAAGGCCCTGTTGCTGATCAATGATCGGGTGGACGTTGTGCTGGCGGTTGAGGCGGACGGCGTGCACCTCCGGTCCGACAGCCTTCCGGTGGCGGTCGCGAGGCGGCTGCTCGGTCCTCATCGAGTGATCGGGGTTTCCGCCCATTCGGTGGACGAGGTCGTGAGGGCCGAGGCCGACGGCGCCGACTTTGCGGTGCTGGGGCCGGTCTATGAAACCCGGTCGAAGCAGGTCTACGGGCAGCCGATCGGTCTCCGTCCGATCGAAGAAGCTTCACGGCGCTGCCGCCTGCCGGTGCTGGCCATCGGCGGCATCACGGTTGCGCGGAGCGGCGAAGTCCGGCGGGCCGGCGCCTCGGGCGTAGCGGTGATCTCGGCGATCCTGTCGGCCGCGGATGTGCCGGCGGCGACCCTGCAACTGCTGGGGACAAACGCACGACTGGGTGAGCGCGCCACGCAAATGCCTTGACTGGCATGCGCTTCTGCGATTCAATAGTAAGCCTGAGAGTTGACCCTCCTGGGAAGCCGGTGATAGAATTCGAGCAGGCTTGGGCTCCCGGTTCCTTTGAGACGACCGTGTAGTCAGGAGCATGAGGTCATGGCCGAGTCAAAAAGGAGCCCTGGGCGGCTCAGCACCCTTCGTGACTCCGTCAAGAAGCTCACCGAACGGCTCTCGGATGGAGAATCACCCCCTGTGAGAAAAAACGACGAGTACCTCCGCGAGTCGGAAAAGCTGCGCATCCAGATCCAGGCCATGGAGGAGGAGTTGCGTCAACTCCACCACTCGCGCTACCAGTTGGAGCAGGCACACAAGCAGAACGAGAAGCTGACCGCGACCCTCCAGGCGGCCAAGGCGCAGATCGAAGCGTTGCGCGCGGAAGTGGACAAGCTCACCGCACCCCCCTCGACCTACGCGATCTTCTCCAGCCTCAACACCGATGCGACGGCGAACGTCTACGTCTCGGGCCGCAAGATGAAAGTCAATATCCACCCTTCGATCAAAGCCAAGGAGCTGCGCAAGGGGCAGGAAGTGATCCTCAACGAGGCGTTCAACGTCATCGAGTCCCGCGGGTTCGATGGGCAGGGGGAAGTGGTGCGCTTGAAGGACCTGCTCGAGGGGCGGCGGGCACTGGTCACGCTGCACTTCGATGAAGAGAAAGTTGCAGAGCTCGGCGAGCCCTTGCTCGTAGAGCGGCTCAGCGTCGGGGACAATCTGCTCTATGATCCCCGATCCGGCTATGTCATCGAGAAGCTGCCGAAGTCCGAGGCCGAGGAGCTGGTCCTGGAGGAAGTGCCGGATGTCAGCTACGAACACATCGGCGGACTGGCCAAGGAGATCGAGCAAGTCCGCGACGCCGTCGAGCTGCCGTTCCTGCACCCGCAGTTGTTCGCGGAGCACAAGCTGAGCCCGCCCAAGGGCGTGCTGCTCTACGGCCCGCCGGGCTGCGGCAAGACTTTGATCGCCAAGGCGGTGGCCAACTCGATCGCCAAGAAACTCGGCCACCTGACCGGCAAGCAGGTCCGCAGCTTCTTCCTCCACGTCAAGGGGCCCGAGCTGCTGAACAAGTACGTGGGGGAGTCCGAGCGGCAGGTCCGCGAGGTGTTCAAGAAGGCCAAGGAGCGCGCGGCGGACGGCAATCCGGTCATCGTATTCTTCGACGAGATGGACGCGCTGTTCCGGACCCGCGGCAGCGGCATCTCGTCCGACGTCGAGTCTACGATCGTCCCGCAATTCCTGTCCGAGATCGACGGGGTGGAACGGCTCCGCAACGTCATCGTGATCGGGGCCAGCAACCGGCAGGACCTGATCGACCCGGCCGTGCTCCGCACCGGCCGCTTGGACATCAAGATCAAGATCTCGCGTCCCGACATGACGGCCGCGCGGGAAATTTTCTCCAAGTACGTGACCACGGATCTCCCCTTCGCTGCGGAAGAGCTCGAACGTCACGGCGGGGACCGCGACGCGCTCGTGGACCGGCTCGTCGGCATGACCGTCGAGGCCATGTACGCGATGAGCGACGAGAATAAGTTTCTGGAGGTCACCTACGCGAGCGGCGAAAAGGAAACGCTCTACTTCAAGGATTTCTCCAGCGGCGCCTTGATCGACGGTGTCGTGTCGCGGGCTAAGAAGTTCGCGATCAAGCGGGTGATCGCGACCCAGGAGCGGGGCCTCAAGGCGGACGACCTGCTGCGCGCGATCAGGGAGGAATTCAAGGAGCACGAAGATCTGCCGAACACCACGAATCCGGACGACTGGGCCAAGATCGCCGGGAAGAAGGGCGAGAAGATCGTCCACGTCCGGACCATCACAGCCGGCTCCAGCGAATCCAGACGGATCGAAACGATCAGCACCGGGCATTACTTCTGAACGCCGAGTAAGGGGGCTGGAGCGATGCTGCTCACGCGAGTTTTGGGGACAGAAATCGAATTTGGCATTGCGGCGCGCGATGCGGACGCCCTCGATCCGGTCTCCAATTCCATCCAACTGATCGGGCACTATCCCGGCCTCCCGGCTCCCCAGGCCATCTGGGACTACGAGAACGAGAACCCGCTGTTGGATGTCCGGGGATTCGAGGTCGAAGGCGAGCGCGAGCGGCCAGGCCCCGACTACAACCGGCTCCTCAACAAGCTCCTCTCCAACGGCGGCCGCCTCTACGTGGACGGCGCGCATCCTGAATATTCCACGCCGGAATGCACGAACGCCCGCGAGCTCGTGGCATTTGAGCGGGCCGGCGAGCGGATCATGGCCGCGTGTCTGCGCGCTCTGGCCACGGCGCGGGGCGGGGATAAATTCCTCCTCTACAAGAACAATTCGGACGGCAAGGGGAACAGCTACGGGTACCATGAAAACTATCTGATCGCCCGTTCGGTTTCCTTCGACCGGATCGTGCAGGTGTTGGTGCCGTTTCTGGTGACCCGGCAGATCTATGCGGGAGCCGGCAAGGTGGGGGCGGAAAATCAGACGCGTCCAGCGGAATATCAGATCTCCCAGCGCGCGGACTTCTTCGAATGCCTCGTTGATCTGAACACGATGATCAAGCGGCCGATCATCAACACCAGGGATGAGCCGCATGCCGACCCGGCGAAGTACCGCCGGCTGCACGTCATCGTGGGCGATACGAACATGGCCGAGTTGTCCACGTATTTGAAGGTGGGGACCCTGGCAATCGTGCTGGAGATGATCGAGGCCGGCGTGGACTTTCCCAGGCTGGACCTGGAGGATCCGGTGCGGGCGATCAAGGACGTCTCCCGCGATCTGGACATGAAGGCCACGCTGAAGCTGTTTGACGGGCGCGTGACATCCGCCATCGGCATCCAACGCGCCTACCTCAAGACCGCCATGGACTACTTCGCCTGTCACGAGTTGACGCAGGTCACCAAGGATGTCCTGGTGCGGTGGGAAGAGGTGCTGGACAAGCTGGAGCGGGATCCGATGCTGCTGGTCCGGGAGCTGGATTGGGTCGCCAAGCGCCAGATGATCCAGTCGTATATGGACCGAAAGGGATGCGGCTGGAATGATTCCCGCGTGCTGTTGCTGGATCTGCAGTATCATGATGTCCGCCCCGACAAGGGGCTGTTCTACACGCTGGAGCGCAGCAACCTGATCGACCGGCTGGTCCAGGACGTCGAGATTCTCAGGGCCGAGCAGAACCCCCCGACCGGGACGCGCGCGTTCTTCCGGGGCCACTGCCTCAAGAAGTTTCCCCGGCAGGTGTACGCGGGAAGCTGGACGTCGATCCTGTTGGACGTCGGCAACACCACGATCAAAAAGATTCCGTTGATGGAGCCGTTGAGAGGAACCGAGTCCCTCACGCGCGAGCTGCTGGAGGGGTCCGACTCGGCGGAGTCGCTGCTTGCCAAGTTGACTGCCTGATTCGCTTTAGCCATCCATGCCGCCCGCTTCTCCGCCGATGCGTGGCGGGTCCTCACGGGCAGAGAGCGGACTGAAGGAGAGACAAGAGGTGCCGCTGTTTCCTGACGACTACGGATCGAGCTTCTTCGACTACCTGGCTCATCAACGCCCGGATCTCGTGCCGACCGCCCGAGGCTGGGCATCGGCTCCCTCGTCGCCGCTTGAGGAAGGCCGGGGCTCCCAGGTCCCGCCCGTAGCCCATGGCACCACGGTCCTGGCGATCAAATTCCAGGGCGGCGTCCTGATCGCGGGGGATCGGCGCGCGACCGAGGGTTACCAGATCGCCGGCCGGCGGATGGAGAAAGTCTTCAAGGTTGATGCGCATTCGGCCATGGCCATCGCCGGGGCTGCCGGGCCCTGCATCGAGATGGCCAAGCTCTTCCAGACCGAAATGGAGCATTACGAGAAGCTGGAAGGGATCCAGCTCTCCTGTGAAGGCAAGGCCAACAAGCTCGGCCAGATGGTCAAGGCCAACCTCCCGATGGTGCTTCAGGGGTTGGTCGTTCTGCCGATCTATGTCGGCTACGACCTGAAGCGGGCCGAGGGGCGCATTTTCAAGTACGACATCACGGGCGGCCGCTACGAGGAGTCCGACTACCATGCGATCGGCTCCGGCGGCAAGGACGCGCGGACAACGATGAAAGAGCATTTCCGCAAGGATCTGTCGGAGGACGAGACGCTCCGGATCGCCCTGCTCGCGCTCTACAACGCGGCTGAAGAGGATATCGGCACCGGCGGGCCGGACCTCGTGCGGGGCATCTATCCGACGGCCAAGCTGGTCGGAGCGTCGGGCATCGCGGATGTCGAGGACCAGCGCATCGGGTCGGTCTACGCGGCTCTGATCAACGAGCGGCGGAACGGAGACTAGCCATGCCGTTGCCCTACTACGTCTCTCCCGAGCAGATGATGCAGGACAAGGCGGAGTATGCCAAGAAGGGCATCGCCAAGGGCCGGTCCATCATCGCCATGGAATACGAGCACGGTGTCTTGCTGGTCGCGGACAACCCGAGCGCCTCCCTTTACAAGATTTCCGAGATCTACGACAGCATCGCCTTCTCCGGAGCCGGCAAGTACAGTGAGTTCGAGAACCTGCGCAAGGCCGGCATCCGGCACGCCGACCTGAAAGGGTTCATGTACAGCCGCGAAGACGTCACGGCCCGCTCCCTGGCCAACGGCTATTCCCAGAGTTTGGGGACGATTTTCAGTCAGGAAATCAAGCCGCTGGAAGTGGAGATCCTGGTCGCACAGGTTGGCATATCGGAGCACCCGAACGAGATGTACCGCATCTCGTTCGATGGCAGTATCTTCGACGAGCGCGGTTTTGCCGCAATCGGCGGCCGCTCCGAGGCGATTCAGGTCTTTCTCAAGGAGCGTTACAAGAACGGCCTGCCGATTCTGAAAGACGCTCTGTCCCTCTGCATCGCGGCGCTGGAGAGTGTCACGAACCAGAAGCTTCCCCTCGAGGGGCTCGAAATTGCGACACTGGATCGCACCCGCGCCGGCCGCAAATTCCGCCGCATTCCGCCTACCGAATCTCGCCAGATCCTCGCCTGATCGTCGTTCAAGTCGGAAAGTCTCTAAAGTCCGAAAGTCTTACAGTCAAAAGTCCTGAGACTTGATGACTTTCAGACTTTATGACTTGATGACGCTTGGCTCCCTCAAAACTGCGAAAAGTTGAAGAACCGCGCGCGCGGGTGTATGCTGAAGATGTCCGACAACCACCAGCCATCGTATCCGCATGCACCAACGTATCTTCGGCCTTGAGAACGAGTACGGGTTGATTTTTTCTCCGAACGGGCGGATCTATCTCCCGATGGAGAAGGTGCTCGGCTATATCTTCGAGGGGCTGATTCCCAACAGTTGGCCCTCCAATGCCTTTCTGGTCAACGGGGCTCGCTTTTACCAGGACACGGGCTGCCATCCGGAATACTCGACGCCTGAGTGCGACAACATCATGGACTTGGTTGTCCACGACAAGGCCGGCGAGCGTCTGTTGGAGGCCTGTCTGCCGGCGGCTGAGGAGCGGCTCAGGGAGGAGGGGCTCTCGGGAGAAATCTACATCTTCAAGAACAATACGGACTCGCTGGGGAATACCTACGGGTGCCACGAAAACTACCTGATGCGGCGGGACGTGGACTTCTGGAAAGTGACCGAGCAGCTCATCCCGTTCTTTGTGACCCGCCAGGTCTATTCCGGCTCCGGGAAGGTGCTGAAGGTCTCGGGAAAACCCCAGTACTTCATCTCGCAGCGGGCCCAGCACATCCACGAGAAGACCTCGTCCTCGACCACGTCGTCGCGGAGCATTATCAACACCAGAGACGAGCCCCACGCAGACGCGGAGAAGTACCGACGGCTCCATATCATCGTCGGCGATTCCAACATGTCGGAATACGCCACGTATCTCAAGGTAGGGGTCGCGGCGCTGGTCCTGTCCATGATCGAGGACGGCTACACCGTGACGGGGATGGAGCTGGAAGATCCGGTGAAGGCCATCCGCGAGATCTCGCGCGATCCCACGCTCAAGAAAAAGGTCAAGCTGGACGATGGCCGACAGATGAGCGCGATCGAGATCCAGCGGGCCTATTGGGAGCGGGCGCAGGAGTACCTGGAAACCAGGGTGCATGATCCGATCATGGATGACGTGCTGGCCAAGTGGGCGTATGTGCTGGACCGGCTGGAGGATGAGCCGATGCAGCTCCACCGCGAGGTCGATTGGGTGAGCAAGAAGCTGCTCATCCAGTCGTTCGTGGACAAAAAGGGCTGTGGATGGGACGATCCCAGGGTGTTTTTGATGGACCTCCAGTACCACGATGTGAAGCGTGCGCGCGGACTCTACTACCTGCTGGAATCCCGCAGCATGACGGAACGGATCGTGGGCGAAGAGGCCGTGGAGCGGGCCATGTCCGTGCCGCCGCAAACCACTCGGGCCAAGGTGCGGGGCGACTTTATCCGGTTCGCCCGTGCGAAAAACCGATCCTACACAGTCGACTGGACCTATCTGAAGCTCAACGGGTACTGGGAAGAAACGATCCTGTGCATGGATCCCTTCAGCGCGGTCAACCGTCGAGTGGAAGAGCTCGTGTCGCAGGTCTCCGGGTTGCGGTTCTACCGGTGACGGGTGAGGGGGGCTCCGTCGTGTCACGCAAGAAGAACCGATCGGATGTGCGCGCGATCTTTGCCGTCGTGCTCCTGGCGAGTGTATTTCCGGTCGGGCCGCTGCCCGGCTCCCCCCGTGACCTCCGCGGGACGGACGGCCAATACAGCGGCAAGCAGGGCCAGGTGCTGGTGGTGAAGGTGCCGGTCTCTGGAGAGCCGCGCGAGGTGGTCGGTCGATTCCTGGGACGGCTCGTGCTGTTCTTTCCTGCCCGCTCCGAATATGTTGGCTTGCTGGGCATCGACATGCAGGATGTCCCGGGTACGCACGAGCTGGCGGTGGACGTGGCTTCTCCGGAAGGGCCGAAGAAGCTCAGCTACAACGTGCTGGTGATGAAGGAGAAATATCCGGTCCAGCGTCTGACGCTGCCCAAGGACCAGGTGGATCTGGATGATGAGAGCTTGGTGCGTGTCAAGGCTGAGCAGGAGCAGGTGCGGACGGTGCTCGATGTGGTTTCCAAGGGCCGGTTTTGGCAAGGTCGCTTCATCGAGCCGGTGAGCGGAGCCGTCAGCGGGGCCTTCGGCCGCGTCCGGATCATCAACGGCCAGTCTCGGAGCCCTCACAATGGCGAGGACATTGCCGCTCCTCTGGGCGCCGAGGTGATGGCCATGAACGACGGGGTTGCCCGCTTGACCGTGGACCATTTCTTTTCCGGCAAGGGGGTGTTCGTGGACCACGGGCTCGGGCTCTATTCCATGTATTTCCACCTGTCTGAAATTACGGTGGAAGACGGGGCCTCGGTCAAGCGCGGGCAGGTGATCGGGAAAGTCGGCGCCTCGGGTCGGGCGACCGGCCCGCACCTCCATTGGGGCGTGCGTCTCAACGGAGCCAGGGTGAATCCCTATTCTCTGATCGGGCTCTCTCTCGACGGCCTGACGGCTGCGACACCCTAACGGCGCAACGCCTTGGCGGCTCGTTTGCCGATCGGAACCGGAAGAGGGCATGGCGACTCATCTGTAAGGAGTGCAATAAGATGGTTAGTTTGAATGGTGCGACCTGCCCGAAAGGGCGGCGGGTCTGCATGGTCTCTGTGCGCGGAGTCGCAGTGTTGCTCGGGTGGCTTGTGGCCGGCGGTTGTGCGACCACGGTCCCGAGCAAGTTCGTCCAGCAGGCGCAGCCTGGTGTGACGCTGACTTCGCTCAAGGCCAGCCCCGATAAGTACATGGGCAAGGTGGTGATCTTGGGCGGAGTGATCGTCGACAAGAAAGAGGACAGAGGGCGCATCTGGCTCAAGGTCAAGAACCGGCCGCTGGATAGTGACTATGTTCCCCGTATACCTACGTCGAGCGATGACTCGGAAGCGGGACACTACTGGGTGATGGTCAGCCAGCAAGGGCTGCCCCCATCCCACAAGAACTGGGCCAGAATGACGGTGGTGGGGCGAGTCACCGGGGACAAGCCCGCACAGGCCACGACGGCGGAACCGATCCTGGCCGCTCTGTACCTGCGCGGGTGGGGCAGTGACTGGGGCGGCTATGGCCAGCGCGATGAGACGTGGGAAGACAATCAGGCCGCCAGTTATATCACGGCTGACCCGAAGTCCCCCAAGCAGTTTTGAAGATCGATGCGTCCCTGGTGCCCGTAGAGACTGAGGATAAGGGCCGTTCCGCAATAGGGGGAACCACAAGAGGGAGTCGCTCTATGTCTTTATTCTTCTCCGTCCACCGGTTTGTCTTTCTGGCCGGGTTGTTCGTTACAGGTGGCTGTGCCTGGACCAACACGGTCCCGGCCAAGTTCGTTCAGCAAGCGGAACCGGGCGTCACGCTGACGGCGATGGCCGGCCGCCCGGATGCCTACAAAGGCAAGGTGGTGATCTTGGGAGGCGTCATTGTGGAAGAAAAGCGGGCCGACGGCCGTGTCTGGTTCTGGGTGAAGAACCGCCCGCTCGATGCTGACTATGAGCCACATCGCGATGCGTCACGCACCGCCTCAGAATCCGGCCACTACTGGATCGTGGTTGATCCTCAGGGGCTGCCCCAGGGCTATCGAAGTTGGGCGCGGCTGACCGTAGTTGGGCGAGTCTCCACCGTGCCGATTCCTCGGTTTGACGCGCCGCCGAACGGCAGGAAGGGGTCGGAGCCGGTCCTGGGGGCGATGTATATGCGCGGGTGGAGCTATGGGGAAAGGCTTGATAACGTCTGGGAAGCCAACCAGGACCCGAACTATCTTGCTCCAAATCCCGTGAGTGAGCTCAGACAAGGCTCGCAAGGTCTGGATACGAAGTAGCGTTCCCTCCTGAGGGCGAGCGCAGGCTGTTGTCTCTCGCTGACAACGTGCTCTCTCAAGCCGACCCGACTGCCTGAGTCAGACGTTCGTCTTGATGCTGTGACCGTCTGAGTTGAGGACCTTCTCGGCCGCGCGGGCCAACTCTGCGTCGGCGCCGTGGTCCTTGGCAAAGATGCGGAACTGGACGATCCGCGCCGGCAGGTAGTCGAAGAATTCCTTCAAAGCCTCTTTCGAGACCTGGCCCGTGGCAGGATCGTACACGTAGATCTGGAACTCTCCCATGTTGAGCAGGTTGATGGGGCGGGGATCCTGGTTGGCCATGTCCACCCGGAAGTCCAGGTGTTTCAGGCTCCGCGGCAGGGCCTGCCGGATGCGGTCCTCGATCGTGTGCCGGTCCATGAAGGTACGTCCTCGCTCGTCTCCCCGCGTGGGCAGGACCGCGTTGTAGGCCATCTTCCACTTGACGTCCCTCCCGAGGATGCGGGCCCATTCCAGACCGAGCGCCCGCTTCTTCTTGCTCTTGTCCTGCGGCCAGCGCCGGACCGCTTCCATGAGGGACCAGTCGGTGAGGTGCGCATAGTCGTCCATCCGGTCCAGCGGGTTCTGCGGAAAGAGGTAGGCCATCGTGTCGTGGAAAATTTCCCGCAGGTGAATGTCGATGGCCCTGGTGGTCCGGTGGTAGTACACGTTGGAGTAGAGATAGAGCCTGGTGGTCAGGAACATTTGCAGCGCGGGGAGGCCGGTGCGGTGAATCGTCAGGCCCTTCTCGGTGATCAGGGTGTAGTGGATCAGCCGGGTGAGGTCCACGGGGCCCACCGCTACGCCGCACATGTAGGAGTCCCGCAACACGTAATCCAGGTTGTCCGCGGTGTAGGTGCCGCCGATCACCGGCTGCAGGAACGCCAGCCACTTGGGGTGGCGAGAGCTGTCTTTCTCCGGATCTTTCAAGATCAGAAACGCGATGTGCTCCGGGTCAAGTTGTTCGCCGGGTAGAAAGGGGCCGGAGGGGCTTCGGCGGATTTTGCGGATGATCTTGCCCAGGTGCTCGCGGATGATGACCTGTCCGATCCGTTCGTGGGTCAGGCCGAACTGCTCTAGGAAATTTTCGTCGAAGAAGTGGCAGAACGGACCGTGGCCGATATCATGCACCAGTGCCGTAACGCGGAGCAGCTCTTCGATATAGTGGAGGGACGGCAAGTCCGGCAAGACCTTGACCAGCGAGGGGTACAGGTGGTGTGCGAAGCGGCCGGCCACGTGCATGACGCCCAATGAATGCTGGAACCGGCTGTGCTCCGCCGACGGATAGACCCAGCGGGCGCTTTGCAACTGGTAGATGTAGCGGAGGCGCTGGACCCAGGGGGAATCGATGAGGTCCTTTTCGGTGCGTTCGGAAGGATCGGGGGTCGCATACGGGACCGTGAAGGAAATGTACTCGTGAATCGGGTCGGCGATCAGCGCCGATCCGTCATAGGGAGCGCTGGAGTCCAGATGCCGGGTTTTCATGAACGGCGGTCCTGAGTCATCTTAGCCCAGACCGGTTCCCGGTGGCAATGGCTCCTCCGCCGGATGGCTGAGGCGTTTGCGATATTTGGAGATCACCAAGTAGGCGGCCGGATAGCCGAGCATGGCCCCCAGCGAGCTGAGGACTATCCCGCCGACAAGAAACGGGATCGCGTAAGGCAGAATCTGATCATAGATCGACGTGAAGCTCAGATCGTTCCAGCTTAGCGGCGGGGCCTCGGGCATGCCCATGAGCCGAAGCCCCGTCCACAGGGTTGCGCCCAGGATCGGCACGATCGTCCAGGGATTATTGATAAATGCGCCGGCCAGGATGGCCAGCAGGTTCAACCGGAAAGCCCAGCTGCAGAAGAGCACCAGCAGCGTGTGGGGGTAAATCGGCGAGAAGGCAATGAAGACCCCGGCGGCAAAGGCCAGGGCCGTCCGGTGCGGGGATTCCCGAAGGTGGAGAAGCTGGATCAGTTGTGCGCGGATCCGGTCAATCGACAGCATGCGTCCTGTTACAAGGAGATCGGCCTCTCCTGAAAATGTTGATAGCTGGTGATCGCGAGTCGTCGCCAGGATCCCTTTTCATTCCGCAGGCGGAGCCCGAAGGCTTTTGGTCGGATGGTGCCGATGCAGGAAACAGCGCAGCCCAGACGGGCCCCCAATCGTTCCAGTCGCGCGCGGCTTCGGGGCGGCACCGTAAAGAGGAGTTCATAGTCTTCCCCCCCGGCCAAGGCCAGGCGGATCGGGTCGGTCCGGCTGGCGATCGCATAGGCCCGGCACGCGCGCGAGAGGGGTAGGGTATCGGAGTGAATTTCTGCGCCGACTCCGCTCAGCGTGCAGAGATGAGCCAGGTCTCCCGACAAACCGTCCGAGAGGTCGATCGCGGCCGTGGCCAGGCCGTGAGAGGCCAGCAGCCGCCCAGCCGTGATCCTCGGTGTCGGGTGCAGGTGTCGGTCGATGAGATGACGTGCATAGGGCTGTGCCTGTCCTTTGGCTGTGAGTAAGTGCAAGCCTGCCCGCGAGTCTCCCAGGGTGCCCGTGACGTAGAGGAGGTCGCCGACCTTTGCTCCGTCCCTTGTCAGGACCTCCTTGGGCGGTACGAGGCCCGTCAGCGTGATGCTGATGAACAGGCCTCGTTGAGATGCCGAGGTATCCCCTCCGATCAGTTCAACCCCGTGAGGCCGGCAGGCCGTCATCACTCCTCGGTAGAGGCGTAGGATGTCGGATGCGGCATACCCGGTCGGGATGGCCAGCGAGACCAGCAGATGTTGGGGGGTCCCGCCCATGGCGGCGATGTCGCTTAGGTTGGCCGCAGCCGCCTTATAGCCGATGTCCTCGAATGTGGCGGTGGCAAGGTCGAAGTGGATGCCCTCGGCCAAGAGGTCGGTGGTGAGCAACAACAGGTATCCGGGCGATGGGCGAACGATCGCGGCATCATCGCCGATGCCGCGGAGCACCGACCGGCCGGTCCGACCGAACCGGCGGCTGAGGGCCGCGATGAGCGCAAACTCCTTGAGAGGCTTGGTTGAGGAGCCTGCCCTGAGCCGGGGACCCGTTGCTCCGGGGAACCCGTTGCTCCTCTCGATGCAACGGGTCGAGGCAACGGGTGATGAAGGGCCGGAAGCGCGAAGGGCCATCTTAACCCGCATTATTCATGACGGTTCGTCGCGAAATCGCGGAGCCGCGTGACGAGACGGGCGCGTGGAGCCGCGAGGGAGGGAGACATACTTGAACAGTATGTTGACCGACCGAACGGCGAGCCCGTCTGCTTGGCCGCTGGAAACCGCGGCCAAGCTTGTCGCAGCAGCGGAACCACGATTGCAGCAGAAGCGCTCATGAATAATGCGGGTTAAACAGCCGGCGCCAGAGGGCGAGATCGGCTTCCCCGCTTCCTGGGCAGGGTCCGGCTCGATTTTCGTCTCGCCCTGGGCCGATCTGTGGGAGCCCTCCCGTTCACCCGTACCTGTTTCGGGGGAGAAGACCGCCGTAAGGCCGCCTTGATGACATCATCCATCGTCTCGGCAAAGACGAACTTGATGCCGCGCAGCAGGTGTTTGGGGATTTCCTCCAGGTCCTTTTCGTTGCGCGTCGGCAGGATCACGGTGGACAGCTTCGCCCGCTTGGCGGCGAGGATTTTTTCCTTGAGCCCGCCGATGGGAAGGACGCGCCCGCGGAGCGTGACCTCGCCCGTCATGGCGACATCGCGCCGGACCGGAATATTGGACAAGAGAGACGCCAGCGCCGTCGCCATCGTGATGCCTGCCGAGGGGCCGTCCTTGGGAATGGCGCCCGCTGGCACGTGGATGTGGATGTCGGTCTTCGAGAAGATGTCCGGGTTGATGCCCAGGAGCGTTTCTCTCGATCGCACATAGCTCAACGCGGCCTGGGCTGATTCTTTCATCACGTCGCCCAAGTGACCCGTGAGGGTCAGTTGTCCCTTGCCCTTCATCGAGGTGGCCTCGATGTAGAGCACGTCGCCGCCGGTCTCGGTCCAGGCCAGACCGGTGCCCACGCCGATCTCGTCTTTTTCCTGCTCCGCCTCAGGCTGAAACTTCGTGACGCCCAGGTACTTATTCAGGTTGGTTGGGGTGATCGTGTAGCACTGGACCTTCCCCTCCGCGACTTTCTTGGCGACCTTCCGCATGACGTTGGCGATCTCGCGCTCAAGATTCCGGACCCCCGCCTCCCGCGTATAGTGGGACACAATCTGGTGTAAGGCCGGCGTGGCAATCTGGATGTGCTCTTCGGTGATCCCATGCTCCTTGAGCTGGCGCGGGATCAGGTACTTCTGGGCGATCCCCAGTTTTTCCTCTTCCGTGTAGCCGGGGATTTCAATGATCTCCATCCGATCTCGGAGGGCCGAAAGGATCGGGTCCATGAGGTTGGCGGTCGTGATGAACATGACCTCGCTGAGGTCGAAGGGCACGCCAAGATAGTGGTCGCTGAAGGCGTGGTTCTGCTCCGGATCCAGCACCTCCAGCAGGGCGGCGGAGGGGTCTCCCCGGAAGTCCATGCCCACCTTGTCCACCTCATCCATCATGAAGACGGGGTTGCTCGTACCGGCCTGCTTGATGCCCTGGATGATGCGTCCCGGCAGGGCGCCGACGTAGGTGCGGCGGTGGCCTCTGATCTCCGCTTCGTCGCGCACTCCCCCGAGGCTGATGCGGACGAACTCCCGGCCCAGCGCCCGCGCAATGGACTTGCCGAGTGAGGTCTTGCCGACGCCGGGAGGGCCGACGAAACAAAGGATGGGTCCCTTCATCTTATCCTTGAGCTTCCGCACGGCCAGGTATTCAAGGATTCGCTCTTTGACCTTTTCCAGGTCATAGTGGTCCTCGTCCAGCACCTTGGCCGCGGCCTTGATGTCCAAATTGTCCTTGGACTTCTTGCTCCAGGGCAGCTCCACCATCCATTCCAGGTAGGTTCGGACCGTCGCCGACTCGGCTGTGTCCGGGTGCATCTTTTCCAGTCGCTTGAGATGCTTCTCGCATTCCTTGAACACCTTTTCGGACATCTTCGCGTCTTTGATGCGTTTGCGGAACTCGGCGACCTCTTCAGCCCGCTCATCCAGCTCGCCCAGCTCTTTCTGAATGGCCTTGAGCTGCTCGCGGAGGAAGTACTCGCGCTGCGTCTTGTCCATCTCGCCTTTGGCCTGGGCCTGGATCTTTTGCTGCATGGACAGGACTTCGACTTCCTTGGACAGGATCTCGCTGACCCGCCGGAGCCGTGCGACGGGATCCTCTATCTCCAGCACGGCCTGCGTGACCTCCACCTTGAGGCCGAGGTTGGAGGCCACCATGTCGGCCAGCCGCCCCGGGTCTTCCAGGTTTTCGATCACCACCATCACGTCCGGCATCAGCACCTTGCCCAGGCCGACGATCTTCTCGATCTGCTCCTTGACCGTCCGCATCACGGCTTCGGCCTCGAGCGAGGCCGCCGGTTTTGTTTCCGCCATCTTGGTGATGCGCACCGAGTAGTAAGGTTCAGTCTGGATATAATCCTGCACCTTGCCCTTCGCGAGCCCCTGCACGAGGATCTTGATGCGCTCATCCGGGAGCTTGAGCATGCGCATGATGATCCCGATGGTGCCGACTTGGTGGATGTCTTCGGGCTTCGGGTTCTCGACGTCCAGGGCCTTTTGGGTGGCCAGAAAGATCATCCGGTCGCCGGCCAGGGCCGCCTCGATGGCCTTGATCGACATCTCCCGTCCGACGAAGAGCGGGAGCACCATGTAGGGAAAGACCACGATGTCCCGCACCGGCAGGAGGGGAAGTTGGTCGGGGGTCTCCAGGTTTTGCACGTCTGGTTCGTTCTGTTCCGATGTCATGCGACGAGGTCCTTTCGGACTGGTGGCCTGTGCTCGACGGACGCGTACGCCGTCGCGTGCGGAGCCCAGCCTCAACGCAGTTGCTTGAGATAGCGTGCGAATGGAGGACCCAGGACCGGATTCTTGAGCGCGAAGTCCACGGTGGCGATCAGAAACCCCAGCTTGTCCCCTGCATCGTGACGCTGCCCCTGGATTTCCTGGGCATAGATCGGGGCTTGGCGCGCAAGCTCGCGCAAGGCGTCCGTGAGCTGGATCTCGTGGTTTTTTCCAGGGGCCGTCCGTTCCAGGATTGGAAAAATGTCCGGAGAAAGTACGTAGCGACCGATCACCGCCAGCCTGGATGGGGCGTCGGCGGGAGCCGGCTTTTCGACCAGGTCCAGCACGCGGTGGCGGCCTCCAGCCAGGCGCTTGCTGGCGATAATCCCGTAGTGGCTGACCTCGGCCAGCTCTACTTTCTTGACGCCGAGCACGGCACCGTTTCCCCGATCATACACCTGGATGAGCTGGGCCAGCGCCGGCACAGGGCCGTCGATGACCTCGTCGCTCAACAGGACGGCAAAGGGTTCGTCGCCGATCAGGTGTCGGGCGCACAAGACGGCGTGCCCGAGCCCACGGGCTTCGGATTGCCGGACATAGCAGAAGTTCGCCACTTCGGAAATCCGCCGGATGTCCCGTAAAAGTTTTGATTTTCCATTGCCTTTTAAGTTTTCTTCAAGCTCGAACGAACGGTCGAAATGGTCCTCGATCGCCCGTTTGCCTCGGCCAGTGACAATGATGATGTCCTTGATGCCGGATGCGACAGCTTCCTCCACCGCGTATTGGATCAGCGGTTTGTCCACCAGGGGCAGCATTTCCTTGGGGGAAGCTTTCGTGGCGGGCAGGAAGCGGGTGCCGAGGCCGGCCGCCGGGATCACAGCTTTGCGAACCGCGACAGGCAACATGGTCAGGATACTATGGGATCGATCGCCGCAATGTCAAGAATGTGCGAAGCGCCTGGATGCGGCGCTGCCTTCGTGCGCGAACGGAGAAATTCTCTTTACATTGCTTCTGCCTGCCCCTATAATTTCTCAACTTTTTCAAAACCTTTGCTCCAGCCTCCGATCGAAAGAGTCGGCGGATGGTTTTCTCCTGGCGATCCGTGAGCCGAGGCCCACTTTCAGGCAGGTGCCAGCGCGATGAATGCAGACCCCAGAGAAGCAAGCGTGAGCGAGCGGTACCCTCTTATTTTTACGGACGTTCAATCTCCAACGTTGATTTCCGCATGCCGTAGTCGGTTGCTCTGCGCAGAAAGGCCGCAGTGACCAATCGGATGGGACGACTGGCGATTGGTCTCGTTTCTGTGGTGGCCGTCGGGCTGTGCGTTCTTTTCGCGGGCCGTTCGCATGCCCAGGATAACGTCAAAGTCGCGTCCATCGAGTTGCGCGGAAACAAGCGCATCGAGGAGCCGGCCATTCGGGGCCGACTCACGCTGAAGGTCGGCGATTCCTACAGCGCCGAAACGATTCGGACCCAGATTCGGCTCATCTATGAAATGGGATTTTTCGAAGACGTGCAGATCGAAGCCGAGCGGATGCCGGCCGGGGTCGCCGTCACGTTTGTGGTACGCGAAAAGCCGTTCATCACCGAGATCGTGTTTGACGGCAACCAGAACCTCACCGACGATAAGCTGCAGGAGAAGATCACCATCCGCAGCCAATCCTTTCTCGATCAACAGCAGGCCAAGGAAAGCGCCGAGAAGGTCCGGCTGGCCTATCAAGAGGACGGCTACTATAACGCGCAGGTGATCCCGGTCATTCAGACTCTGGAGGAGGAGCGGAAGCGGTTGACGTTTTTCATCAAGGAGGGAGACCGGGCCAAGGTCAAAACGGTCATCTTCGAAGGGATGAAGGCCATCCGAAAGAAAGAGCTACTCAAAGTCATGGCTACCAGAGAATGGGTCTTTCTGCTCTCGAAATTCACCGATGCGGGCATCCTCAAGCGCGAGGAGCTGAACAACGACATCGAGCGGATCAAGGAGGTGTACCTCAACAAAGGCTACCTGAACATCCAGGTCGGGGCGCCGACGCTCGAGCTGAGCGAGGATAAGCAATGGTTTACGGTGACGTTCCCGATCGTGGAGGGGGAGCCGTACAAGGTCGGCGAGGTCGGGATCCGGGGTAACACGGTTTTTGAAGAGGCCGAGCTGCGGGTCGGGTCGAAGATCACGCCCGGCGAGACCTTCCAGCGCGCAAAGATCCGCGATGAAATCACCCGCTTGACGGAGCTCTACGGCGGGAAAGGCTACGCCTTCACGGACGTGACCCCGTCGGTCGTACCGGACTCCCAGGCCAAGACCGCCGCGATCCTCTTCCACATCAAGGAAGGGGATCTGATCAGGGTCCGGGAGATCCACATCACCGGCAATGACAAGACCCGGGACAACGTGATCCGTCGCGAGCTCCGCCTGGACGAGCAGGACGTCATCGACACGGTCGCCATCAAGCGGAGCTTCCAGCGGCTGAACAACCTCAATTTCTTCGAGACGGTCGAGATCCTGCCCCGGCAGGTGGAGCCCGACAAGGTAGACCTGGACGTCAAAGTCAAAGAAAAGCCCACGGGTCAGTTCAGCATCGGCGGCGGGTTCAGCACCCTGGACCAGTTCACGGCGGTGGCAGACATCACGGAAGGCAACTTGAACGGACGCGGACACATGGTGCGGGTCCGAGGCCAGCTCGGCCAACGGCGCACCATCGGATTGATCACCTTCCGTGATCCCTACCTGAACGATTCCTTGACGTCCGGGCAGATCGACATCTATCGAACCATCACGAACTACACCACGTATCAGGAAGACAAGAGCGGAGCCAGCGCGACCCTGGGACGCTGGTTCTCCGAGTACGCCTCCGGGAGCTTCGCCCTTGTGGCCGAGACCCTCAATTTCTCGCAACCCCAGAGCGACGCGCCGGCGTTTGTCGTGCAGCAGATCGGGAAGCAGACCACCACTGGGTTCCGCAGCTCGTTGTCCCGCGACTCTCGGGATTTCTACCTGGACCCCCGGAGCGGCATGCGCAATTCCCTCAACGTGGATTGGGGGACCAAGTTCTTGGGCGGCACCAACAACTTTTACAAGGTCAGCGTCGACACGATCAAATTCTGGTCGTTGCCCTTCGATCTTCGTCATTCCATCCGCGGCCGGTTCGGCACGGTGGAAGGGATCGGGGGCAGACCGATTCCGCTGACGGAACGGTACTTCGTCGGGGGCATCAACACGATGCGCGGCTTCGTCTTCGGTCGCGCCGGACCCGTGGCGCCCAGCGGCTCTCTCTTAGGCGCCTCGAAAGAGCTTATTTTCAACTATGACTTCATTTTCCCGGTTTCCGCGGAAGCCAAGCTCAACGCCGTCATCTTTTTCGACTACGGCAGGGGATTCGACGACAATGAGAAACTGGTCCTGGGCGACCTTCGCAAGGCTGCCGGGCTGGAAGGGCGCTGGATCTCGCCCTTCGGACCCCTCCGCGTCGCCTACGGGCTGAACCTGGAACCCAAGACAGGCGAGCGGAAGGGAGCCTTTGAGTTTTCAGTCGGGTCGTTGTTCTAAGGGAGGAGCCAGGTCAGACATGATGTCACGAGCGAGGTCGAGTTGGGAGAGGACGTTCAGCGGCCGGCCGCTTTCGGTGATGGCGCTGCTTGTATCCCTTGTGGTCTGGGGCTGTGCGTCCATGTCAGCCAGTCAGCCGGGAGTGAGGGTCGGGGTGCTGGACCCGGTGCGGGTGTTCAAGGAGACCACGGCGGGCAAGAAGGCGGAGGAGTCGCTGACCTCGTTCATCAAGAACCGCCAGGCGGTGGTCGAGTTGGAGGAAAAAGAGCTCAAGCGCATGGAAGAGGACATTATGAGGCAGGCCAGCGTGCTGACGGGCCCTGCAAAAAAGGAGCGGGAACAGCAGCTTCAGCGCCGCGTAATGGAATTCCAGCAGAAGAGCAACGAGTTGAGCCGGGAAGTCCAGGACAAGCAACGGGAAGTGATGGAAGGGTTCCGCGAGAAAGTTGAACGAGTGGTTGCGAAGGTGGCGCAGCAACAGGGCGTGCAGATGGTGCTCGAGAGGTCCAAAGGCGGGCCGACCGTCTATAACGACGCCTCGCTGGACATCACCGCCAAGGTCATCGAGGAGTTCAACAAGGGCACGCCGTGAGGGCAAACGATGATCGATGAATGCAGAATGAAGCAGGGGCCGGTTATCAGTTGTCAGTAAACTGAGAACTGAACGCTGGAAACCGAGAACGTATTTCTCTGGCCATTCATCGGCTGCGTTGGTAAGGAGAAAGGAGAACGGATGATGCGGCGGGGCATACGGTTTGTCGCAGTTTGGACGTTCGGGTTGATGTTGTGTCAGGTTGCCGGAAGCCTGGCGGCGGACGCCGTCAAGGTGGCGGTTGTGGATCAGCAGGTCGTGCTTGAGCGGACGAAGGCCGGCAAGCGCGCGCTGGACTCGATCAAGGAGTTCCGGAACAGCCGACAGCGCATCATCTCGGCCGACGACGAAGAGATGAAGGGGCTGGAAAATGCGCTGAAGGAGCAGGAGTCCGGGCTCAGCGAGTCGGTCCGGCGCGAGAAGCAGGAGCAGTTCCGGAAAAAGTTCGAGGCGTATCAGGCCCGCCTCCAGGATTTCAACCGGGAGATCCAACAGAAACAGAAAGAGCTGGGGGATGAGTACCTGACTAAAGTCAAACTGGTCGCGACGGACGTGGCGCAGCGGGAAGGGTATGTGGCGGTCATAGACAAAGGCAACGAGGCCACGCTCAAAGTCGTCATTTACCACAGCCCGGCGGTGGATCTGACCGACCTGGTGGTGAAGGAATTCGACAAGCGATACAAGTAACATAGGGGGCTGTGGCGGAAGAGGAATCACTGGGAGCAAAAGAACTCTCCGCTCACAGTAAAGGAGAGGTTATCAGTCCTCAGTTTTCGGTTCTCAGTTTCATGACTGAAGACTGATGACTGAAAACTGACGACTCTCGAGCAAGCTTGGTATGACTACAGAATCAACTTGTGGGTTTTATCCGCCGGCCATGAATACGATAAAGCGATAATGAGGCCGGCGGTTCAACCGAAGGTTGGTATGGAGGGCGGGCATGACGATTGAGGTCGGGGAGATCCGGGCGATCCTTCCCCATCGTTACCCCTTTTTGCTGGTCGATCGCATCAAGGAAGTGGAAGAGGGACGGCGCATTGTGGGACTGAAGAACGTCACGATCAATGAGCCGTTCTTCCAGGGACACTTTCCGGATCGTCCGATCATGCCCGGCGTGCTGATTCTCGAAGCGATGGCCCAGGTAGGCGGCGTGTTGGCGTTCAAGTCGTTTCCGCCCACGAGCCGTCCCGTGGTGTACTTGACGGGGGTGGATGGAGCCAAGTTCCGTAAGCCGGTGGTGCCGGGCGATCAACTGCGCTTTGAAATCGAAGTGCTGAAGCGCAGGCCTCCATTCTGGAAAATGCAGGCCAAGGCCTATGTGGAGACCGAACTGGTCTGCGAGGCCGAGCTGACCGCGATGGTCACGGAAGAGCAGGCGGAAAAGGCGTAATGTGACATTCGTTATCCGTCATTCGAAAGAGGCGCAGGTGATTTTCGGTACGAATGACGAGTGACGAATGACGAGTGGCGTTTCTTAGGGGGTAGCTGTGCAGATTCATCCGACGGCGGTAGTGCATCCGAAAGCCGAGTTGGCCGATGATGTCGAGATCGGACCCTTCTCGGTCATCGGCGAGCATGTGAAGATCGGGCGGGGGACCCGCCTGATCTCCCATGTCTATGTGGAGGGCTGGACCGAGATCGGAGAGCGGTGCCAGCTTTACCCCTACGCCTCGATCGGGACGCCGCCCCAGCATCTGCAATACAAGGGCGAGCCGACCCGCGTGGTGATCGGTCACGACAACATTCTGCGCGAATACGTCACGGTGAACCGAGGGACCGTGCCGGGAGGAGGGAAGACCACGATCGGGCACCACAATTTTCTGATGGCCTATGTCCACGTGGCCCACGACTGTCATCTGGGCAGCCACCTCATCATGGCCAACGCGGCGACCCTGGCGGGGCACATCACGATCGGCGACCACGCGATCATCGGGGGGCTGGTGGGCATCCATCAATTCGTGCGCGTCGGAGCCTACGTGATGATCGGCGGCTGCTCGGCGGTGGGACGGGACGTGCCGCCCTTCATGCGCGCGGCGGGGGGGTACCGGGCGAAGCTGTATGGGTTGAACTCGATCGGCCTCAAACGGCACGGGTTCTCGAACGAGCGGATCACGATGCTGAAGCGGGCGTATGAAGTCCTGTTCCGGTCCGGGCACCGGATGGCCGAAGCGATCAAGCTGGCGCGGGAGGAATTCAAAGACAGCGCCGACGTGCTGGAGGTGCTGGCGTTTCTCGATGGCTCCAAGCGCGGCATCTGCCAGTCGGTTGGGAAGGGTCAGGAGGATGAGGACTAAGCTCGTGGGCGAGCCATCACGTCAGGAAGTAAAACCGGCGGAGCCCGGCGAGCGGATCGGCCTGATCGCGGGCAACGGGCGGTTTCCGATTATTTTTGCCGATAACGTCCGGCGCTTAGGCTTCACGGTGTCAGCGGTGGCCCATATCGGAGAGACCGAACCGGAATTGGAACAGCATGTCGATCGCATTCACTGGGTCAAAATCGGACAGTTCAACAAGTTGCTGCAGGCGCTCAAGGAAGACGGCGTACGGCGGACCGTGATGCTCGGCGGTATCAAGAAGACGCACGTCTTTACCACCGTCATGCCGGATTTGCGGGCGCTGGCGCTCTTCAGCCGGCTCAAGCATTGGAAGGATGATGGCATTCTGCGTGAGATGGCGGCGGAGCTGGAGCGCGAGGGCATCCAGGTTCGCGAGTCCATTTTCGGGCTTCGGGGGATCCTGGTCGAGGAGGGCTCGCTTACGGCTCGCCGTCCCAGCAAGAAGGAATGGGAGGACATCCGGTATGGATGGGAGATGGCAAAGGAAATCGGCCGGCTCGATATCGGCCAGTGTGTGGTCGTGAAAGACCGAGTCGTGGTGGCGGTCGAAGCGGTGGAAGGGACGGACGAGACGATCCGTCGCGGCGGGACTCTCGCCGGGCTCGGGGCGGCGGTGGTCAAGCGCAGCAAGCCGCAGCAAGACCTGCGGTTCGATCTCCCGGCGGTGGGGCCTGCCACGATCGAGACCATGGAATCGGTTAAGGCCGCCGCGCTGGCTTTGGAAGCGGGCCGGAGTGTTCTCCTGGACCGTGATGAGACGCTCCGCCGCGCCGAGCAGGCCGGCATCGCGATCGTCGGGCTGGCTGGTGATCAGGAGCCGTGAAACCCCTGCGGGTCGGCGTGATCGGCGTGGGGCACCTGGGGCAGCACCATGCGCGTCTCTACGCCGGGCTGCCCCAAGCGACGCTGGTCGGGGTCGCCGATGTTGATGCCGAGCGAGCCAGGCTGATCGGGGAGCGGCACCAGGTGCCCGGTTATGCGCAGTCGGCCGTCCTGCTGGGACAGGTGGACGCAGTCAGCGTGGCGGTGCCGACCTCAGCGCATCATGCGGTTGTGACGGCGTGCCTGGAAGCCGGCGTTCATGTTCTCGTGGAAAAGCCGATCGCGGTCACCGTGGCGGAGGGCCGCGAGCTGGTGGAAGCGGCCCGCCGCCGGCAGCGCCTGTTGCAGATCGGTCACGTCGAGCGGTTCAATCCGGCGATCCGGGCGGTGCGGCCTTACGTCGGGCGTCCGGGCTTCATCGAATGTCACCGCTTGAGCCCCTTCGGTGAGCGCGGCACCGACGTGGACGTGGTGCTGGATCTGATGATCCACGACCTGGACATGGTCTTGTCGTTCCAGCCGGGACCGGTCGAGGAGGTCCGCGCCGCCGGGGTGCCCGTCCTGACCCCCAAAATAGACATCGCCAACGCCCGGGTCTCGTTCGCAAGCGGGTGCGTCGCGAACCTGACCGCCAGCCGCGTTTCGATGACCCGCATGCGAAGGCTCCGGTTGTTTCAGCGCGACGCGTACATCTCCGTCGATTACCAGACTCGTCGAGGAGCCATCTGCCGTCGGGTGGGCGACTCCGGAGCGCGCCCGACGATCGAGGTGGAGGAAGTGCGCGGCGGCGATGAGGAGCCGCTCAAGCTGGAGTTGGAAGCCTTCCTCCACGCGATCGCGAACGGGGCCAGGCCTCTCGTCTCCGGCGAGGACGGGGTCGCGGCCCTGGACCTGGCCTATCAGGTGTTGGATGCCATCGGAGCTTTCGTCCAGCGCCACAAGGAACCGTGAGGGGTAAAGTGTGAGGGGTGAGGTGCTGGGAGAAGAACGTGGTTCAGTCGAAGTTCCTCGGCGCTCCTTACACCTTACGCCTTACCCCTAACAGTCATAGCCATGCCACGCATTCTGATCATCACTGGCGAAACCTCGGGCGACTTGCACGGCGCGAGTCTCGCCAGGGCCATCCGGACGCTCAGGCCAGACGTTGAACTGCTTGGGGTAGGGGGGGGCAAGATGAAGGCGGCTGGCGTGCGTCTGGTCCGGGGCATCGAGCGACTGGATGCGATGGGCATGGTGGGCCTGGCGCAGCTCCGCGCGGCGGTGTGCACGTACCGGACCCTCGCCCGCTTCCTGCGCGAGAATCCCCTCGACGCCGTGGTCTTCATCGACAACCCCGGGTTGAACCTGCGGCTTGCCCGGACAGCCAAGAAGGCCGGGCACCGGGTTTTCTATTACATCGCTCCGCAGATCTGGGCCTGGCACGGTAGCCGGATTCGTCTGATTGCGCGGGTGGTGGACCACATGATTGTGATTCTGCCGTTTGAGGAGGCGCTGTACCGGCGGGCCGGAATCCGGTGTGACTTTGTCGGGCATCCTTTGCTGGATGCGGTGGCTCCTTCTTATGACCGGGCTGAACTCCGCAAGCGGTTCGGAGTCGAAGGGGCCACGCGCGTGATCGGCCTCTTGCCGGGGAGTCGTGAGAAAGAGGTCCGCGCTCTGCTGCCGATGATGCTGGAAGCGGCCGCCCGGCTGGCTCGTGAGGATGCCGGGATACAATTTCTTGTTGCCCAAGCCTCGTCCATCAGTGCGGAGCTCATCGAAGAACTATCTGCCGGGACGACAGTGAAGGTCAAGACCTTGCCGGATCAGCCGAACGAAGTCATGGCGGCCTCCGACCTGCTGTTGGTCGCCTCTGGGACCGCAACGCTGCAGGCAGCCGTGATCGGCACCCCCATAGTCCTGGTGTACCACGCCTCCTGGCTGACCTACTGGATTGCCCGGTGGCTGATCACGGTCGATTGCATCGGATTAGTGAACATCGTCGCCGGCCGCAGGATCATCCCCGAACTCATCCAGCAAGACGCGACCGGCGAGCGTCTTGCGGGAGAAGCCAGGCGGCTGCTGCACGACCAGGCGGCGTACAACGAGATGCGTGCGGCCTTGCGCATCGTTCGGGAACAGCTCGGGGAACCGGGGGCTTCGCGGCGAGCGGCGGAACTCATTCTCGCGGAGTGCGCGGCATGAAGTTGTTTCTCCGGCTCCTTCGCTACCTGATGCGGTACCGGGCCCGCCTGGCTGCAGCCTTTGTCTGCTCCGCCCTCGTGGCGGGGATGACCGGAGCCTACGCCTGGCTGGTCCGCCCCGTGCTGGACGATATCTTCATCAAGAAAGATGAATGGATGCTGATGGTCCTGCCGGTCGCCATCATGGTTGTCGCGGTACTGAAGGGCGTGTTCAACTATGGGCAGAGCTATTTGATGAACTACGTGGGTAATCAGGCGGTGGCCGACGTGCGCCAGGAACTGTTCTTCCAGTTCATGTGTCTGCCGGTCAGGTTCCATGATGCCAACACCACGGGGCGCCTCATGTCTCGCATCGCCAACGATGTGAGCCTGATGGCCAACGCCGTCGCGGGGGTCCTCAAGGATCTCTTTCAGCAGGGCCTAACCTTTCTTGCCATGCTCGGCGTGATTTTCTACCAGAACTGGAAACTGGCCGCCGCCTCCGCCGTCGTGATCCCGCTCTCGACTTACACCATGGTCCGGATGGGACAGCGTCTGAGAAGGTTGGCGACGAGCGGGCAGGAGAAGGTTGCCGATATGAATTCTCTGCTGCAGGAGACCCTCGCCGGGATCAGGGTTGTGAAAGCCTTCGGGCGTGAGGAAGCCGAAGCAGGTCGGTTCCGGGACAGCAACAAAGCCTATCTTCGGACTCTGATGAAATCGATCCAGGTGTCCTCCTTGGCTTCTTCCCACATGGAAGTCATCGGCGTGGTGGGAGTGGCGGCCATCATCTGGTACGGGGGCTATCTGGTCATCCACGGTGCGATGACACCGGGCGCCTTCTTTTCCTTTCTCACGGCCATGTTCATGGCCTATACCCCGATCCGCCGGCTGTCCGGGGCGAACAATACGATCCAGCAGGCGCTCTCGGCCGCCGAGCGGGTCTTCGAAATGATGGATCTTCAAACCGAACAGGCGTTGGACAAGGGCCGTAAAGAACTCCCCCCCATCAATCGTGCGCTGGAGTTCAGGCACGTGACGTTCCAGTATGAAGGGAGCGAACGACCGGCACTCACCGACGTTTCCCTCACGGTTGAAACAGGTAAGATCATGGCCCTGGTGGGCAGCAGCGGGAGCGGGAAGACCACGCTCGTCAGCCTGGTGCCGCGCTTCTACGATCCGACCGAAGGGACGGTTCTCATCGATGGACAGAATATCCGGGACTGCACACTGGTTTCCCTCCGCCGGCAGATCGGGATCGTGTCGCAGGAGACGGTGCTGTTCGATGAGAGCGTCCGCAACAACATCGCCTACGGACGGGCGGGGGCCACGGATGAGCAGGTGATCGAGGCGGCGAAGCAGGCCTATGCGCATGACTTCATCCAGCGCCTGCCGGCGGGCTATGCGACGCTCATCGGAGAGAACGGGGTCAAATTGTCAGGAGGGGAACGACAACGGCTGGCGATCGCTCGTGCCCTCCTGCGGGACCCCCCGATTCTGATCCTGGACGAGGCGACCTCCTCGCTGGATTCCGAGTCGGAGCGGATCGTCCAGCTCGCGTTGGCCAATCTGATGAAACACCGGACCACCCTGGTCATTGCGCACCGGCTTTCGACGGTGCAGAACGCGGACCGGATCGTTGTCCTAGACCGTGGCCGTGTGGCGGAGACCGGCACGCACGCCGAGCTGCTACAGCGCGGCGGACTCTACCAGCGACTGCACGCGATCCAGTTCCAGGCCCAGGAATTGGCGCATTGACGATTGAGTGATTGTTCGATTCTGCAATGATTCAATGAACCAATGAATCAATGGGTAAATTTTTGATGAATTGGCTGAAACTGACGCTGCTCCCGCCGATCGGCGCAGGGCTGATCCGGCTGCTGGGCCGGGCCATCCGCATCAGGACGGAAGGCGCCGAGGTGGTGGACCGGCTGTACCGGCAGGGTGAGCGGGTGATCATTGCCTTTTGGCACGGACGGCAGCTCATGATGCCGCTGGCCTATCGAGGGAGCCAGGCGCATATCCTCATCAGCCAGCATCGGGACGGCGAGTTGATCCATCGGATCGTCGCCCGCTTCGGGTTCCAGGCGGTGCGGGGCTCCACGACCAGGGGCGGAGTCGAGGCGCTCCGGCAATTGATCCGGCTGGGACGATCCGGTGTGGATCTGGTGGTCACGCCGGACGGGCCCAAGGGCCCGCGGCAGGCGGCCCAGCCCGGCGTGGTCCAACTGGCCAAGGCGACGGGACTGCCCATCCTGCCCCTGACGTTCAGCTGCTCAAAAAAAAAGTCTTCGCGAGTTGGGATCGCTTCCTGGTCCCCTATCCGGCCGGCCGAGGGCTCTTCCTCTGGGGAACGCCGATCCGGGTGGCACCTGATGCGACGGAGGCCGAGCAGGAAGCCAAGCGTCGTGAGCTGGAGGACGCCCTGAACCGGATCACCGCGCAGGCCGATGAAGAGGTGATGCGTGAGGGGTGAGGCGTAAGGAGTAAAAAGTGAAGCGTGACGTGGGAGGCGCGACAGCACCTTCTTCTTCTCCCTTCTCACGTCTCGCCGGTTAGCAATGTGGTACCTCGCCTATAATGTTCTCTTAGTCCTGGCCTCTCCCGTCATTTTGATGGTCCTGCTCGCCAAGAGACGCTGTCGGCGAGGTCTTATCAGTCGTGTAGGGTTTCTGCCGAGAGAATTTCCGCCGGACGGCCATCCGGCGAGCCGACCGGTTCTGTGGGTGCACGCGGTTTCCCTCGGTGAGGTGGTGGCAGCGGCGCCGCTTGTACGTGAGCTACACCGTCAGTATCCGAAGCATCGGCTGGTAGTCTCGACGGTTACCGAGACCGGACGTGAAGCGGTCGAGCAGAGGCTGGCAGGCATCGCGGACCATTGCTACGCTCCGCTGGATTTTCCTTGGACAGTGACCCGGGTGGTGGACCGCCTGAACCCGAAGGCGTTTTTCTTCGTCGAGACAGAGCTCTGGCCGAATCTGCTGCGGATCCTCGCTCGCCGGGGCGTGCCGGCAATCCTGGTCAACGGCCGCCTGTCCTCGCGCTCGTTCAGGCGGTATCAGTTGATCAGGCCGTTCATGAAGCAAGTGCTTGATACCCTGACCCTGTGCCTGATGCAGTCCGAGCGGGATGTCGAGCGGATCGTAGCAATGGGTGCGCCACCCTCGCGTGTGGCCAGGACCGGCAACATCAAGTTCGATCAACCGCGGCCGTCGCCGGCGGGAGAGGGCCTGACAAGAGACCTGCTGGGACTTGCTCAAGAAGAAGAGCTGATCGTAGCCGGGAGCACTCATCCTGTCGAAGAGGAGCAGGTCCTGTCCTGTTACGAAACACTCCGGAGGGAATTTCCTCGGCTGGTGTTGCTGCTGGCGCCACGACACATCGAACGGACAGCGGAGGTGGAAGCGGCGGTCCGGCAGAAGGGGTTGGCAGCGATCCTCCGGAGCCGGCTTGGACACAAGGGGCAAGGTTCCGTTGCGGGCGGCGGCCCACGCGTCATCATTCTGGACACGCGTGGAGAACTGGCGTCGGTCTATCGCCTGGCCGTCCTGTCATTCGTCGGAGGCACGCTGGTTCCGGTCGGGGGCCATAATCTTCTGGAGCCGGCGCAATGGGGTAGGGCGGTCTTCTTCGGGCCCCACACGGACCATTGTGCGGAGGTGGCGGGCCTGCTCCTCGGAGCAGGGGGCGCCATGATGGTTCAGACCGGAGGCGAGCTTGCCGGCCAGATGGCGAAGCTCCTGCGCGATCGCTCCACCCTGCAAAGGATGGGAGAAGCGGCCAGACAGGTCGTGTCGGAGAACCAGGGAGCGATCAGGCGGAGTCTCGACCTGATCAGAGAGGTGCTCCGAGAGTCAGGCCCTGGCGCGGCGGGACGGGGCCTGGTGAGACCTTCCGCAGAAGAAGTCAGCTTGTCTCATTGACCCGGCGCATGGTTTGATCCAAGGAACCATGGACGATGGACCGAAACGAGGGAGTGGATCGGTGGTTGACGTGGCCGCTGCGGATGCTGGCCGTCCCCTATGGGCTGGCGGTGCTGGCCCGCGCCGCCTGTTACAACAGGGGATGGTTGCCGCGCCGGCAACTGTCTTGTCGCGTCATCAGCGTGGGAAACCTGACGGTCGGAGGCACCGGCAAGACGCCGGTCGTGATCTGGCTGGTGGAGTCGCTGCTGGCGAAGGGGCTTCGGGTCGGTGTACTCAGCCGAGGCTACAAACGGGAACGTGGGGATCAGTTTCTGCTGGTATCGGATGGAGCAGCGGTGTTGGCCGGGCCGGCGGAGGCGGGAGATGAACCGCACCTGATCGCGACCCGCTGCCGCAGGGCGATCGTGGCCGTGGGGGCGGATCGCTATCGGTTGGGCCGATGGGTCCAGGAGCGGTTTCCCATCGACTGTTTTGTGCTGGACGACGGGTTTCAGCATCTGGCTTTGTACCGGGACGCGGATTTGCTGCTGGTGGATGCTTCGGACCCTCATGGGCTGGAGGCACTCCTGCCGGCAGGCCGTCTGCGTGAGCCGCTGTCGGCTGCGGCTCGTGCCACGGCGCTCTTGGTGACGCGCGCGGACCAGGCGGGCGATCTAGGCTCCGTCCTGGCCAAGATCGAAGCAGCCTCCGGCCGCAAAGACCATCCGGTCCTTGTGCGGTTCAGGGTGGACGGCCTTGCGGATGTGCGAAGCGGAGGGCTCCATGAGATCGGGAGGGCCAAAGGACAGCGAGCGCTGATTTTCAGCGGCATCGGAAATTCCCCATCGTTCAAAAACACGGTGGCGGAGCTGGGAGCGGTGATTCTTGACGAGGTGACGTTCCGGGATCACCATGTCTATCAGGCCAGTGACCTGGCGATGGTCCGGGAGCGAGCCAGACGGTGCGGTGCGGAGTTGATCTTGACGACCGAAAAGGATGCAGGGAAGGTGACGCCGTTGCTGAAAGAGTCTGATCCGGTGCTGGCGGTTCGCCTCGACACCGAGATCATGGAAGGGCGAGAGTTACTCGGAAAAGTGCTGAGCTTTCAGTGATGACCACTCAAACTTCACCGCTCACAATTCCTCACTCGATCAGGCGTTTACTGGTGCGGGGCCCCAACTGGATCGGCGATGCCGTGATGAGCGAACCGGCGCTGTCGTCCTTGCGCGGCCATTATCCGGACGCCGAGATCACGCTGTTGGTCAAGCCGGCCATCGCAGCATTGCTCAAGGGCCATCCGGCCCTCGACCGGATCATGGTCTACGAGGACCGCGGCAAGCATGCGGGACTGGCCGGCAAGTGGGCCCTGGCCGGGGAGCTCAGACGTCAACGGTTTGACCTGGCGATCCTGTTCCAAAACGCTTTCGAGGCGGCCCTGCTGGCCTTTGTTGCCGGGATTCCCCGCCGCTACGGCTATGCCACCGATGGGCGAAGCCTGCTGCTGTCTGATCCCATCGCGCGGCCGAATCGGGCGACCATCGGGCATCAGGTGGACTATTACCTCAATCTGTTGAAGCCGATCGGCATCAGCGGCCAGGCCGCCCGGCCCCGTCTCTTTCTCTCGGAGCAGGAAGAGAGGGAGATGGACAGGCGGCTGGCCGAGGCCGGTCTCGCCGAGACCGACATGATCGTTGGCATAAATCCCGGGTCCACGTACGGAGGGGCCAAACGGTGGTTGTCGGAGCGGTTTGCCGAAACGGCTGACCGGCTGGTGAGGAACTATGGATGCCGCGTCGTCATCGTGGGGGCGCCGGGCGAAGAAGCTCTGGGGCGCGCCATTGCCGACAGGATGGAGGGCAAGCCGCTGGTGCTCTCAGGACAAACCTCGATCCGTGAGTTGATGGCGGTGATCAAGCGCTGCCGGCTGTTTTTGACCAACGATACGGGGCCGATGCATATGGCCGCGTCGTTCGCGGTGCCGATCGTGGCGGTGTTCGGCGCGACCGACCACCGGACGACGAGCCCCTTAGGGGCGGATCATGTCATCGTGCGCCATCCCGTTGACTGTGCACCGTGCCTGTTGCGGGAGTGTCCCATCGATCATCGCTGCATGACGAGGGTCACGGTGGAAGAGGTCTACGGGGCAGCGGTGAAGCAGTTACAAGTAGATAAGCTGACAAGTGGCAAGTGTTCGGACCCAAGTTCGAAAGTCTCTCAGACGTCTTCCCTGTCAGCTTGTAAACTTGGCCCCTTGTCAGCTCAGCTGAAGGGTGTGACCGTCTTCCTTGATCGGGACGGGACGCTCAACCGGGACTCCGGCTATGTGAAGGCCGCTGAGGAGCTGGAATTGTTCCCCGATACGGCGGAGTCGGTGGCTCGAATGAATCGGGCAGGTGCGCGAGTTGTGGTGATCACGAACCAGTCGGGGATCGCGCGGGGAATCATCACCACCACCACCCTGGAGGCCATCCACGACCGTTTGCGCACTCTCTTGGAGACAGGCGGGGCAGTCCTGGACGGGATTTACTATTGTCCGCATCATCCTGATGACGGGTGCCCTTGCCGGAAGCCGCAGCGGACGCTCGTAGACCGGGCCGCGGCCGATCTGGGTCTTGACCTATCTCTGGCCTACGTGGTGGGGGATCAGAAGCTCGACATGGAATTGGCCCGGAAGGTCGGCGCGCGCGCGGTGCTGGTGACCACCGGCCCTACGAGCCTGCAAGCGCTGGTGAGTCTGGAAGAGGAAGGGCAGCCGCCGGACCATCGGGCGGCGGGATTATCCGAAGCGGTCGAATGGCTGCTGCAGGACGTCCAACGTCGCGTGCACGGCTATCTGACCGTCGAAGAACGTGTGTAATCCATGATGACCTTGCATCGACCGTGCTCTCGTCATCGGGTATGGCTGATTACCGACGTATCCTAATCATCAAGCCCAGTTCCTTGGGCGACATCGTCCATGCGCTTCCCACATTGGCGGCGCTCCGCCGGCGGTTTCCCCTGGCCCACATCGCCTGGCTGGTGAAGCGCCAGTGGGCCGGGTTCTTGGACCGGGCGGAAGGGCTTGATGAGGTGTGTTCCGTTGAGCCGACCGTCCGCGGCTGGCTGGCCCAGGTTCCCCGCCTGCGCGCCGCTTCCTTCGACCTGGTTGTGGACTTGCAGGGTCTCTTTCGCAGCGGGGCAATCACTTGGCTGACCGGCTGCCCGACCAGAATCGGGTTCGCCAACGGACGAGAGGGAAGTTCCTGTTTCTATACGCAGCGGGTAGCGGTTCCTTCGTCGAATCTGCATGCCGTAGATCGATACTTGCTGATCGCTGCAGCCCTCGGCGCGTCCGTTGACGGGGAGCCGGTCTTCCGTTTCCATCCCTTGGACAGGGACCGGCAAGAAGTGACTGAGCTCCTGAGCCGGCAGGGGGTGCCCGCCTCCCAGGCAAAGGCTGGCTGGATCGCGGTCAATGTCGCGGCTCGCTGGCCGACGAAACGCTGGCCGCCGGAATCCTTCGCGGTGGCGGCCGATCAGTTGCAGCGGGAGGGATTGGGGCCGGTCGTGCTGATCGGTGGACCGGATGAGCGGCCTGTGACGCAGGCCGTGAAGGCGCTGATGAAGTCGAAGCCAGTGGACCTGACCGGAGAGACGGCCCCGGGCCTCTTGCCGGCGCTGCTCGAGTCCGCCGCGCTGTTGCTCACAAATGATTCGGGCCCCATGCACGTTGCGGCGGCGGTGGGGACGCCGGTGGTGGCGCTCTTCGGGCCGACCAGTCCGATCCAAACCGGTCCCTACGGCAAGCAGCACGTCGTGCTCACGAGCGGCGTGCCCTGCAGCCCCTGCTTCAGCCGTCGATGCCGCAACCGGGTCCGGCTCGAGTGCCTGACGGCCATTACGCCGGAGCGGGTGCTGGAAGCGATCCGGGCGCAACTGGCGCTGCGGCTGGCCAGGTGAGCCGTCTCCATGAACATCCTGTTGGTCAGGCCGGACGGGATCGGGGATGAGATTCTCTGCCTTCCCGTCGCCTCGGCGCTCCGCCTGCTTGTGCCGGGGGCGAAGATTTCGTTCCTCTCCAGCGACTACGCGGCACCGGTCCTGGAGCACCATCCGGATGTGGACGAGGTGCGGACGGTCACGGGCCGGGAACGGTTCGCTGATCTGGTGGCGATTTTTCGCCGTGACATTGATGCGGCGCTCTTTCTCAAGCCGTTCCGCCGCCTCATGCTGGCGGCCTTTGCGGCGCGGGTGCCGAAGCGTGTGGCGACCGGCTATCGATGGTATAGTCTGTTGGCCAACAGGCGCGTCTACGAGCACCGAAGCGACTTCTCCAAGCACGAGAGCGAGTATAACCTGGGGGTCTTGCGCGGCCTGGGCCTGGACCCCGGTCCGGTGCGACCGCCCTCACTGGTCCTTACGGAGGCCGAGCGACAATGGGCGAAGGCTCGAACGGCCGGGCTGCTGGCGCCGCACGTGGTGATCCATCCGGGCGGCCGCTCGTCCCGTCGATGGCGCGTCGAGCATTATCGCGCGCTGGCGCATCGGCTGGCCCGCGAAGGGGTCGGGGTCATTCTGACCGGGAGTGCCGCGGAGGCGGAATATTTTCACGGGGCGACATCCGACGATCAGGCGCCGACTTCGCTGGTCCTGGATCTCATGGGCGAGCTCACGGTGCGGCAGCTCATGGCTGTCGTCGGGTCCTGCCGCGCGGTGATCTCCGGTTCCACGGGACCGGCGCACATTGCGGCGGCGTTGGGAGTCCCGACCGTGAGCCTCTTCGATCCCCGGCGGAATCAGTTGCCGGTCAGGTGGCAGCCGCTGGGCAGAGGCCTGGTCCTCAGGCCGGATGTGCCGACCTGTCCCACATGCATCTACGAGGCCTGTCCCTATTGGGACTGCTTGGACCGGATCACGGTCGAGGAAGTGACCCAACAGGTCCGCCAGGTGACGGAGTCGTCCGAACCGATGACGGTGAGGCATGTCTAAGCTCTCGGCCTACGTGATCGCCTACAATAACGAGTCCGAGATCCGCGCCTGTCTCGAATCGGTGCGCTGGGCCGATGAGTTGATCGTGGTGGATTCCCACAGCACCGACGCGACGGAAAAGATCAGCCGGGAGTTTACCGACAAGGTGTACCAACACGAGTTCAGAGGATTCGGGAAGTTGCGAAACGAGGCGGTGGCGCATGCGTCCCACGATTGGGTCTTCAGCCTGGATACGGATGAGCGCGCGACACCGGAGATCCGGGAGGAGATCCGTCTGCTGCTCGAGCGGGGGCCGGACGCGGACGCCTATTTCGTGCCGAGGAAGAACTATTTCCTCGGTCGCTGGATCCGCCATTGCGGCTGGTACCCGGACTATCGCCAGCCGCAATTGTTTCACAAGCAACGGATGCGGTACCGCGATGACCTCGTGCACGAGGGGTATGAGCTGCAAGGACGTGCCGGGCATCTCAAGGAGCACGTGCTTCAGTACCCCTTCAGGGACATCGACCACTATCTAGCCAAGATGGACCGCTACTCGGACCTCATGGCCCAGCGCATGGTCCAGCAGGGCAGGCGGTTCCGCTTGCACCAACTGGTCACGCACCCCTGCTTTACCTTCGCCAAGATGTACGTCGGTCGGGCCGGTTTCCTGGATGGTATGCCGGGTCTGATCCTGTCCGGTCTCTATGCCTATTACACGTTCATCAAGTATGCAAAATTCTGGGAGCTCGTCCGAAAATGATTTGGCGAAGGAGCGATTTGGTGATTGAGCGATTTGGTGGAGGAAAAGAGGGATTGCAAAATCACCAATTCACCACATTACTAAATCAGTCAATTCTGCGATGAAGATCAGCGGCTTTTCCATCTGCCGAAACGCAGTGCAGTTCGATTTTCCGATCGTGGAGGTGATTCGCTCCGCGTTGCCCCTTGTGGATGAGTTCGTCGTGAACGTGGGTCGGTCGGACGACGGCACGCTGGACTTGATTCGCTCGATCGGGTCTGACAAGGTCCGGATCGTCGAGTCAGTCTGGGATGATTCCATGAAAAAGGACGGGCTGCTGTTCTCACACGAGACCAATATCGCGTTATCCCACTGCAAGGGTGACTGGGCCCTCTACTTGCAGGCCGACGAAGTCCTGCATGAGGCGGAGCTTGGGGCAATCCGGAGTGCGTTGCACCGACACTTGACCGATCCAGCTGTCCTGGGGTTCACGTTCCGGTACCTGCATTTCTACGGAGATTACCGGTCCTGCAACCCCTGGTTCTACCACCGAGCGGTCCGGATCATCCGGAACGACGGCCAGGTCGAGTCCTGCGGGGATGCGGTGGGGTTCTGGCTCAAGTCGGACCAGGGGTACCTCCAGACCGTCCACAAGGACCGGGTCAGACCCTCCGGCGCGACGATCTACCATTACGGCTGGGTCAAGCAGCCGCGAGTCCTCCTGGAGAAATTCCGTTATCAGGTGGCGCGACACCACGGGGACAGCCCGGGGGCCGAACAGGCAAAGATGCTGGCCAAGGAAGCCTACGAGTTCGAAGAATACGACATCATGAAGAACTTCACCGGGACTCATCCGGCCGTCATGGCGGATCGCGTCAGCCGATATCCGGTGCTCAAGCCGCGACGCAATCGCTGGCTTCAACCGGCCTTTTACCGGGCAATCCTGGAGCGGGGGTTCCGGGGATGAAACCCGTGAGGCGTAAGGCGTAAGGAGTAAGGTGTGGTTAGCGAAGATTCCATAAATCCTGGATATCAGACGGGCTTTCGCGCTCCCGAATCTTCGTCCCTCACCCCTCACCCTTCACCCGTCACGGCTTCTATTACAGCGATCGTGATTACGAAAGATGAGGAACGAAACATCGCCGCCTGCCTGGAATCGCTCCGGTGGGTCGATGAGATCATCGTGGTGGATGCCTGCAGCAGTGACCGTACGGTCGAGATTGCCAGGCAGTACACGGATCGGGTCTTCGTGCGGGCCTGGCCGGGGTTCGGGCCGCAAAAGAATTTCGGGATCGATCAGGCAGGCGGGAATTGGATTCTGGTGGTGGATGCGGATGAACGGGTGACCGAACCGCTGCGGGAGGAAATCGTGGTGCTGCTCCAGTCCGGTCCACCGGCCGATGTGGCGGGCTTTGAAATTCCCAGACGCAATTACTTTTACGGAAAATGGATCAGGGGAGGTGGGATCTACCCGGACCACCAGTTGCGTCTCTTTAGACGGTCGGCAGGCCGCTATGACGACGTGCTGCTGCACGAACGGCTGCAGCTTAAGGGGACGGTGGCTCGGCTCGAGAACCCAATGGACCACTACAGCATGGCGAACATCGGCGCGCACGTGAAGAAGATGGCGCGATACACGACCCTGGGCGCCGGAGAAAAGCTCAAGGTCCGCTCTCAGGTAACGGCTTTGGATCTGGTCGGCAGCCACCTGGCCACGATCGTCAGAACCTATGTCCTGCGCGGCGGCTACCGGGATGGTCTCCGCGGGGTGATCGTGGCGTTGTTCGCCGGCATGCATACGTTCGTCAAGTATGCCAAGTCCTGGGAGGCGTTAAACGTGAAACGTGAGGCGTGAAGGGTTAGGCGTCAGGAGTTGGGTTATGAAAGCGACCATCTTTAAAAGAGTTAGCGGGCTTCCACCTTACGCCTCACTCCTTACGGTTGAAGGATGAGAATCGGGATTGATGCCAGTCCCATTGTGGGAGACCGAGGGGGAGTCGGGTGGCATACGTACCACCTGCTGAAAACACTGCTGGACCTGAAAGAAGAGGTTGAATTCGTAGGCTACGTCAACCCCGGCTCGCTGCGATACGGGCAACTGGAAGGGTGGGAAGACCGGCCTCGCCTGCGCTGGGTCGAGGCGGGGCGCTTGGCGAGGCATTGGCGGGGACCGCTTGACCGGTTGGATCTCTACCACGGAACCAACTTCAAGCTTCATACCAACGGTCGCTTCGGCGGTATCATCACGATCCATGACCTCTGGCTGGATCGATACCCTCAATACTCCGCCAAATTGTTAGGCCAACGCGCCTCGTTCCACCGTACCAAACGGACTGCTTGGCGGGCGCGCA
>VGXG01000018.1 GCA_016873395.1 Nitrospira sp. | reverse complement strand
TGTGCTGGAGAGGGGGAGGCCGTTATAATGCGCCTCACGAGAGAGGATGGGGCGCCGTACCCAAGTGGCTAAGGGAGCAGTCTGCAAAACTGCGATGCGGCGGTTCGAACCCGCCCGGCGCCTCCATACCAAGCTTGCTAGAGCCGCCGCCTTCGATCGCTCGACCCAGAGGCTCTCGACCCCTCGACCTCGCTCGGGGTCGAGCCTGAGCGGCCTGCGACGAGCTCAGTCGAGTCGGGTCGAAGGCTCGACGGGTCAAATGGCGGCGGATTGTGACTTTGCCTCACGTGAGCGTAAATTCTTCGGTTGAACCGGCGGCTCCCCAGCGCCTTAGCGAAACGATTGCTGCCGAGGAATACCGTTGACGATGCGCGCGCCACGGTGCTAGCATCTCACGATTTCGCACGGCGATAATCCGGCGGGTGGGCCTGCCGGCTCGATAAAGGAGAGCAGGATGGCGGTTCCGGTTTCTCAGATGTACCAGGTGGTCAAGTATGTGCTGACGCAGAAGGTCAAGGGCGTCAAACGCTATCCGCTCGTGCTGATGATTGAGCCGTTGTTCCGCTGCAATCTGGCCTGCGCCGGATGCGGAAAGATCCAGTATCCGGAGCACGTGCTGGACAAGCGCCTGACGCCGGAGCAATGTTGGGCGGCGGCCGAAGAATGCGGCGCACCGATCGTCAGCATCCCGGGCGGGGAACCGCTCATCCATCCCGAAATGCCGGAGATCGTCCGCGGCCTGGTTGAGCGCAAGAAGTACGTGTACCTCTGTACCAACGCGATTCTCCTGGAGCGGAAGCTGGACGAGTACCGCCCCTCCAGATACCTGACCTTCAGCATTCACATGGATGGCCTGCGGGAAGAACATGACATGGCCGTCTGCCGAGACGGAGTCTACGACGCGGCGGTCAAGGCGATCCGCGCGGCCCTCAAGCGGGGGTTCCGCGTCACCACGAACACGACCCTGTTCGACGACGCGCACCCTGAGCGCGTGCGCGCCTTTTTCGATGAGATGATGGCGCTTGGGGTGGAGGGGATGATGATTTCCCCCGGGTACAGCTACCAGAAGGCTCCGGACCAAAAGAATTTCCTGAAGCGAAACCGTACCCGCGAGCTGTTTGCCCGCGTACTCAGCGATCGCAAGCGCGGCTGGCGCTTCAATCAATCTCCCCTCTTCTTGGAATTCCTCATGGGCAAGCGCGACTATGAGTGCACCCCGTGGGGCAACCCGACCTATAATGTTTTCGGGTGGCAGAAGCCCTGCTATCTCCTGCAGGAAGGCTATGCCAAGACCTTCCAAGAGTTGATGGCGGACACCGAGTGGAACCGGTACGGAACCGGACGAAACGAAAAGTGCGCCGACTGTATGGTCCACTGTGGGTATGAGGCCTCGGCTGTCGAGGACACCTTCGGGTCCTGGTCCGGCTTCGGTCGCACCGTGAAGGCCACGTTGCTGCCGAACGCCTAAGCGGCTTGGTTCTCCCGTCTTACCCACCGTCCCTTGCTTCTCTGGCATGACTGATTCCAAGAATCACAGTCCTGAGGCCGGGTCCTTGGAAGGCCGCGTGTTTCGCCCGCGAAACCCCAAGGAACTGGCCGAGGCGGTGGAGCAAGCGTTTGACTACCGCGGCGACGTCACTCTCAAGCTGAGGACCGGCGAAACGATCGAGGGGTATATCTTCAACCGGACTCCCACCGGCTCGCGGCCTTGCCTTCAGTTGTTTCCCAGGGGAGAACTTGGGGAAAGAATCATTGCCTATGAGGATGTGGTCTCGATCGCCTTTACCGGAAAGGACACCGCGTCAGGAAAGTCCTGGGAAGCCTGGGTTGCCAAGAAAGAGTCACAGCGCCGCGCTGAATCCGCGCAGGCTGCGGCAGAGGCGAAGTCTCGTGGGCACTTGTAAGGGCTCTCTCCGTGGTCCATGGATTCGCGACACTTCCGCCCGTTCCTGACCCCATCCCCTCGGAGTGCCTGCCACCATCTCCCGTATCGATTTTTCCTCTGACGGATGTGCCGCTCCGGTCACCGTAACACGCGGTCGCGGATGCCTTTTCTGGGGGACGAATTCCCTTTCCCAGGGTCGAAATTCGCCGGTTTTCTGAGGCCTGGAGCGGGCATTGACGTTGTTGACAAAGACCATTGCCTGTGCTAGAAAAGGCGCGCTCAACATCAATTTGCACCGTGATTTTGCAGGGTTTTTTGAAGGTTAAAGCGCAGCCGAACAGTCGGGGATCGGAAGCGGGGACCAGGCCCCCGAGGCACATGGGGGACGGGCGACGGAGGGGGGCAAGCGCGGCCGACTTGGTCGTCAGGCTGACCCTGCGAGCGGCGTGGATAGGGGTGGTCGTGTCCGCGCCCGCGGTGGCGGTCGCGATGCACGAGGTTGATCACCGGTTCACCGTCGAAGGGTATGTGTGCAACGCAGACGGCACTCCGGCGGCGGAAGCACAGGTGGTGGTAAAAGACACGCGGGTGTCCGTCGGCACGACTGTTTTTGCCGATGGGGGGGGCCACTACAAGGCTACGCTCCACCTGCACAACGATAATCGGGGCGACCCGATTCTGGTCACCGCCCTGGAGCAGGAAAAAAAAGTCACGGCGCTGTTTGATGTCAAGGATGTCAAGACAGAGCGTCACGTCACGGTCAATATCGGATCAGGGTGTGAAGTCTCCGCGGGCGAGCCGTCGCGCTGGGTCTACTACGGAGCCGGCATTGGCCTTGCTGCGGTAGCCGCTGTAGCTGGTGCGCGGTTGGTCAGGAAGCGCCAGCGGTCACAGCAGCGAGGGAAGGGGTATCGAAAGTAACGCTCTTGAAAGGTGTCTGGGTTCTCGGATTGTCCGGTTCTGTGTCGAATCGAGGCAGGCCGCAGAAAACCCTGGTGGTCTGGGCGATGGCGCTTTTGCTCAGGTCAAAAAGCCTGAGCAAAAGCGTCTTTATTTGTTTTCATAAAGGATGGATCGTGAATGCGAAGCTGAGCGGTGACGACGTTATGACAGGGCAATCAGGTTCGGTCTAGGAAGATAGTTTAGGAAAAAGAAAGGAGCGGGGGAGATCATTATGAAGCGCATGGATTGGATGAAAGCAGCCTTCTTTGTCGGGGTAGCAGGCGTCGGTCTGACGATCGCTGGTTGCGGTGAGGGGGGTGAAGGGCCGATCGTGGCGCCGCCGCCTCCGCCGGCTGAGTATGCGGACAAGCACATGCCGGCCGGTTGGTGGGCGGACGAGAAGATTATCGAGGAAGGCCGTCAGATTTTCATCGGCGCCAAAAATATTGATGTCAACTGTGCCAGCTGTCACGGCAAGGACGGAAAGCCGGTCAAGGCCGGGGCCCGCGACTTCCGCGTGACCGAGCGGATGAAGCTCTACTCGGACTCGGTCTGGTTCTGGCGGATCTCAGAAGGCGTGCCCAACACCAAGATGAAACCCTGGAAGAGCAAGCTTCCTGAAGAAGACCGGTGGAAGGTGATGGCCTATGAGCGTACCTTCGGGCTCAAGGGGCAGGAGTGGGATGTTGCCAAGAATGCCTGGGTGCCGGTTGGCAGCGCGGCTTCGGCCGCGGCTGGAGCCGCGCCGGCAGCGCCGGCTGAGGGGGCTAAGGATGGAGCGACCGCTCCTGCGGCGCCGGCTGGCGGAACGCCTGCGGGCGGTGCGCCGAAGGCTCCGGCTGGCGGCAGCAAGAAGTAGGTCATTCGGATTCCGGAGGAGGGGCGGCGAGACAACATGAAAACATGGCAGCGAAGTCTCCTGGTACTGCTTGGCCTCATGGCCCTGTGCGGCACGGCGGCCTATGCCCAGGTTCCGAACCCGCCTGCTACGGAGTTCCCCTATACCGGCAACAGGATGGCCGTGTGGATTGTCGCCCAACTCCACATTCTGTTCGCCGCGTTCATCCTGGGGGCTCCGATTTTTGTCGTCATCTCGGAATGGCTGGGCTACCGGAAGCAGGACCCCCGTTATGACCGGCTGGCCAAGGAGGTCATGAAGGTCACCGTCATCCTCTACAGCATGACTGCCTTGACCGGCGGATTGTTCATCTTCGTCCTGCTGGCCACCTACGCGCAATTCACCACCTGGCTGATCAATCACTTCTTCCTCATCTTCGCGGTGATCTACCCGCTCCTGTTCATCGGGGAGACCATCGTCCTCTACCTCTACTTCTACACCTGGGACTCCTGGAAGGGGGAGAAGAAAGGGCGCCACATTGCGCTGGGAGTCCTGCTGAACCTGATCGGCACCATCACGCTGTTCGTCATCGACGGGCCGACCTCATTTATGAACACACCTTCCAAGGCAGTCGAAGGCATTTCGCTCGTTGATTTTATCCAGACTGCGTCGCTCTGGGAGAAGGTGTTCAACTATAGTTGGATGCCGATGAACCTGCATCGGCTGGTGGGGAACGTCACGTTCGGTGGGTTCATCACCGGCCTGATCGCCGCCTACATGTACATGGGGGCCAAGAACGACAACGAGCGGTCCTACTACGACTGGATGGGGTTCGTCGGCAACCTCATCGGCGTGGGCGCGCTGCTCTTCCTCCCCTTCATGGGCTATCTCCTGGCCTACGAGCTCTGCGACTACGACGCGTCGATCTGTCCCTACATGATGGCGGACCAGCTCTCGATGTTCTTTGAGATGCAAGGGGCCATGGTTGGGCTGATCTTCCTGGCCAGCAACTATTACATCTGGCTCAGCATGAAGCGTATAGAAGGGGTTGAGCGGGTCCGCATGTCGGCCCTGACCATGCTGGTGATGATCGCCCTGCCCTTCGTCATGACTTATGCTTGGACGATCTTCCCGGTTCCCGATCCCACATCGCTGGGGGTTCTTTTGCCGCTGGTGCTGGCCCCTGTGATTCTGGGCAAGGTCATTCCGCCGCTCGGCCGCATCACCGTCTCATCCCGTACCTTCATCAAGGTCGGGTTCTTGATGGTCGTGGTCGGAAACGCGATCTGGATGACGCCGCACGGGTTCGTCGCGACCCAAGCGTTGGCTACCGAGCATCTGGAGCTGCCGTCCGACTGGGGTTTCCTGGCCCTGATGCCGGCCAAGAACAGCGCGGCGTTTACGCTGGTCTTTGTGACGGTTGTGAACTACATCCTTTACAACCGCGCCATCCGGCAGGGGACGATCGTCTGGGGGAAGATCGACTTTGTCTCCCAGTTTGTGCTGATCTTTCTGGCCTTCAGCGCGATCTGGACGATGGGCCTTATGGGGGCGGTCCGGTCGCTGCTGCGGAAGTATTTCCACACCTATAACCTGATGCCCGATTTCACCGCCGAATCGTTTACGCCTACGCTGTCGTATTCGGCCTGGTGGATCACGGCCATCACGCTGGCGTTCTACATCATCGTGAGCTTTGCGATCGTGGTGACCCTGCGGGTATCCGAGGGCAAGGCCCATGCGCCGGAGGCCAAGCCGATTCCGGCCGGGGCAGAGTAACCGAACGGTGAACGCGGCACGACTTTGAGTGAACAGTTCTCAGTTTACAGTTCTCAGTTTCTGAATTTTCCAGAACTGACAACTGATGACCGACGACCTTTAGCATTCTGCATTCATCATTGAGGTACATATGGCCGAACAGCCGAGCTTGATCAAAAATATCATCAAAAAGGGAATCATCGGACTCATCGTAGGAGGCGTCCTGGTGGGTGTGGCCAAGGCCCTGACCTTTCCGCCGGTGTTTCAGGTGATGTTTTTCAGCTACGCCATTTTGGGGGCGGCGGTTTTCATCCTATTGGATGCCCCCTCGATCAAGCCGATCGGCGGGCTCAAGGCCATCGTGGCGTTGGTCGCCTTCTACGCCGTGCTCTCCGGCGCCTACATCGGCGGCGCGACGTTTCTGCCCCAGTATGACCCGGAGGATGAAAAGGGGAAGATTGAAAAGCTGTTGAAGGCCAAGCGGGCGGCATCGGAGCAGGGGAAGGCAGAGGAGTTGCTGGCCCGCGCCAAGGCCTTGTCCGAGAAAGCCGATGCCATCATGGCGCGTCTACAGACCGTCGGCGGGGTGGCGGAGGCGCCGGCGGGGGCAGATGGGGCCAAAGCGGCCGGCGCCCCGGCCGGAGGGGACCTCGTCGCCTTGGGGAAGGAGCAGTGGAACCTGCAGGAATGTTACAACTGCCACAAGCTGTTCGGCGAGGGGGGAAAGAAGCGGGGCCCCGAGATGGATAACATCGGCAATTTGATGAAGCCGGATGAACTCAAGCAAAAGGTCATGGACCCGCAGACCTGGATGGCTGAGGGCTTCGAGAAGGAATACGAAAAGAAGAAGATGCCGAATAAGTACAAAGAGTTGATGGAGGAGAAAGAAGTGGATGCCCTCGTGGCGTTTCTCTCCTCGCTGAAGAATACGGCGGTCAATACGCCCAAGCCGATTAAAAAGAAGTGAACGGGAAAGAGTGAAGAGTTAAGTTAAAAGGAAGAGCCAGTGCAGCCCAAGCTCAAATCGAAAGTGCGGTGCACCGACCGGGAGGTCGGCGAAGTCACCAAAGTCATCCTCGATCCGCTCTCGCGCGAGGTGAGCCACATCATCGTCGGGGGAAACGGGGGGCCGGGGCGCCAGGTCCCGATGGCCCAGGTCCAGGCGGTGACGGACGATACCGTGCAGCTCCGGGCCGCCTCGGGCGACCTGGAGCGGTTCCCGCTCTTGAAACGTGACGAGTACGTCACCACCAAGGAAGTCGAGATCGCGCACCTGGAGGATCATCTCCACGTCGAGCCGGGCGAGGTGCTGGTCCCGTTGCCAGAATTGGAGCGTGACGTCAAGCGCCGGACCTTCTTCACCAACTTCACGCACGCAATCGGGGCGCTCATGGTCATGCCGCTGGCCTTTCCCGTCCTGCGGTACCTCATGAAGCCGATGTACGCGCCCTTTGACAACCGATGGCTCAGGATCGGCAACGCGAGCAGGATCAAGACCGAGGACGTCGGCGTCCAGTTCAAGTATAAGAAGAAGGTGAAGGAGGCTTTCATGCCGGAGGCCGAGGTCGACAAGAACGTCTGGGTCCTGAAGGCATCTCCCGCCGTCCTCGAGGCTGTCTATAAAGGAAAAGACATGGACTTCAAGGATCACGCGGGGCACGTGGTCTGGACCAACAAGCGTGATGTTCCCTATGTGGCCTATTCGGGAAAGTGCCCCCACCTCGGGTGCGGCTACAAATGGCGGAACGTGCCCAAGCTGGGCCGGCAGATCTTCCTCTGTCCCTGCCACCTGAGCATCTACGACGCGAGCGGCACAGTGCTGGACGGGCCGGCCCCTCGTCCGCTGGACCCTGTCCCGATCCGCGTGGCTGCCAGTGGCGACATCGAGATCATCGACATCGAGTACAAGGCAGGAACCAAAGCGCAGATTCGGATCGTGTGATGAACGGACAGCCCAACGTCCTTGAAAAGATCATCGCCTTCGTCGACGAGCGGGTCGGCCTGAAGACGCTTCAGGCCAAGATGCTCAACGAGCCGGTGCCCGGCGGCTCGCGTTGGGCCTACGTGTTCGGCTCGGTCCTGTTGTTTATCTTCATCATGCAAGCCGTGACCGGCATCCTGCTGATGTTCTACTACGTGCCGAGCGCCGACCATGCCTACGCCAGCACCCAGTACATCATCCACGAGGTGGACTACGGCTGGTTCCTGCTAAGCTACCACTTCTGGGGCTCCTCCGCGATGGTAGTTATGGTGTTCGCGCACATGTCGCAAGTCTTCCTGTGGGGTGCTTATAAAAAGCCGCGTGAGATGATCTGGTTGGTCGGGCTTGCGTTGTTCGGCCTCGTGATGGCGTTCGGCTTTACCGGGTACCTCCTCCCGTGGGACCAACGTGCCTACTGGGCGACCACGGTCGGCGTGGAAATCATGGACAAGACCCCGATCGTCGGCGACTTTATCGCCAGGTTTCTGAAGGGCGGACCCACGCCGGGCCAGATGACACTGAGTCGGTTCTTCGTGATCCATGTCATGATTCTGCCTGCCGCCCTCATGGGCTTGGCCGGTCTGCATCTATTCTTCTTTAGAAAAGCCGGTCCGGCCGGGCCGTTCCGCGGGAGCTCGGAGGAGCTCAAGGCCAAGACCGACTATTTCTTTCCGAGACAGGTCTGGAAGGACATGGTGGCGATGGCGGCCGTGTTCCTCACGATCTGCAGCCTGGCCTTTATCGAGCCGGTGGTGCTGCTGGAGGAGGCGACGCCGGACCCGGGCGATTATCATCCGGAGCCGGAGTGGTACTTCCTGTTTCTGTTTCAAATGTTGCGCTTGAAGATCTTCGCCGGGGAATTTGGGCAGTTCCTGGCCGGGGTCGCTATTCCGAATGCCTTCCTGTTGCTGCTGGCCGCGCTGCCGTTTATCGATCGTAATCCCGAGCGCAATATTTTCAAGCGGCCCATCGCATTGGTGGGCTGGCTGATTGTCATGATCGGCATTCTTGTTTTTACCATGTCGGCGATCATTAATCGGGAATTCCTGGACTAGCAGTTTTGAGTTTTGAATTGTGAGTTTGTAACTCAAAACTGAGAACTCAAAACTCATAACGCGCCGTTCGAGAGTATGACGGATCAGCCTTCGAGCATGTCGTCGGTCAAGCTGGGCCTGGCTGTCGCCTGGCCCGCTTTCTGGACGGCCGTTCCCGCAAAAATCGTGTTCGCCCTGCTCCTGCTGGCGGCCGGGCTGCATCCCTGGGAGGAGGCAGGCCTGGTGTTGCTTCTGCTCCTCTCGATCCCCGTCGACATCTGGGCTCTCAGCGTCAGCGCCAGGACCGTGTTCCTGGAACGGCTGCGTCTGCAGCCGCCGGATCAGCTCGGTCTCACGCTCTGGTGGCAAGGCGCCCTGCTCAACCTCGTCTATTTGCCGCTCGGCTATGTCATCGAGAGCAGCACCAAGGCCGGGGCCAAGGCGGTGGTGGAGAAGATCCTGGAGATCGAGCTGCTCAAGGGCCTGCCGGTGGCGGAGCGGATCAGCGTCGAGCTCGTGCTCTGGAGCGTTCCCTCGGCGGTCATGCTGCTGCTGCTGGTGCTCGGCTGGCTGTTTCTCTTCGGATGGATTGTTCGCCGTCAGACCGCCGCCGCGAGGGCATCGGACGAGTCCTACCAGGCCCTGGTCAAGCAGTGGGACTTGATGCGGGTGCCGGCCGACCAGCCCCTCCTGCTAGCCGTGTTTGCGGCCTCGGGTGTGGGACTGGTTCTGCTGTTCTGGGCCTTCATGCCGGTGACGACTCCACATCCCCACGAGCTCTATCAAAAAGAGGCGGTCAAGGTCGTGCCTCCCGTCAAGCCGGCCGAGGTCTTGCAGAAAACCGAGAAGCTGATCGCGCAAGCAGAGGTGGCGGTCCAGGCTTTGGAGGAAAAGGCGCAAGAAGAAGCCAAGGCCCAGGCAAAGGGCAAGGGCAAAGGCCAAGGTCAGGCAAAAGACAAGGGGACGGGAAAAGAAGCCGCGAGCCCCAAGGCCCAACCGGCCGGCTCTGACGCGAAAGCCGTCAAAGCGGAGAAGGCGCCGGCAGCCACGGGACAGACAAAGTAGTTAGCCGCTCAGAGGCGGAAGGCTCTCAACACGAGCGCCGGCCGGCATACGAGGAGATTTCCATGAAGAACCACGGCGGACATCCGGGACTGATCGCCAGCCTGTTCCGCGAACAGGGATCGTTGATCGCCGGCCTGTCCTTGCTGATCGCACTGTTGGGGTTCCCCTTGGCGGGGCTGGCGCAGGATGCAGCGAGCGCCTCGGCGGCCGTCGCGTATCGTGATATTCCTCAGGTCGGCGGCAGCCGGAACATTATCTGGGTCGTTGCGCAGCAGCACCTCCTGTTGGCCGGATTTGTCCTGGGCGTCCCGATTTTCGCCTGGGTCTGCGAGATCGTCGGCTGGAAGAGCGGCGAAAAACGGTACGACAAGCTGGCCAAGGAGTTCACAAAGCTGCTGACCTCCGCCTACGCCACCACCGCCCTGTTCGGAGGCATTCTACTATTCCTTCTGATCGGCTTCTACCCCAAGCTGATGACGTACCTGACGGATATCTTTTTCCCCTCTTTTGTCGTGTACTGCGCCTTGTTCCTTCTGGAAACGGTGACGCTGTATCTCTACTGGTATGGGTGGGAGGCGATGCAGGGTGGCGGCATGAAGGTGCTGCACCTGTTTTTGGGCTTCCTGCTGAACGTGTTCGCGTTCTTCATCATGATCGTCCCAAACTCCTGGGCCACGTTCCAAGCCAGCCCGGTCGTGATTGCGGAAGGCTCGGCCCTGGCTCGAGCCTGGGCCGCCACATGGAATCCGACCTGGTGGCCGGTGAACATCCACCGCCTGATCGCTAATGTCGTGCTGGGTGGCTTCATCTGCGGCGCCTATGCCGGCATTCGCTATCTGTCAGCGACCACGGCGGAGGAGCGGGATCACTACGACTGGATGGGCTACGTGGGGAACTTCATCGGCGTCTTCGGAATGTTGCCGCTGCCCTTCGCCGGTTACTGGCTGATGCGGGAGATCTACCAGTACAACCAGCAGATGGGGATTACGTTGATGGGCGGATTCCTCTCCTGGTTGTTCATCCTCCAGGCCGTGCTGATCGGCGCGTTGTTCCTGGGCGCGAACTATTATTTTTGGCTCGGGATTACGCACCGTATCGAGGGGGCCGAAGCCAAGTACCGAAAGCCGATTATGGCGATGCTGGTGATCCTGCTCCTCTGCCTGGGGGTGTGGATGACCCCTCACTCGCTGGTGGCTAGTCTGGAGGAGGCGAGGAAGATGGGCGGCACCCACCATCCTCTCCTCGGGGTGTTCGGGGTGATGTCGGCGAAGATGACCGTGGTCAATCTCATGATCCTGGTGACGTTCATGAGCTTTGTCATCTATTGGCGCGCTGGCAAGGAAGAGACAGCCACCTGGGCCAAAGTCGCCAAGGCGGTCATGGGCGGGGTGCTCGGCCTGGCGGCTATCGTGGTGATCATCTTGGGTGTCTGGGGCTATTTCGTGCCGGCGATCGTGCGCATCAACTACTTCTCGGTAGCCCAGGTCTTGATCGTGCTGTTCGTGATGCTGACGATCACACCGCTCACGGCCCTGCTGTTGCGCAGCGCCAAGACGACCACCGAGATGGTGTGGGGTCGCATGCCGCCGAGGGCGGGCTATGCACTGGTGATGAACGCGGTGATGGTCATTCTGCTGATGACCCTGATGGGCTATGCGCGGTCATCCTCCCGGGTGCACTGGCACGTCTACGGCGTGATGCGAGACTCCTCGCAGTACGCCTACTCGCCGGCGTTGGGCTATGCGGCGGTCTTTATGTCCCTGAACACGTTTGTGTTTTGCCTGCTGGTCTCGTTCATCTTCTGGGTTGCCACGATGGGGGATAAGGGCAAATCAGCTGAGGTGAGCGGGAAGGGCAAGATGCCAGCCGGGGCTGTGCCGGCCATGGCGGGAGGGTCGCAGAAGTTGGATGGGAAATAGCCTTCAGCCATCAGCTCTCAGCGGTCGGCTTCGGAGCTGAAAGCTGATCGCTGACAGCTTCTCAGCTTTCAGAGAGGACTTATGAGCGAAGTTGTGTTGCTACAGGTGATCGGGCTCTGCGTGGTTGGCCTCGGGGTGGTGATCCTTCTATTCATTCAAGCCCGATTTCTTCGCGTGGTGGGGTTCGTCATTATTGTGCTGGGGATATTTGCCTTGATTGCGTTGGGTGTGCCCCAAATGGCCTCGCTCCCCCCGGCGGAAGAAAAATTCGACGTAGCCAGCATTAAGACTGCGACAGATATGGCCGCGATCGGCCAAAAGATCTTTTTCAGCAAAGGGCAATGCGCCCTGTGCCATTCGATCGGCCCCAGCGAATCGGCGCGATGCCCGGACCTCAAGGGGATCGGTGCCAAGCTGACTCGCGAGTTCATTTACGAGAGCTTGACGCAGCCCCAGGCCTATATTTATCTGGACTTCCGGCACGAGGGACCGCCGAAGGAATATCCGGCCAAGATGCCCCAGATCAATAAAAACCCGATCGGCCTCTCCAACAATGAAATCCTCTCGGTGATTGCGTTCTTGCAGCAGATGAGCGGAGAGCCGATCACGGTCAGTCCGTCCGAGATCACGCAGCCGGCCGGCCAGCCACAGAAGGTGGCGGCGCTGATTCCGATCGTTCACGGTCAGTGAGGTCTTCTGAGGGAAGGAAAGAAGCTATGAAAGGCGGAGTGCTTCTCAAAGGCGCGATCCTCACCGTCGGCATCTATCTGTTTTTGAAGTTGGCTCTGCCCCTGTTCACAGCGCCACTGCCGGCCAGCCTTATCTTCATCTACCTGGCTCTGACTGTTACCGGCATCGTGATTTTCGCCACCCTGAGCGGCCAGTCCACCGAGGCGTTTTTTGGCCCCATCTCCCGGTTCCTGAGCGGGGAGGGGCAGACTGGTGCTATGAAGACGGCCCGTCTGCTGGTTCTGGTTCTGTTCCCGCTGCTGGTGGGCTGGCAAACCTATTCCAGCACGGCGCCGAGCGACCAGCCTCCGGCGGAAAACCGGACGATCCACCCGGCCCCACCGGGCGAGTTCGTGGGGCTGTCGAACCCGATCCCGAATACGCCGGAAAACGTGATGGCAGGCAAAGGACTCTTTGCGGCCTTCTGTTCACCCTGTCACGGGAATTTTGACGGAAAGGGGCCGGCCGCCAGGGGCTTCAGTCCTCCTCCGGCGAATTTCGTGGATCCTGGAACCATCGCCCAGCTCCAGGAGTCGTATGTGTTCTGGAGAATTAAGAACGGTGGGGTCGGATTGCCCATCGAGGGCATGCCCTGGAAGTCGGCCATGCCGCGCTGGGAAGTCGAGTTGAAGGATGAACAGATCTGGAAGATCATCATGGGCGAATACGATGGGGCGCATCAAAAGCCCAGGACGTGGGAATAGAAGAAGTGAAGAGTGAGCAGTGAGAAGAAGATAAACGGAAGCGTGAAGAGTTGACGTGAAGAGAGAGAGGGCAGGGGCATGAATCGGTCAAGAGCGTGGCGTGTCAGCGTGGTCGCTGGAGTGGCCCTTTCCGCAGTGATCCTGGCTTCTGTGGCCGGTTGGGCTCAGGAGAGCGTGGCGGTGAGGGCCGCGCTGGTCAAGGACAACCTCCCGGCTGAGGATCCGACCGCTGCGGCCTGGAGCAGCGCGCCTGTTTCGGAGTTCCCCCTGTCTCCGCAAGTTCACTGGGCGCCTCGGATTCAGGAAGTCACAGTCAAGTCGGTGAAGGTGCGCGGTCTGCATGACGGCCAGCAAGTGTCGATCCTTCTGGAGTGGGCGGATCCCTCCGAAGATCCCGATGACGCGGCGGCCTTGGAGTTCATGGTCGGAGACAAGAAGGCCCATTTCGCGCACGGGCAGCCGATGGGGCAGGTGGAGGGAGGGCCGGTCAACATCTGGTTCTGGAAGAACAAGGACGCCAAGGTCCTGGACATGAACGCCAAGGGGTTTGGCACCTTGAAGGCTCAGGACCAGCAGGATGTGAAGGGCAAGGGAGTCTATCAGAACGGCACCTGGAAGGTTATCTTCACCCGTTCTCTCTCCACGCCCGACGCGGAGGACGACGCGCAGATCAAGCCGGGGGACTTTATCAATATCGCGTTCGCGATCTGGGATGGAAAGCGGGACGCGAGCGGCGACCTGAAGGAGAAGGGGTCGCAGAAGGCGGTCTCCTCCTGGTGGTATTTCCGCGCCGAGCCGCCGCCGGATTATTCCGGCTATCTCTACGCTGCGCTGGCCGTCGGGCTCGCGGCCGGGTTTCAGTTCGTGGTGATCCGGAAGCTGAAGAAAGGGTCCTCGTCATGACGGCCGCGCGCAAGAGGGCAACAACGAAGATTCGAAAGCTCCTGCTGGCCGGAGCGGTGGTGGCGGTCGGCGCGGTGGCGGGGACGGCCGGCTGCGCGCTGTTCCAGAGCGAGCAGGTCGCCAAAGGCCAGAAGCTCTACGCCCACTACTGCATGCACTGTCACGGCGAGCATGGCCGGCAGAATGAGGGGTATAACTGGGGGCAGATGCCGGACCCCCGCCCCAAGGACCTGTCCAACCAGGGGGAGATGTCCACCTTCAAGGACGAAGAAATCTACGGGACCATCTCGCGCGATATGAAGGACACGACCCCGGAGGTGGGCGACAAGATCGGGGACGACGAGTTTGCCGTGCCGACCATGCCGACCTTCAAGTACACGCTCTCCGAGGAGGAAATCTGGGCGATCGTAGCCTATGTTCGGACGTTGCACGGGATGAGCCTGACCTTCAACGTGGAAGGGCGGAAGAAGGAGTTGCAGGACCAGCTCCAGGCTGCTCAGCAGAAGGCGGATCAAACCAAGCAAGCTTTGGAAGCGGCTGAAAAGAAGGCGGAGGATGAGGCGGAGAAGAAAGGCGTTGACGTGGACGACGCCGCCACAGCCAAGGAGCAGGAAGCGAACGCAGCGGTCGCCAAGGAACTGGAAGCGGCCAAGACCGCCCTCGCCAACTTTTCCTCGAAGCCGAAGTTCGCCGCGGTTCAACGGCCGGACCTGACGATGGCCGAAGCAGAAGCGGCCAAGCAGGCTGAGACCGGCAAGCGGCTCTACAGCAATAAATACGGCTGCAATGCCTGCCATCAGGTGGGGGATGCCGGCGGGATCGTCGGACCGGCTTTGGACCGGGCCGGCTTCCGGCTGAACAGCACTTGGGTCTACCGCTGGATCAAGTATCCGCAGAGCATGAAGCCGGAGACCCGCATGCCCAACCTGGGTATCAGCGATCCGGACGCCAGGGCGATCGCCAGGTACCTGGCCACCTTGCGGGCGCCCAAGCCTGAGAAGCCGATCGAAAAAGCCTCGGCCAAGTGATTGAATCGTTCGACTACCACACCAACCCTGCCCAGATACCGGCCAGAATGGCCCACCCGATCCAAATATGCTGTTTGAAGAGGGTGAAGGCCTGAACCGAGGACACAGGGCCTCGTAACTGTCGGACTTGCCGCCAGGCAAACCAGCCAACCAGAGCCAGTGTCGCATAAAACGCTGGTCCCAACCGAGCCACCCAGCCGGTGAGGCCAAGCAGGGTCAGCATCCCGCCCATCGCGACGGCTACCGCCGCCCAGGTCAGCGGCCCGAAGAGGATGGTGGAGGATTTGACGCCGATTCGTGCGTCATCTTCTCGGTCCTGGAGCGCGTAGATCGTATCGTAGGCCAGGGCCCAGAGGACCGTGCTGGCGAAGAGGAGCCAGCAGGGGAGGTCCAGGCTATCACGGACCGCCGCCCAGCTCATGACCACTCCCCACCCGAACGAAATCCCGAGCATAGCCTGAGGCAGGTGCAGGACCCGCTTGGAGAAGGGGTAGGAGGCAGCCAGCAGGAATGCGACAGGGCTCAACAACAGAGTGAGTCGGCTCACGAACACCAGCAGACCGGCTGCGAGGAGGATCAAGAACGTCGCCGCCAGCAGAGCCTCAGGGACGGTCAGGGCGCCGCTGGCCAAGGGACGTGACTTGGTTCTCGCCACTTGGCGGTCGAAGGAGCGATCCGCTACGTCGTTGATGACCACCCCGGCGCTGCGCATCAGGAACGAACCGGCCAGAAAGACGGCGATCAGCTTGAAGGGGGGGTGTCCCTCTGAGGCAAGAAGCAACGCCCAGAAAATCGGGAGCGCCAGCAGCAGGGTGCCGGATTGGTTGGACAGCCTGATGAGCTGGGCCAGGGTCCGCCAGTCGGGGAAGGCCCGCGGGCGAGGGACACTGGCAGACTGGTCGGATTCCAGGGCGGCTCGCATGAGAAGACCATAGCCCAGCAAGAACACCCTGTCAACGACGGGGGGCCAAGGCCTGCACGAACCTTTCCGGTTGCCTTGTGAAAGGGTTTCCGGTATATACACGGGGCTGTGTGGGCTGTGGCTGTCTTGTCAGCCCCCGTCTCTTCCCTTAAGACCTCTGTGACTCACCGCATGGCTCGATTGACTTGGCTGCTGCTCCTGCTGGCCGGGCTCACCGGTTGCAGCGGTATGACCTCCAGGCCCTGGTTCGGGTCAGACCCTCAGGGGTACTGGCTTCCCTTACGGGTGAACATGAAGCTGGACTCCAGCGTCACGAGGGCCGGCCTCGACTATACGAACGGCTGCCAGGAGCCTGTGACGGTCCCCATCGGTGGTCGCCTGACCACGGCCTTCTCGCGCGAAATCGGGACGGTCTTTGAGAAGGTCCAGACCGATACCGGCGCAGCCGGCAGCGCCCCAAGCGGACCGTTCGACGGGGAGGTGCAGATCTCTCTGGGACTCAAGGAGCTGGAACTCTACATCCCGCGTCGTGAAACCAACAGTTACGACGCCACGGTGATCCTTGGCGGCACAGTGGCCTACGTCGACTCAAGCGGCGACGTGCTCTTTTCGAAGAAGCTGCGGACCGAAGTCAAGGGGAAAGTCGAGACAGACCGGGATCAGTGCGCGGTACGCGGCCTGACCGACATAGCGAACGAGGCGGCTGTCAAACTGGCGCAGGGGTTCAAGAAGAATCTTGGAGATTCGTTGAAAATTCGACAGGCAGCCCGCTCACGGCCGGAAGACAGCCGAAAGCCGCTTGCCGGATCTCGGCCCGGAGGGGCTGCGGTTGTCTCCTCCGGTTCGGTCCCGACTCCGGCACAGTCCCAAGCTCCGCCGCAGGCTCCTGGTTCTGCCGGCTCGCCGGTGCTCTCCTTTCGAGCCATGCTGAAGGACGAAAGCCTGGATCAAGTCCTCGAAGGGGGAGAACAGGTGATCGTCAAGGTCGAGGTCAAGAATATCAGTCGCGAAGTCGTCAAAGGGGCCGTGGTGGACCTGAGCGGAAGTCCTTCGCTGGTGCAGATGCTTGCCGGACAGATCCCCGTGGGAGACCTGCAACCGGACGAATCCAAACAAGTGGAAGCTAAGGGGAGAGTCCCGCCCGTTTCGGCCGTCCAGCAGGCGGAGCTGATCGTGTCCGTGTTGATCCCGTCCGCCTCGGCCGGGCAGCCGAGCCCCAAGAAATTCATCGCCGCGTTGCGCCCAGCCAAACTGCAGAACGTGGAGGTGTTGTCGGTGGATGTGGATCAGGTCCCCCAGCCGGTACGGGGCTTTGAACGGCGCAAGGCGGTCGGGATCGCCATCGGGATCGGCTCTTTCCGTAACGCCGATGTGCCGGGTGTGAAGTACGCGGCCCGTGATGCCAAAGTGATGGCCGATTATTTCCGGACGGCGGGTGGCATTCCGGCCAAGCAGATCAAGTTGATCACGGATGACCATGCGCTGAAGCAAGATCTGGCCGAAGTGTTCGAGGACTGGTTGCCGCAACAGGTGGAGCCGGGCTCGCTGGTCATGATCTTCTTTTCCGGTCGTGCGGTGGTTGATCCTGCGACCGGGTCGGTGATGCTGCTTCCCTATGAAAGCAGCCCGGAAGCGCCGGCCCGCTCCTTCTCCCTTCGCCGGCTCCAGACGGGGCTCGCGCGCCTGCCCATTCAGCAGGCGGTGTTGCTGCTTGATGTCGCGCTGATGACTCCTTCCGCAGCGGTCCAGCCGCATGTCAAAGGACCGGTCTGGCTCCCTCCCGATCAGGCAGGCGGAAAGGTGGTGCAACTACTCGGGGTCAACAAGATCCAGGAGGCCCATCGGTACGACTTGGGGAAGCACGGCCTGTTTACGTACTATCTCCTCAAGGGTTTGGCTGGAGCGGCCGACCGGGACCACAACGGTTTTGTGGCTCTGGGAGAGCTCTATAACTACGCGCGGGCCGAGGTATCCAAGACCGCGCAAGCGGAATACGGGAACGAGCAAGAGCCCGCCTGCATTCCCGCCCTTGCCCCTACCTCGAAGGCGTGGCACCTGCCGTTAGCCCGCATCCAATGAGTGCGCCGCAGCAAGCCGGGGACCTCCCGCCAGCTCCGATGCGATTGACAGGCCGGCAGCGGGCTGAGTATGATGCGCGGGCGTCTGCGGACTGCGTCAAGGTCCGCTCGCAAGCGACTGGCGGCCGGCGTAGCTCAGTGGCAGAGCAGCTGATTCGTAATCAGCAGGTCGGTGGTTCAACCCCACTCGCCGGCTCCAGCATCTCGCCTGGCTCTCACCCACCGTTGCGTTCCCTGCTTGTGCTTCCCCGTTGAGCGAAAGCTTTCCTGGTCATCGTCTTGGAAAGAGTAGGTTCATGGTTGACGAAGATCTCCATACGACCTTGAAAACAATCAAGATCGCGATGGCCTTGTGGGTTCTTCTTGTTTGCCTTTGCCTCGGTCTGCCTTTCCCGTCCGGTGTCGCCTATGCGGCCGAGGGGGAGCAGTCGGTGAAGGCGATCAAGGAAGAATCGTTGACCGAGGGTGTCAAAGCCGTCATTGAGGATGCTGGAGCCCTGGTGGTCGCGCCGCTGCACATGGACCGGTACGATGCGATGAAGCTGGGCGGGGCGATGGCGGTCGTCGGAGGCATGTTTGCCGCCGATTCGAGTATCAGGAATCTGGTCAATCGGAACCAATCGACCACCGGGAAAAATGTGGCCGATGGTCTCAGCGCTTTCGGGAGCGCCGGCACGCTGGCCGGTCTGAATGTCGGCGTCATCGCGATCGGACTGGCCCGTGAGTCCTACGGCGGAGACAGTCAATGGAAAGAAGCCGGATTGGTCGGCCTGGAAGCGGAAGCGTTCGCGGTGGCTGCGACGGCGCTGCTTAAGGAGATCACCGGCCGCGCGCGCCCTGAGGCTAATCAGGGCGCGACCCATTTTCGTCCCTTCACCGGCCTGAGCAGTTCGTTTGCCTCCTCATCTGCGGCGGCCAGCTTCGCCGTGGCGACCGTCTTTGCGGAGCGGTTCGAGTCGCCGGCGGTGGCATGGATGGCTTATGGTCTGGCCACCGCCGTGGCCGCCTCCAGGATCTATACGAACAAGCATTTTGCCTCGGATGTCGTTGCGGGCAGTTTGATTGGCTGGGGGCTGGGGCATTTTATCAACCGGCGCCACTCCGGAGATCCCACAGACTGGCAAATCCGTCCCATGGCGATGGAGCATGGGATGGGTGCGGGACTGATGGTGGGCAAACGGTTCTGACTGCTCTGCAACGCTGGCACTGGTAGGTGTTGGCTTGACACCCCGTTTCGGCTGGCGATATCCTCATCCGAGCTGAACCAGCCATATGGTGACGATGGCTCGGCAAACGACCACATTGAACGGAACCGGGACCTCCAAGGGGAGCCGCACAACCGGCTTCCACAACGGCGCGCCGCTCTTGATCCCGCGTCCTCTGGCCTCCGCGCTGCTCCAGCTCTATGACGTGCCTGATCCTCGAAAGCCGGAGAGACTCATCCGCGGCTACGACCGGCCGCACGCGTTCCGCACCGCGCGCATGTGCGCTGCCGTCGCGCTGCGACTTGGACATCCGCTAAGCCGGGTGATGTCCTACCAGATGGCCTGCCTGCTCCATGACTTGGGGAGGGCGGGGTTGGATCGGCGGCGATTCGGGGCGGTGTGGTCGTGGGCCCGGCGGCATGGCATTCCGACCAGGCCGCGGGAATGGCGGGTGGCCCACCCGGGTACTCCCTATGGCCGTGAAACGGAGGCGTTCCTGTTCCGCTACTCGCGCGACTTGGAAAATGCCGGCATCCCGATCGATAGCTGGACTCGGGAACAGGTGGAAATGCGGTTGGGATACGCAGGACGATTGGCGCGGCGGTTGCGCGCCGTCAAGCCTCGCCTGACCAAGCTGGGGGTCAGGTGGTCCTCATGGATGACCCGCGTCATGCTCTACTATTACTATCCGGAAAAATTGGAGGGGGCGCCGGCCTGGGTGCGCCAGTTGGCCGAAGTGCTGGTCGCCTGTGAGCAATTCGAGGCATATTGCAATCGGCGGCGCGGACGGGATTATTACACGCGCACGGGGGAAAGCGTGGCAGATGCCTCCGCGTATCTTGAAAAGCTTCGGGTCGAGGGGATTCTCGGCGATCGGGTTGTGACCGCGCTGCGGGAACTGGCTGCGGAAGGGGCGTTCGATCGGATTCTGGCCGAAGCACAGGGCGCTCCTTTGCCCAGGCGGGAGATTCAGGCGCTGCGGACGCTGGCGTCGGGAGCCGCCCCATGCCGGTGACCACCGTCCCGCTGCGGCTCACCCTGCAGGGTGGGACTCAGATCGAGAACGTCACGAAGCTGGTTCAGCAGACGTTGACGGACACGAGGCTTAAGGCCGGACTAGTCACCCTCTTCATCAAACACACGACCGCATCCGTCATGATCATCGAGGATGAGCCGGGCATCCGGGCCGATACGAAAACGATCTGGGACCGGCTGGTGCCGGCCGATCCTGTCTGGCAGCACAATACCCGCAATCCCGGGGAGGACAACGGTCACAGTCACCTGCGCGGACAGCTTCAGGGGCCGTCCCTCACGATCCCGTTCAGCGACGGGACGTTGATGCTGGGTACCTGGCAGCAGCTCGTCGTGGTGGACTTCGACACGAGATCTCGCACCCGCGACCTGGTGGTCCAGGTCATGGGAGAGTAGCCGACAGCTTAGTCGGGCCTGAGCTGCGCTCCTGTCATGTCCCTGCCTCGCCGCCGGAGATGATAACGTCCAACAGGCGATTTTCCACCCAGTAGGTATCTTCGTTCGGACGTGGCCGCTGAAAGAACCCGCAGTGACCGCCGTGCCTGGGCGCGACCAGCCTGATCGAGCAGTTGCCCAGCAGCGCGGGGTTTTCGAAGATCCGGTAGGGGATGAAGGGATCGTCCTGCGCCGCGAAGATCACGGTTGGGACCCTGATCGTCCGCAGAACGTGTCGCGCGCCGACGCGCTCGTAGTAATCCGCGGCGCTTTGAAATCCACCATCCGGCGCTGTGTAGAGGTCATCGAACTCGCGCAAGGTCTTGATCCTCTCCAAAGGGGAGAGGTCGTACTTGCCGGGGAAATGCACGGCCTTCCGGCGCAGACGGGCCGTCGTACGGGTCAGGAAATACCGCTGGTAGAACCAATTGGACGGCTGCTCGAGGGCGGCGACGCAGGCGTCCGGATCGATGTTCGGGCAGACCGCGATCACCCCTCGGAGCGCCGGATGTGACAATCCGGCCTCACCGGCCATTTTGAGCACGAGATTTCCGCCCATCGAGTAACCGACTGCCCAGATGTCGGCCAGGCCGTCCTTTGCGGCCAGTGTGGAGATAACTGCCGCGAAGTCCCCGCTCAGGCCGGAATGGTAGAGGGTCGGTGTCAAATGCTCGGTGCCCCCGCAGTTCCGCTGGTTGAGGCGGATGATGTTGAGCCCGGCGCGCCAGGCCTTGCCGGCGATGCCCAGCATATAGTGGGAGTCGCTGCAGCCTTCAAACCCGTGCATGAGGACGAGCGTCCGATGTCGCTGCCGGTCCGGCTGCCAGTGGCAGTAACCTAGGATTTGGGAGTCAGGGGCGACGGTGAAAAGACGAACCTCGGTCGGAACGCCTCGAAGCAGCCCACTTCGCGATCTGACGCGGGGCCACACTGTCATCAGATGGGGGTGAAAGCAGAGGGGGTGCGGATGAAAGTCAAACCAAGCCATGAGGGTGTCGAAAGTCTATCATGAAACAGGGACAGTGGGCAGGACAGGTTCAAAAACGAAGTGGAGTGGCTCCCAAATCGGTACCAGTTGCGAGCCGTTTCCGGTCTATTCAAAAAGGATCATGAGCCGCCGGGCCATTGAGGAAGACGCGCTACTCGACTTCGTTCGAAGATGTGCGCAAGGACGTTGCCAGGCTCAGGGCAGCCAAGCTGAAGATCAGCCACTTCGAGGGATCGAAGTTGTACCAACGGGGGCCATTGCGGTAATCGCTTTGGTAGGTGTGATGATAGTTGTGGTAGCCCTCGCCGAAGGTGAGCAAAGAGACCCACCAGCTATCCCGGCTAGAATCGGATCCGCCGTGCGGCTGGCTTCCCCACAGGTGGCAGATGGAATTGATGCAGAATGTGGAATTGAGCACAAAGAAGGTCCGGCCTACGCCCGCCAACAGGAAACAGCCTAGGCCCCCGATCCAGCCGTTATAGAGAAAGCCCACCAGAAAGGGCAGCGTCAGGCCGGAGAGCACGATGGGCACATAGTACCGGTGCTGCCACATCACAATCGGATCCCGTCGCAGGCGCGCACTGTATTTCTCGTCCGCATACGGGTCAGTGAAAAAAATCCAGCCGCAATGGCTCCACCAGAACCCTCGCTGCGCGTTATACGGGTCCTCTTCCTGGTCGCACCGAGCGTGGTGGCGGATGTGGCTTGAGGCCCATTTGAGCGCCGTGTTTTCCAGCGCCCATCCCCCGGCGATCAACAGTCCTGCCTTGACCCAATTGGGGCAGTCGAAGCTCCGATGGGCCATCAAGCGATGATAGCCGACCGTGATACCCAAACCGGTGACCACGTACAGGAGCCCGAACATGGTCCAATCGACCCACGTGTAATCGTAGAAGTAGGCGAAAGCGGGGAGCCCGATCAGCGCAACCAGGGTCACGATGCTAAAGAGAATGGCAGGCCCAAGACTAAAGGGGCGGACGAGCGGCACAGTGGGGGATGTGATGGACGTCATAGGGAAAACTCCTTGGCGGGGGTGGAGGAGCGACTCTCTTGAGCCACCTTCACCGCACGCCTTGCTGAGCGGACTTTAGAAGCGATTACGCCCGCGGTCACCACCGCGGCCGCCGAAGCTGCCCCCACCGGAGCGGGGCTCCTGGGGCTTGGCCTCATTAACCGTCAACGTCCGGCCGTCCATTTGGGTGCCGTTCAGCGCCGCGATCGCGGCTTTGGCCTCCTCCGCCGTGGACATCTCCACGAAGCCGAAGCCCCGTGACTGTCCCGTGAACTTGTCCGTGATCACCCGCGCGGACTCAACGGTGCCGTGCGGGGCGAACAAGCCATTCAACTGCGGCTCGGTCGCCGAATACGGCAACCCACCAACATAAATCTTCGAACCCATGGGGTTCCTCCTTTGAGATAGTGATATTGCCTTGGACGCGAGAAAGAAAGAACGAAAGGAAGGAACGGGCCGAAGACGCGAACACTGAAGCGGCTTGGGTCTGGCTTCCGATCAAATTCCCGGACAAAACAACATCGGTTACGGGCCTTGCTCACTGCCGCTTCACCACAGGCCCGACGCGATGAAGCAACAATACTATATCACGCAAGAAGCCGAAAAACAACCCGGTGCTGTTGTCCTTTACCGGGTAGCTCCTCGACGATCCCGACGGGCGGTCTCGAGGTGTCGGTCCGAGTTGGAACCTTGCTCGCCCTGGAGCAGGCGCCGAGCCCGTACACCTTGTCCGAGTGCTCGGCCTGCCAGCATCAGCACTTGTCGCCGGATCTCGTCCATTGGGACAGGCTGGCGCTCTTTCGCCGGTGTGTCCAGTCCCAAGTGCTCCCAGTTGATCTTTGTGGCCTTCCGTCTCGGTTTGATGCGCTGCTCTTGGTGCAATCGTTTCCAAGCCATGCCTATCTCCTTTGTCGTCTCGTACATTTCTCTTTGCTCGTTGCCCCGCTCCTCACGGTTGCACAGATCGGCGCCAGCGATTGTCGGGCCCAACGGGCAAGTTCGGCCCAGGCCAGATCAAGTAGGGAGGCCCTTTCATGCCACTTGCTTTTTCAGGGTACTGACGACTGGCATAGCGGAACGCTATGTCCTGGGCCTCACGACAGGTTGGCGCCTCAAGATGATCTGAAACGACTCTCAAGTCCAGCCTGTCCTTGTTGCACGGAACCGACAGATACAGATCGCATGTAAAGCTGCCGGCCCCGGAATATTGTGTGCTGACCAACAACTGCGAGCCATCCGCGAACGTGATTATCGGCTCAACATTCATCTTGCTCATTCGCGGTTCACCTACGTTTGCAATACTGTGATGAGCGTCTTGCGAGCCACCGATCCACATCCTGTTCGGCTGTTGGGCAACAGCCGACAGAGGGATCGTGGAAAACAATCGAGCCTCCAGGCCAGCTCACCTCCACGCGCTTCATCGAGTGGAGTATGATGCTCGGCCGTAAGAGCAGCGTGTACTAGGGAATCGATCGCGCAAGGGTCAGATCGGAAGGTGCGGACGCGCGAGAGATAGGATAGTGACCGTGGCTCGTACGGTGGCTCAGTCTAACACACTCCATGCGGAGTAGCTACCACGGGTTTTGTGCTGGATTTTGAGGCGTCGAGGCTTCGTGGAGATTCGTGGAGTGGAAGGTGCCATAAACGTTGAGCATGATTCCCAAGCAGCACAGTCACTTAGAACATCACGTAATCATTCAACAAACGAGACCAAATAAATGCCGGTTGCGCGGACTTCCCTTTGCGTGTAGTATGTAGGATGTATTGAGCCACGTTGACTGTCCTATCCCTCGCGCTTCCTGAACTCTCCTTGCGCGTCTGATTCCCCAGTCTCCGCCGCTCCTCACTCTCCAGCGCTTCTCTGCGGCGCTTCGTGCATGGCTTTGAAGACAGCACCGGAGCCATTCGTTATTCACAGGGCGACGTTGGGGCCCGGTCTGGTCCCTGGCCCGCTTGCAACAGCTCCCTGTCGGTTGTGAGCTTCGAGAAGGCGTGCTGACGCAAGACCGTATCTACCCGGGGAGAGGTCAACTGATGAACTGCCCACGTTGCGACGCCCAGATGACAGCTTGCCGGTTCGAGGATGCCGGGAGCACGACGAGCCGAGAATCCTTCCCCGGCTGGCAATGTTTGCTCTGTGGCCAGGTCATCGACCCTGGCCCTGGCATCATAGCTGATCGGAACAGTCATCAGGGACGGGTACTGTACCCGGCTCGTCCTCGATGTAGCACCGTGCTGGCGGAGTCCAGTGGCTCTCAAGAGCCGAAGGAGGCGAGTGACTCGTCCCTGTTCAATGTCTGGAAGCGATGGATTGCGAACCCTCTCCGCTGGGTAGAGCGAGCCTTGTCACGACAGGCGCGTCCTTCGCCGCACTGAGCCTCGCGACGCCGGCAAACGGTATGCACATGTTCTGTTATAAGGAGGTACCATCGTGGCGAACGAAGGGAAACACGAAAAGTCGGTGATCGCAAGAAAGTGGCTGAGAATTCCTGATGGGACAAAGGTGAGGTGCCGCCTAGAAGGGTATGAAGGGGCCATTGACGGCCTGACGGAGATAGTCCACGGTTCGGGCCTGAATCCTGATGGGAGGACTCAGTATCGTGTCGATATAGGCACGCCTAACCGGAAACTTGCGGCCGAGCAGGATCTTCTGATTCTTGCGGATGATGACGGTCTTGTCATCATCCGCAAGGCGACCGTTGAGTACCGCCGCCACGTCACGGAGCAACTTCGCGGCATGTTCACTGAGAACAGGTTTGTTGCACCTCTTTGATGATTCACCCGCCTACGCAGGAAGCCACGGCTGCTCGGCCTTCGTAGCCGAGTCCTCCGCCGAAGGCTCCGTCCCCCCGCAGGCGGAAGCTACTCTCGCCCGCCAGAGGCTTCCGGCGAGCGGGTCGGCGGAGTGGGCTAAAGCCGTGGGGCTTCACTTGCGCTTCTCGGCAACGTGCTTCCGAGAAGGTCTTGAATTCTTTGGAATAGACGCGGGCGAGGGGAGGATCAAGCATGGTAGTCCTGCCTGCTGGTCTGGAGAGACGCTCGTCGTAGCGATTCTTCAAATCGCTCGTCGCGCCGAGATAGAGTGACCCAGATCGCAGTCGCAGGGTGTAGAACCAGGCAGGCCTCGCGCTCGCGCAAAATTGAGGAGATGGCCCCTCGACAAGCTAAAGGCCATTTCGACGCTTTTGGATCGCATGGCCGAAGGCCTTGAGCCTCTCGACATGCTCGGGGCCTTGAGAACATCGAAAGGCAAGAAAGGGGCATGCATCTTCGCGATGCCGCCCCTTTCGCGTCGAAATGGCTCCCCGGGCAGGACTCGAACCTGCGACCAATCGGTTACGAGTGCCCCCAACGTTTCCGCTGGGCTCGGACTATCTCTTCACCCGCCTGGAAATCCAAGAGAGGGTGTCGGGCGCTGGCGAGGCGTTATTGGGAAGGCTCCTCAGCCTCTAGTCTCTGCACGTTCCTGCCTAAACCATCAAGAAACTGATGGGCCCTTCGGCAGGCTTCGCTCAGGGTTACCATTCCGACTCGGAAGGACGTCGAGGCAGGCTTCCCTGAATTCACCCGATGTTTCAACCACGGTTTCCCGTGGAAGCTGCAGCCCGGCGTGAACTTCGCGGTGGCAGTTGGCGCACAGGAGCATACATTTATTGAGTTCTTCACGGACCTTGGTCCAGCTTCGAGTGTAGCCCTTGCCGGAGATGCCAAAATCCTTTTGCGAGGACTCTAAATGATGAAACTCCAGGGCTTCCATACATCGATCGTAGCCACAACCCTGACAACGCCCGCCCAGGTAGGCCAGAGCCTTCTGGCGTAGCACCTTCCGCCGTTTCCGGACAGCGTCGATCAGGTACTTGCGACGATCAGCGTATGTGCGTCGCTCAACCACCGGTTCACCCTTCTTCTACAGCCGATCGCTCTACCAACTGAGCTACCGGGGAACACTATCAGTGGTGTTGAATGTTCTGCCGATTGCACCTCCTAAGCGGTTACAAACTAGACCATATATTAGCACAGAAGGCCAGCCAAAGCGTCATGTTTTGAGTCGGTGGGTTGTGGGGGGGGGAACAATGGGCACAGGAAGCCCGGTCTTACACGTCGAAGTCTTCCGATTCATCCTCGTCATCAGCCGCGTCCGAGCTGCCTTCCGAGAGCGCGGCAAAGTGGCGGGCCCAGGTGATGTAAAGATTTCCGCTGTCACGCATGGCATCGGCGCCCTTGGCGAGCTTGCTTGCCAACTCGGGGTCCTTCCCAGTTGCCTCGATTTCAGCGGCACGGTGCTCCAGGACTTTGGGGAACCGATTGAGCAGGGTCGTGATCTCCCCAAGCAACTCTCTCACCACATTATCTTCGTTCGTCATGGAGCCTCCGCACTTCACGGACCTCAATAAAAAAACCCCACAGCGCTGGCGCCATGGGGTTTCTCGTTCTCTCGTTGCCGCGCGAGTTGTCAGCCTTGGTAGGCTTGCCCCAGGCCTGCGGATTCACCCTTGTGGGACATGAGCGCGCCGCTCGAGCTAACCGCCTGCATCTCGATCGCGTTATGCTTGGCGGCATTGCAAACGACCACGCAGAGTTCGCAGCCCTTGCAGCGGTTGATAGTCACTTCCGCTACCATCTTGGTCACGTTCAAGTCCAGGCAATTGGCTTCCGGACAGTACATGATGCAAAGACGGCAGCCCTTCTTGGCTACGCATTTTTCTTCAATGACCTGCGCGATGTTATACATGCGTCTGGTATCCCCGTTCGTTAAGCCGCTGCCATGGCCGCCACTTGCAATTCAAACTTGTTCTTCTCGGCCCATTCGATGCCCAACTCGTAGGCCCGTTTCACCGTGTCGAGGTTTTTCTGGAGTAACATTTCCTTCTTGGCAAACTTTTTCTTGATCGCTTCGTCCAGGGTGGCCGTGCCGCCGGAGGCTACGAATTTTTTGCCGAAGCGCTCCTGGAGGGCCAAATCGAGCGAGTTCATAGACACACATTTGGTGATTCCCGCGACGGACCCGATCATGGTCATGTTCGTAGACAGCTCGGTGCCCGCAACCTCCAGGGCGACCTGTGTCCCGTTGATGTAGAACACAGCCACGCGCAGATCGTTCAGCCGCTGGATATCCTCCTCGGTGAGCAGGGGGGCGTCCGAGTTGATGATAACCAAGCCGCCTTCCTTGATGCCTGAATAGAAGGGCATCGTGTAGCTCTTGCCCATCGTAATCACCTGGGGGTGAAACACTTCGATCACGTCCGGGAACACCAGTTCGCCCCGATCATAGATCCGCTCTATGCCGATCCGACAGTAGCTTTCCGCCGGTGCCATCCGCTTCTCGGCGCCAAAGAACGGATTTGAAATGGCAAACTTGCCGTCCTTCGACGCGGCCATGGCCATCACGTGCGCGGCGGTCACCGCGCCTTGCCCACCCAGTCCGGACATCCGGATGTTGAGTCGTTTCTTGATCATGCGTGCTGCCTCCTGCGCTGCGCTGCGTCCATATCTTAGGCCTGCTGAGCCGCCAACTGTTCCTTGGCCGCGGCCTTCTTTTCCTTCTCCTTAGCGGCGATCTCTGCGAGCAATTGCTTGGCCGGCTCGCTGATGTACTCCTTGTAGGCGAAGCGCTCGGTTGGCTTCTCCGAATCCCGCATTTCCTGGAGGCCTTCCATGCTGTTCTTGCCGATCTCCAGAATGCAGGGGGTGTAGAGCTGGAGATAGGTCGGGCCGATCTCACGGGCCACGTGGACCGCGTTCCTGATGACCTTTTCCACGAGGGACGGCTTGCTGACCGTGCAATTCACAACATAGTGGCAGCCGGACTCACGGGCGATCTCGGGCAGGCGTACTTTCTCGAACATCTTGCCGACCGGTGCCATCTTGGCCACGAAGCCCTTCTGCATCAAGCCGCTCTCCTGGCCGCCGGTGTTGGCGTACAGCTCGTTGTCGAAGCAGATCGTGGTGAACTTCTCCTGGCGGAACCAGGCCTGCAAGGTCATGTCCAGGCCGATGTCCACCGTGGCCCCATCTCCGGCCAGCACCACCACGTCCTTGATCCGGCCAGGGAAGCGCACGGTGAGCGCGCGCTTGAGGCCCGAGGCGATCGCGTTCTGGTTCCCGAACAGCGAGTGGATGTTGTGCACAGCGACGTGGGGGAAGACCAGGCTGGTGCAGCCGGTGGATCCCACCATGACGGTATCTTCCGGGTTCGGCAGAGAGGCCAGGATGTAGCGGAAGGCCATGGACTCCGGACACCCAGCGCAGAGCGAATGTTCCTCGATCAGTTCCTTCGCCGTTCCGATATCCTTCCAGCCCCGGTCTTCTTTGCCGTATGTCGCCCGGTTGACCAGGTCCTGGTACTCGGGCGGCATGATCTCGAAGAACTCAGGCGCGATTTTTATCCGCTCTTTGCTCATGAAAGCCTCCTCTCAGGCTGCTGTCTCTCGCCAGTATCGCCAGTATCGTTTGGGTGGACCGTTCCTTGTCTCGTACCGCTCAGCTCCCGCGTCCGGCCAGGGCATGGTCCCGCATGCCGAGCACATTCTTAATCTCCGACACGATGATCTCCGGCGGCATGGTCATCCCGCCGCAGACGTGCGGGGCAGCCACGACGCGGTCGCTGTCCGGGATGCTTGCCTTGATTTCCCGGGCAAGCCAGCCGGCCACGTTGAACTCCGGCACAATGATGTGCTTGGCGTTCTTGGTGGCTTCGCGGATCTCCTGCCAGGGCCAGGGCCGGATAGTCTTGATCTTTACAAGGCCGACGCGAATGCCTTCATCGGCCAACAGGCGGATGGCTTCCCGTCCCTGCGATACGGCGGTGCCGGACGAGACGATGAGGATGTCGGCGTCGGTGTTCTCGGTCTCGATCAGCCCATCCAGCCATGCGATCGTGTGCTTCCTAGACCGCTCCACCGCCGCCCAGACTTCCTGCTGCCAGGAGGCGTGCGTCGCGTAGCTGATGTAATTGCTCTTCATCACGAAGGGGTCCCGCATCATCCGGACCGGAGGACACTCCATGTCCATGCAGGGCACCGGCGATCGGTAGGGATCATACGGTGGCAAGCACATGTCCGCTGGCGTGAGGTTCACCACGTCCTTCGTGTGGGTCACGAAGAAGCCGTCGCAGCAGAGCGCCAGGGGTAGGTGCACGTCCGGTTCCTCCGAGACCATGTAGCCCTTCAGGATCCAGTCATAGAAGTCCTGCGCGGTCTCTGCGTGCCAAACCAGCATGCCGGTTTGGATCAGATACGAAATCTCCAGGGTGTCGGGCTGGATGGACAAGGGGGAGTTAATGCCGCGACAGGTCACGATCATCTGAATCGGCAACCTGGCGCCGGCCCACATGGGGAAATTCTCCATGGCCCGCATCGTGCCAGGTCCAGCGGTCGTCGTGAAAACCCGTGCGCCTCCGAAGGCTGCGCCGGCGCACTGGGACATCACCGCGAACTCGCTCTCGCCCCGGAAGTACTCCTTGATGTACCCTTCCGCAAACAGCTCGCCGATCAGCGCGGCAGCCTCGCTCTGCGGCGTGATGGGGTAGGCGATCATGACATCCACGTTGGCACGCCGGATTGCTTCCTTGATCACCTCGCTGCCCGTGTAAAAGGACGGGGTGCGAGGCGCTTCAAACATCATGTGGCGCACGTCCGTGATGACCTGCCCCTTTTTATTTTTCGTCCCGATGAGAGAAGTGGTTTCCATGGACCCGGCCTCCTTATGAGTAGGCCCCGCAGCAAGCTGCGGCGGCAATACAATACATTGGCTCAGGAACCCTTCAGCAGGTCAGTTTGAGGACCCGCTCTTGGACACGAACTGCGACACCGTCACGGACCCCTTCAGCTTGCGCACCCATTCCGCCAGCTTCATGATCTTTTCCACCGACGCGTCGCGGAACGAGAGCATGGCATCCTCATGTCCCGCCTGCGCGCACATCGCAATCGTGTAGCAAGAGGTGCCACCGCGGATGATCTTCAACGAGAGATTGGCTTGGTGGCAATGGACCCCCACGAACATACAGCAGTCGATCTTGTTGTGCCAGATCGTCAGGTTCGGGTGATTCGGATTGATTTCGACTTCAGGATTGATTTTGGGATACTTCGGCCGGTAGTCGGGCATCGGGATGAGCATGGCCTGCTGCTGCGGGGTAACGCATTCCTTGAGCGTTTCGTACAGATGCTTGATCGCCGTCGCCTTTTTCGCCGCCTTCTCGTTCCAAGCCCACAGAACCAGAGGACCGGGGAAAATCGTAGGGACCTTGGCCATCAAGAACTGGCGCGCAGCCTCTTCGTAGGCCTGCTCCTCTGGTACGATGACACCGTTGATATGACCTTCCCCGGGATTGGGCAACCGAATTCCCATGGAGGCCGCCGCCGGAGGAAGGAAATGCTCCGGGCCAGGCAACACTCTGTATTGACTCATTCTTTTCGGCTCCCTCCGCGCCTTCCGGGCCCTATGAAGCCAGATTGAAAAAAAGACCTACAAACGGACTGTCCACACTCTATGCTTGTCTCCCCATTTATGCAAGCCGGCAGAAGGCCCACCCACATGAAATTATGGGCTATGGCAGGGTAACCATCTAGGCCTTTTGAGCTAAGCGTTCAGCGGAACAATCATCAAATCTCACGCCCACTTGAGGTGACCGAGTATAGCTGGCGATCGTATCGGATGTCAACGAGAAGAAGCAGGGAGTTGAGGTTGGTTCCGCCTTCTCTCGCCCTGCAGAATGTGGGAGAACCGCGAAGTCCGACAACATGCCGGGGCTGTCGCCAGGTGGCGATCTATCGTCGGGAGCGGTCCGATTAAGAAACCGCTCGATGCATATCTAACAAGTTGATTTCTAGCGCAATTCTGTGCAGGCTTCTTCTGTTCCCATCGCGCAGGCCTGTTCGAAATCTTCTTTTGCCAGCCGGCCTTGCCGCAGCTTCTGGTAATGTCGGGCCCGCAGGACCAAGGCCTTCGTGTTGGCAGGGTCCACTTGGATGACCGTGCTGAGGTCGGCGACTGCACGATCCTGGTCGCCGAGTTGCTCGTAGACATGGGCCCGCAGCAGCAAGGCGTCCTTTTCTTGAGCGGCCCAGTTCTGATGAGGCGCATTCTCCAGGATACGGCTCAGGGTGGCCAGGGCCTGGCGCCACTGCCTAGCGGCGGTCTGTTTCTTGGCGATGGTGGTGGAGAGGGCGATGAGTCGCTGCCGTGCAACGTCGAACAGAGGATCGAGCCTGAGGATCCGCTCGTAATCTCCGGCCGCCTCCTGGAGTTTTTTCTGCCAGGTGAACGCATCGCCCCTGCCCAACAGCGCCCAGGTGCTGGAAGGGTCGAGCGTGAGCGCCTGGTCGAAATCCGTGATTGCCTGCGCTACATAGGGGTCGAGTTCAGAGCGGCCGCCTTTTTTGGAAAATGTCAGGGAAGCGATCCGGAGATAAGTTTGTCCTCGGATGATATAGGGGTCGACGTAGAGTGGGTCGGCGGTCATAGCGCGGGCGGCCAGGTCGATTTTCTCCGGGAGGCTGCGCGATTTCACGGCCGTCCGTGCCAACTCGACGGCGGTCCGCCGACCTTTCAGCGCGGCGGCTGGTTCCCGTTGAGCCTTGGCTGATGTCTGCAACTGTTCGCGCAGGCCCTTCAGCTCGGTCTTGAGTTGGCTGTTTTCGGTCTGGAGCTGACGGTGGTGGGTGGCCAGCTGCTCGTCGGACTTCAGCCGTTTGACCGCCTCGGCCAGCATGCCCAGGTGGACGGTGGCTTTGATCTTCACGTAAAACGCCGGACGGTCCCCTTCCAGTGAGCGTCGCTTGTCCAGGATTTCGGTCTCCGTGACGGCAGCGGCGATGGTCCGTACGCTCAGCTGGTTCAGGTGCGATGGGGTGCTGCCGGCCTGGGTCTCGATGTCCGTTGAGGAAGCCTCGATGTAGACCCCTGCCTCTTCGACGGCCTTGCGCTTGGCTCGCAGCAAGGCGTTCTCTTCCGCTCCGGCCAGCGTATCGGAATCGCCCATGACGCAGGCGCCTTCTGCCACGATCACTTTGGTGTCCTGCGCACCGGCATGATCGGGGGCCAAGAGAGACAGGATCGGGCCGGCGATCGCGACGATCAGGCAGGCTGGGAACAAGCGAGGGCGCATAGATTTACTATAACGCGTCGGCTGAGATCAGGCAATGCAAGAGATTGTGTGCGGTGTTGGCTGAACGAAGTTCGCGGTGAGGGCCCGTTCCTCCGAACGAGGAGCCGGCAGATCGGTTCCTGCTTTACGAGGGGGGGTTCTCTTGGGGATACACTTGCGTAAAAGGATGGACTTCCACCCGTTGGAAAACCCCGTGCAGGGTATAGGGGTCCTCCCGGGCGAAGGATTCGGCTTCCGCCAGCGAGTCGGCCTCGATCACGATCAGGCTGCCAGCCTTGTCGGTCAACGGGCCGGCCAACACGACACGCCCCTGAGCGTCCAACGCGTCCATGCGAGCCAAATGAGCTGGCCGGTGAATCTTGCGTCTCGCGGCGCCTTCGGGCCCATCGAAACCGAGGATCACAAATTTCATCGTCCGCTCAGAAGCGGGCCGGTCTGTAGCCAGCCCAGGGCTTATTCCCCCTAGTCCAGATCGTTTCCGAGGGGCTGGCGGCCCGTGTACCCGCTGTTGATTTCGTGCCACCACCGCACTTCCGTCTCGCCCAGCTTCCAACAGAGGTACACGACTCGGCCGTTGAGCATGTGGGGGAAATCGCAGAGGCCAATGTCGAGGTCCTTGACGAGCACCCCCAGCTCCTGGATCGCCTGCAGGTTTTCACTGACCTGTTCAAGCGCGGTGATGTAGTGCGGGCCGGCCGAGCTCCCCCCGCCCAACTGGGCTTTCGCGCTGGCCCGTTTGACCTCGTCCTTGGTGCGAAGCAGGACGGCTTTGGCCTGCTTGACCGCGATTAAATGCTCTTGCAACTGGGGAATGAGGCAATTGGCCTCGGTGAGGGTAAACAGTCGCTCCAGATTTTGCCCTTCTTCACGTTGTGCCATACCGGTTGGGGTTGTAGCATAGATGCGGCTGCTGCGCAATGTTCTGCTGAAGGGGAGCCGGCCCGCCGGGGAGACGGCTGGCTCGATGGAAAATAGATATTGACAAAGAAACCGCAGGCCGATATTATGATCCTGTAATTCTAGCTTCCCGGTACACGATCACAAGACGCTTCCACCTCCAGCATAGCTTCCCGGAGCAGATCTCGAGTCAAGCCGTCGTTCTGGACCAGGGGGTCGAACGGGGCGAATGTGGTGCCGCCCACGCGTTAGCGGGAGACACGGGTTATCAACAATGGAGACCTTAGGGCACCGATAGCTCATCCTTCGTGGGCCACCCTCTCCGAGCACGTACCATCACCTTTACAAGAGACATGTCGCACGACTTGCTCCGTATCGTCGTCACCGGACTTCGCGCCCACCGTGGGCAGCGAAGCCATTGAATATCATGTTAAGGGAGAAGACCATGCATCTTGCCGAGCTCAAGCAGAAGTCCATTGCCGACCTCAACGAAGTGGCGCGGGATTTGAAGATCGAGGGCGCCCCCAACCTGCGCAAGCAGGAATTGATCTTTGCCATCCTCCAGGCGCAGACCGAAAAAAACGGGGTGATTTTCGGAGAGGGGGTTCTGGAAACATTGCCCGACGGGTTCGGGTTCCTCCGGGCGCCGGATTCCAACTACCTCCCGGGCCCAGACGACATCTACATTTCGCCGTCGCAGATCCGGCGTTTCAACCTCAGGACCGGCGATATCGTCTCCGGCCAGATCCGCCCGCCGAAGGAAAGCGAGCGCTATTTCGCGCTGCTCAAGGTCGAGAAGGTCAACTTGGAAGACCCCGAGATCGCCCGGGACAAGATCCTCTTCGACAACCTGACGCCGCTCTATCCCGAGGAGCGGATCAACCTGGAATTCGATCCTGAGGAATACTGTACCAGGGTGATGGAACTGGTCACCCCGATCGGCAAGGGGCAACGGGGCTTGATCGTCGCGGCGCCCAGGACCGGCAAGACCATGTTGCTGCAAGCCATCGCCAGAGCGGTCCTTAAGAACCATCCCGAAGTCACGCTCATCGTGCTCTTGATCGATGAGCGGCCCGAAGAGGTGACGGACTGGCAGCGGCAGGTCAAGGCGGCCGAAGTCATCAGCTCCACGTTCGACGAGCCGGCTCAGCGCCACGCCCAGGTGGCGGAGATGGTGCTGGAGAAAGCCAAGCGCCTGGTTGAACACAAGCGGGACGTCGTGATTCTGCTGGACAGCATCACCCGGCTGGCCCGGGCGTACAATACGATTGCGCCGCCCAGCGGCAAGGTCCTCTCGGGCGGGTTGGATTCCAACGCGCTCCAGCGCCCCAAACGGTTTTTCGGCGCCGCCCGCAATATCGAGAACGGCGGGAGCCTGACCATCATGGCCACAGCCCTGGTGGACACCGGCAGCCGGATGGACGATGTGATTTTCGAAGAGTTCAAGGGGACCGGCAACATGGAAGTGCACCTGGATCGCCGCCTGGCCGACAAGCGGATCTTCCCTGCCATCGACATCAGCCAGTCCGGCACCAGGAAGGAAGAGCTGCTGGTGGACCGGGATCGCCTGAACAAGATGTGGATTCTCAGAAAAGTGCTCAGCCCGCTGGGAACGATGGAAGCGATGGAGTTTCTGATCGACAAGATCGGCGGGACCAAGAGCAACCAGGAATTTCTCCAGTCGATGAACCGGTAATCCCAGGGAAGTCGGTAGTGGTGAGTTGGTAGTTCTGAGTTGCAGAAACTGAAAACTCGGAGTCATCATGAAAAAAGGCATTCATCCGGACTACGCTGAGGCCACCATTAGTTGCGCCTGTGGGGCGAAATTCAAAACCCGCTCCACGGTCGGGGACTTCAAGGTGGACATCTGCTCGCGGTGCCATCCCTTCTTTACCGGCACGCAGAAGATCGTGGATACTGAAGGGCGGGTGGAGCGATTCAAAAAGAAATATTCCAAGAAAAAGTAGGGTCGTCTTGGGACTGCACAAAGAACCCTGCCTCGAGGAGGGGCGGGGTTCTTTGTTTTTTGGGCTTTACACAACAGGCGAGTAGAGGCCGTGACTGACACGCAGACTGCCGAGCTGAACGAGATGCCGCTGCTCTCGAAGTGGGAGGGCGTGGCGCATCGCTACGAGGAGCTGACCCTGCAGCTCACCGACCCGTCTGTCCTCAGTCAGCCGGCCCTCCTGCACAAGCTCAACAAGGAGCGGACCGAGATCGAAGGGCTCGCGCGCCTGTTTGCCGAGTATCAAGGACTCCTGCGGCAGCTGGCCGAGACGGCCCAGTTGCTCAAGGAGCCGAGTCTGGAGGCCGAGCTGCAGCGGCTGGCAACGGACGAAGCGCGCAGCCTGCAGGAGCGACGGCGCGAGATGGAAGAGCAGGCCAAGGATCTCCTCGTGCCCAAAGATCCCCGCGACGAGAAAAATACGTTCGTCGAGATTCGCGCCGGCACAGGCGGTGAGGAAGCGGCCCTGTTTGCGGGGGACCTCTTTCGGATGTACCTGAAATACGCCGAGCGGAAGAAGCTGCGCGTAGAGGTGGTGGAAGCCAGCGAGACCGGCATCGGAGGATACAAGGAAGTGGTCATGCTGATGGAGGGCAAGGGCGCGTACGGGCGTTTCAAGCACGAAAGCGGGGTGCACCGCGTGCAGCGGGTGCCGGCGACCGAGGCCAGCGGGCGCATTCACACCTCCACCGTGACGGTCGCCGTCATGCCCGAAGTGGACGAGATCGACGTGCAGGTTGATCCCAAGGATCTCCGGATCGACACCTTCTGTTCCTCGGGGGCCGGCGGCCAGAGCGTCAACACGACCTATTCGGCGGTGCGGATCACGCACATTCCCACGGGGGTCGTGGTGACCTGTCAGGACGAGCGGTCGCAGCTCAAGAACCGGAACAAGGCGATGCGGACGCTGCGGGCCCGTATCGTGGAGGCAGAGCGAGCCAAGCAGGAGGCGGAGATTGCTCAGAGCCGCAAGTCCCAGGTGGGGACCGGCGAGCGGAGCGAAAAGATCCGCACCTATAATTTTCCGCAGAACCGCGTGACCGACCATCGGATCGGCTTGACCCTGCACCGGCTGGAGCAGGTGCTGGCCGGCGATCTGGACGAGATTGTGGAAGGCCTCAAGGCAGATCGGGCCAAGGCTGCCGCACTGGGGACCTGAGGGCGACATGGCGGAGATGACGCAGCAGGCAAGGCCGGCAGAGGACACACTCGCGGGGCTGCTCCGTGAGGGGCAGGCCCTCCTGGCTCACGCCGGGGTCGAGAATGCGGAGAACGAGGCAACCTGGCTTGCAGAACGAGCGCTCGGTCTCGACCGGCTGACGCTCAAGCTGGAAGAGGGGCGCGACGTGCGGCCTGCCGACCGGCGACTGGCCATGGAGCTGTTGGCCCGCCGAGCCTCCCGCGAGCCGCTTCAGCATATCCTGGGCTCGCAGGAGTTTTGCGGCCTGGAGTTCGAGGTGAATCCACACGTATTGATCCCTCGACCCGAGACAGAGCTGTTGGTCAAGCACTGCGCCGCCGGCCTCCGGTCAGTCCCGCAGCCGCTCATCGCCGATATCGGAACCGGCTCCGGTTGCATTGCCGTGGCTCTGGCGGTGGCCGTGCCCACGGCGGTCCTCTATGCCACGGATGTCTCCCCAGCGGCGCTCGAAGTAGCCAGACGGAATGCGGTCCGGCACGGGGTTGCCGAACGGGTGCGGTTTCTGCCTGGGGACTTGTTTGCGCCGTTGCAAGGGCTTGGGCTGGACGGAAGCTTGGCGGCGGTTGTCTCGAACCCTCCCTATATCCCTGAGGGCGACTTGGCCGGTCTTCAACCGGAAGTAGGGTGGTACGAACCGCGGCTGGCGCTGGCCGGTGGGATTGATGGGTTGGCAGTGTGCCGTCGGCTTCTCAAAGAAGCGGCGGAGTTCCTGGCACCGGGAGGGAGGCTGCTGGTCGAGGTTGGGATGGGACAGGCCACGGCCGTCTCGCGGATAGCCGTGGCGCAGGGCGGCTATAATCCGGCGCAGAGGCTCAAGGATGCGGCCGGCATTGAACGGGTGGTCTGCTTCGTCAGAAACAGTGACAAGTCGCAAGTGACCAAGTAAGCAAGGCAAGGCGGTCTGCCGCTTTCGCTTGTAACTTGTTTCTTGTCACTTGCCACTCGAATGAGCGCATGGATCGCATTCTTATCACGGGCGGGAGCAGGCTCCAGGGCACCGTCAGGGTCAGCGGCGCCAAGAACGCCGCCCTGCCGATCCTGGCTTCGACCATCTTGGGCGGAGGGGAGTGTCGCGTGACCAACGTTCCGGCCGTGGTGGACGTGGTGACGATGGGCAAGCTGCTCGGGATGTTGGGCGCGTCGGTCAAGATTGAGGGAAATCGGGCAGCCGTCGGCGTTGAGCACGTGCATTCCACCGAGGCGCCCTATGACCTGGTGCGGACGATGCGTGCGTCGGTGCTGGTTCTGGGCCCTTTGGTCGCCCGCTGGGGCGAGGCCACGGTGTCGCTGCCGGGCGGCTGCGCGATCGGCACCAGGCCGGTGAATCTCCACCTGGCCGGGCTGGCCAAGCTGGGAGCGGAGGTGGCGATTGAGCACGGGTACATCAGGGCCAAGGCCACGCGCCTGCGCGGGGCGCGGATCGCGCTGGATACGCCGACGGTGACGGGAACTGAAAACTTGATGATGGCCGCCTGCCTGGCTGAGGGAACGACGGTGATCGAGAATGCCGCCAAGGAACCGGAGATCAGCGACCTGGCCTCGTTCCTGGTGAAGCGCGGCGCGAAAATTTTTGGGGCGGGGACCGATCTGATTACGGTGGAGGGGGTGTCGGCGCTCCGAGGAGCCGACCACGAAGTGATTCCGGACCGGATTGAAGCGGGGACCTACTTAGCGGCAGGCGCGATCACAGGTGGGGACGTCTGTGTGGAGGGGTGCCGGCCGGAGCACTTGGAGGCGGTCATTGTGAAGCTCCGGGAAGCCGGCGCCGAGGTGACCGAAAAGAAAGAGAGCATCCGGTTGAAGGCGCCGCGCCGGCCCAAGGCCGCCGACGTCAAGACCTTCGTGCACCCGGGATTTCCGACCGACATGCAGGCGCAGATCATGGCGCTCCTGTGCGTGGCCGAGGGCACGAGCGTGATCACGGAAACGGTCTTCGAAAGCCGGTTCATCCATGTCCCGGAGCTGCGGCGCATGGGAGCCGACATCAAGGTGGATGGCAACCATGCGGTGGTGAACGGGTCGAGCCACCTCACCGGCGCGCCGGTGATGGCCTCGGACCTGCGGGCCAGCGCCGGTCTGATCCTGGCCGGCCTGGCGGCGGAAGGCATCACGGAGGTCTCTCGGGTCTATCATCTGGATCGCGGGTATGAGCGGATTGAGCAGAAGCTGCGCGGTCTAGGGGCCTCGGTCAACCGGGTTCATGGGACGGCCAAGGGGGCGGCCGGTGCCGCGGCAGGGATTCCGTCGTGATCACGGTGGCCCTGTCGAAGGGAAAGTTGCTGGGCCCCACGCTCGCGCTGTTCAAGCGGGCTGGCTACGTCATGGACAATCTGTCGCCGGAGAGCCGCCGCCTGGTGTTTGCCTGTCCCGGCCAGGACCTGACGTTGCTGATCGTACGGCCGAGCGACATTCCCACCTACGTGGAATATGGGGCGGCCGATGCGGGGGTGGTGGGAAAGGACGTGCTGCTGGAGCAGGACCGGGATGTCTACGAGCCGCTGGATCTCAGGGTTGGAGCATGCCGGATCTCGGTCGCGGCCCTGAAGGGGCAGGCCCTGCGCGACCGGCTGTCCGCCAAGGTCCGGGTGGCCACCAAGTATCCGAACATCACCGAACGCTATTTCAACCGGAAAGGCGTGCCGGTAGAAATCATCAAGCTGTACGGATCGATTGAGCTGGCGCCCATGGTAGGGTTGGCCGAACGGATCGTGGACCTGGTGTCCAGCGGGAAGACCCTCAAAGCCCACAACCTCGTGGAGGTTGATGTGATTGCGCAATCCACCGCGCGGCTGATCGTCAACCGCGCCAGTCTGAAGATGAAGCACGCCGGCCTGGCTGACCTGATCGCCAGGCTGGAGCGTGGACGCCCGAAGCGGGCGCAGTGAGCGCCGGAGCGGGCCGTGCCGCCTTCAGGCGACCCGGCGATGCTGCAGGGGGGTGAGGATGAAGGTCATAGCGAGCAAGGATCGGGCATTCAAGGGGATGGTGAAGCGCGTCGCGGCTCGGTCCGTCCCTCAAGGAGGGGCGGTCGAGACCGCCGTCAAGACCATCCTCAAGGCGGTGGAACGGGCCGGGGACGGCGCCGTCGTCCGCTACACCAGGAAGTTCGACCGGGTGACCCTCAAGCCGGCTCAGTTCCGGGTTAGCCCGGAACAGGTGAAGGAGGCCTACTACCAGATCCGGAAGGAAGAAGGCGACGCGCTGCGGTACGCCGCTCAGCGGATCATGGCCTTTCATGAACGGCAGCGGACCAAGACCTGGATGTACCAGGACAACGGCGCGACGTTGGGCCAAGTGGTGATGCCGCTCGATGCGGTAGGGTTGTACGTGCCGGGGGGCAAGGCGGCCTACCCCTCGTCGGTCCTGATGACCGCCATCCCGGCCAAGGTCGCCGGCGTCAAGCGGGTGGTCATGTGTACGCCCGCGGGCAAGGGGGGGATCAGCCCCTATGTGCTCGTGGCGGCCGATATCGCGGGGGTGGACGAGGTCTACCGGATCGGAGGCGTCCAGGCGATCGGGGCCATGGTCTACGGCACCAAGACCATCAGGCCGGTGGACAAGATCGTCGGGCCCGGCAATGTCTACGTGGCCACGGCCAAGCGGTTGATCTATGGCCGGGTGGACATCGACATGATCGCAGGCCCCAGCGAGCTGCTGGTGATTGCGGACGAGGCCGCCAATCCCGTCCACGTGGCGGCCGATCTGCTCTGCGAGGCGGAACACGATGAAGAGGCGCAGGTCTGTCTGGTGACGACATCGGACCGCCTGGCCAAGGAGGTGGTCCGTCAGATCGGCGAGCAGGTGAAAAAGCTCGCGCGCCAGAAGGTCCTCGCGAAGTCGATCGGCCGGCACGCGGTGGCCTTCGTGGTGGGCACGATGGACGAGGCGATCGACCTGGCCAACGAGATCGCGCCGGAACATTTGGAGCTGGCGGTGGACCGGCCCTTCGACTACCTGGAAAAAGTCCGGCATGCCGGGGCGCTCTTTCTCGGCCGATACAGCTCTCCGGCCGTGGCGGACTACGTGGCCGGCCCCAATCACGTTCTGCCCACGGGAGGGACGGCGCGGTTTTTCTCACCCCTCTCGTTCGACGATTACGTCAAAAAGAGCAACATCATCGCCTACAGCAAAGAAGAGTTGATGAAGGTGAAGGACCATATCGCCCGCATCGCGCAGATGGAGGGGCTGGATGCCCACGCCAAATCGTTGGAAAGCCGATTCTCATGAAGAAGGCACGGAACGCACCGCCGCGGCGCGCGGTCGTCAAGCGGGCGACCAAAGAGACGGACATCCGGGTGGACTGGACGTTGGACGGCACCGGCCAAGGGCGGATCAAGACGACGATCCCGTTCCTGGACCACATGCTGGAATTGATGGCCAAGCACGGGTTGTTTGATCTCACCGTGCGGGCGAAGGGCGACACGCACATCGACGACCACCACACGGTTGAAGACGTGGGCATCGTGCTGGGCGAGGCGCTCAAGCAGGCGCTGGGCGACAAGAAGGGCGTGCGGCGATTCGGCTTTGCATCGGCGCCGCTGGACGAAACGCTGTCGCAGGTCACGGTGGACCTGAGCGGGCGGCCGTACCTCATCTATAACGCCAAGCTGCCGCACCGGCGCATCAAAGGCTTCGATCTCTACCTCTTCGAGGACTTCTTCCAGGCCTTCGTGACGCACGGGGCGTTCAACCTGCATGTGAACGTGCTGTATGGACGAAACCCGCACCATATTATGGAGGCGACCTTCAAGGCGCTGGCCAAGGCTCTCGATCAAGCCACCTCCCTTGATGGGCGGGTGTCGGGCGTGTTGTCGACGAAAGGGAAGCTGTAGAACAGGTGACGGGTGACAAGTGACGAGTGACGGGAAGCGAGGAGAGTTCTTCATATCCGACTCGTCACCTGTCACTCGTTACGCGTCACGGGGTTTCTTGAGATGATTGCAATCATCGACTACGGCATGGGCAACCTGCGGAGCGTCCAGAAGGCCTTCGAGACGGTCGGACACCGGGCGGTGGTGACGAGGGAGCGCCAGGTCATCACCGATGCGAGCCACGTCGTGCTGCCGGGCGTCGGCGCCTTTGCCGACTGCATGGCCAACTTGGACCAATACGGCTTGATCGATCCCATCAGGCGCGCCATCGCCGGCGGCAAGCCCTTTCTCGGGATCTGCCTGGGGTTGCAACTGCTCTTCACCGAGAGCGAGGAGTTCGGGCTCCACAAGGGACTGGACCTCGTGCCGGGCCGGGTCAAGCGCTTTGTCTCAGGTGCCGGCTCAGGGGGGGAGCGTCTCAAGGTCCCCCACATGGGCTGGAACGAAGTGACCGTCACGCGGCAGGCGCCGCCTCTGCGGGACATCGGCAGCGGCGGCCACTTCTATTTCGTCCACTCCTATTACGTCGAGCCGGCCGATCCTTCGGTCGCGTGCACGGTCACGGACTATGGGGTGTCCTTTGCCTCGAGCATCTGGCGGGACAATATATTTGCCTGCCAGTTTCATCCGGAAAAGAGCCAGGCGGTCGGCTTGCAGATCGTCAAAAATTTCGGCGCCTGGCGCCTCTAACCGTGAGGTGTGAACGTGAAGCCTGAGAGGGTAGACATGCGACATCACGGGGCATGCGTCGTACGCCTCCTCCCGTGCGTGCTGGTTGCAGTCGGCATCGTGCTGGCCGGTTGCCCTCCGACCAAAGTGACGGTGGACACCTCGCCCGAGATCGAGAAGTACCGGGTCAAGATGGTCGCGGTCATGCCCTTCGACGCGCTGGCCACCCCGCAGGTGGCCGAGCGGCGCGACGTCGAGCTGCAGGCGCCGCAGGGGATGCTCAGATCCGACATCACCTTTGCCATTCCCCAGACGGTGGAAAAGTTTGACAGCCCGACTGCGGTGGTCCCGCCCCATGTGGCCGTGAAGGTCACGGAAGCGGTCTACGAGAAGCTGCGCCGCTTGGAGGGGCTTCTGGTGCTGTCTCCGGAGGCCACCGGCCAGGTCAAGGACTCGCTGGGGGCAAAGGCCTCCGGCTTGGCGGCGGCTGACCTGGCCAAACAGGTGGCGGCCAAGATGTCCGCCGATGCAATCCTGTTCGGACGGGTGCTGGTTTACCAGGAGCGGGTAGGCGGAAGGTGGGGTGCCACGCCGGCGACGGTGGGGTTTGAAGTGAAGCTGGTCGCGGCGGACGGCAGGACCCTCTGGGTCGGCAACTACTACGAGAAGCAAAAGCCGTTGAACGAGGACTTGGGCGGCGTCTTCCAACGGGGGATCGGGTTCGTGACGGCCGATGAGCTGGTCCAGTACGGCGCCGATCACGTCGTCCAGCAGTTCGCTTTCGGCGGTCCGGCGTCCAAGTAGCAAAACAGAATGATGAGTGATGAGTGATGAATGGTGAACTGATGAGCGGCCCATTCATCGTTCAGCGTTCCGCATGCATCATTGGGTTCCGTGATGCTGGTCATTCCCGCCGTTGATCTCAAGGACGGACGCTGCGTACGTCTGCGGCAGGGGGACCTGCACGAGGAGACGGTTTATTCGGAGGATGCGGCGGGGACGGCTCTGCGCTGGGAGCGGTTGGGCGCTACGCGGCTCCATGTCGTGGACCTGAACGGCGCGGTCGAAGGACGTCCTCACAATCTCCCTCAGATCGAAGCCATCCTCAAAACTGTGTCGGTGCCTCTCCAAGTGGGGGGCGGCATTCGCACTCTGGAGACCGTCAAGCAGTACCTCTCCCGGGGAGTCAGCCGCATCGTCTTGGGGACCGCCGTCCTGCAGGACCGCTCGCTCCTTGACCAGGCCTGTCGAGAATTTCCCATGCGCATCCTGGTCGGCATCGATGCCAGGGACGGCAAGGTGGCCGTGCGGGGCTGGACCAGCCAGTCCAACGTCTCGGTCAAAGAGCTGCTGCCGACCCTCTCGGGCTATCCGCTCTGCGGGGTGATCTACACGGACATCGCCAGGGACGGGATGTTGGAAGGGCCGAACTTGGCAGCGCTCCGTGAAATCGTCGCCGGCTCGCCGGTCCCGGTCATTGCCTCCGGCGGGATCACGCGGGTCGAGGACCTGCAGGGCATCAAGGCGCTGGGACCGAAGGTGGAAGGAGCCATCGTGGGCAAGGCCCTCTACGACGGCAAGCTGGACCTCGCGGCGGCGTTAAAGGCAGTGCAGAGTGCTGAGTGATGAATGCTGAGTGGAAAGCGGGTTCTGTTCGGTCTCACTCATCACTCATCAATCAGCCGTCATCACTTCTTCAAACATGCTGACGAAGCGCATCATCCCCTGTCTGGATGTCAAGGACGGCCGGGTGGTCAAGGGCGTCTCGTTCGTCAATCTGAGGGACGCGGGCGATCCGGTCGAAGTCGCCCGGGCCTATGACCAAGAAGGAGCGGACGAGCTCTGCTTCCTGGACATCACCGCGTCCTATGAGAATCGAAAGACCATCTTTGACGTGGTGACCAGGACCGCGGAGCAGGTCTTCATGCCCTTGACCGTGGGAGGCGGCGTCCGGACGCTCGAAGATATTCGGGCCTTGCTGAAGGCCGGGTCGGACAAGGTCAGCATCAACACGGCGGCAGTCGAGCGGCCGGAATTCGTCAAGGAAGCGGCGGAACGGTTCGGCACGCAGTGCATCGTAGTGGCGATTGATGCAAAGCGGCGGGCCGCCCCCGCAACCGGCTGGGAGGTCTTCACGCACGGAGGGCGCAATCCCGCCGGCATTGACGCAGTGGAGTGGGCCCGCAAGATGGAGAGTTACGGGGCCGGCGAAATTCTCCTGACCAGCATGGACCGGGACGGCACCTTGAACGGCTACGATCTGGAGCTGACTGCAGCGGTGGCCGAGGCCGTGTCCATACCCGTGATCGCCTCGGGCGGAGTGGGCACGCTCGAACATCTCTATGAGGGATTCGTCAAAGGCAAGGCGGACGCGGTGCTGGCCGCCTCCATCTTCCACTATCGGACGCATACGATTTCGGAGGCAAAGACGTATCTCAAGCAACGGGGGATTCCGGTGAGACATATGGAGGGCTAGAGGCAAGGGGCGAGAGGCGAGTGGACGGACCTAACCTCTAGCCACTTGCCGCTCGCCCGAGTTGAGCATTATGGCAGACTTCAGCCAACTCAAATTCGACGGACAGGGCTTGATCCCAGCGGTCGTGCAGGATTGGCGGGACGGGAGCGTCCTGATGCTCGCCTTCATGAACAAGGAGGCCCTGCAGAAGACGCTTGAAACCAAGTCCGTCCACTTCTGGAGCCGATCGAGGAACAGGCTCTGGGAGAAGGGCGAAACCTCCGGCCACAAGCTGATCCTGAAAGACCTCTTCGTGGATTGCGACGGGGACACGGTGCTCGTCAAGGCCGAGCCGGTCGGGCCGACCTGCCATACCGGCGAGAAAGCCTGCTTCTTTACGCGCCTCGAATCGACCGGGAAGACCGAAGGCGGGAAGACGCCGGACGCTTTCGGAGGGATTCTGGAGCGGCTGCATCAGACGGTCCTGGACCGCAAGCGGTCGCCCAAGCCCGATTCCTATGTCTCCTCCCTGCTCCAGGGCGGCGCCGACAAGGTGCTCAAGAAGGTGGTCGAGGAAGCGGGCGAGGTGGTCCTGGCCGCCAAGGGCGGCAAGCGGGACGAGATTATCTACGAGGCGGCCGATCTCCTGTTCCATACCATGGTCGCGCTCGGCTATCACGACGTCAAGCCGGAAGAGGTCTATCAAGAACTGGCGGGCCGGTATGGGAAGTCGGGCTTGAAGAAGGGGAAAAGCCAATGAGCGACTGTCTCTTTTGCAAGATCGCCGAGAAGAAAATCCCTTCCAAGATCGTGCACGAAGACGACCGCACCGTGGTCTTTGAAGACATCCATCCCCAGGCGCCGACCCATCTCCTCATCATTCCCAAGACGCACCTGGCGTCGCTGAGTGAGGCCAAGCAGGCGGATCGCGACCTCCTCGGCCACTTGCTCCTCCTCTGCGCGACGATCGCCGAGGCCCGGGGCTTGACGCAATCGGGCTATCGGGTCGTGTCGAACACCGGGGCCCAGGCGGGCCAGAGCGTGTTCCATCTGCACTTGCACCTCCTCGGCGGCCGCCCCATGCACTGGCCGCCTGGGTAAAGGATCTAGCAGCCCGCGTCGCGCGCCTTGCCCCAGCCATCAAAACCTGCTAGTGTCTATACAATTGCCATGCGTCTGACGAGGAGACTTCCATGACCACAGCGGCATTGCTCCGAAAGGCCAGGCCCGTGAACGTGCGACAGGCGCAAGCCCGGCTGTCCAAGCTGATCAGTTCTAAAATGCCATCGCTCGTGCTGTCGCACGGCAAGCCGATGTCCTTTTTGATGCCGTACGAAGAGATGCTCGATCTGTTGGAAATGCTGGAAGAGCTCAAGGACCAAAAGCTCCTGAAGGAAATCGCCAAGGCGCGGTCGGAGTATACCCAAGGGAAGGCGGTTCCGGCCGAGCGGCTGTTCCGCAAAATGGGGCTCTAGGCGGTGTCCTATGAAATCGTCTTTCCGAGCGAGCGGGTAGAGCGCAACTTCGAAAAAGCGCTGGAGAAACTTCCCGCCGACTATCAAGCCGCAGTTGCTGAAAAGGTCCGGTCGCTCAGTCTCAACCCCAGACCCGAAGGGAAACGGTATAAGAAGCTCAAAGGCGAGGTGGTTGTCGCGCAATTCATCGCGCAATACCGGATTCGGATCGGTCCCTACCGCCTCCTGTACGATATTGATGAGACGCGCAAGAAAGTCATTCTGCTGAAGTTAGTCAAACGCGACGAGCACACCTACGTGTAGCCAGTCTGTATGATTTCGAAGGCGCGGCCGCAGCTATGCGGGG
>VGXG01000017.1 GCA_016873395.1 Nitrospira sp. | reverse complement strand
TTATGGCGAAGGCGAAATTTGAGCGGCGCAAGCCCCACGTGAACATTGGGACGATCGGGCACGTGGATCATGGGAAGACGACGCTCACCTCGGCGCTGACGAAGGTGTGCAGTGACCGGGGGATGGCCAAGTTCATCAGCTACGACGAGGTGGCCAAGGCGAGCGAGTCGCAGGGGCGGCGGGATGCGACCAAGATTCTGACGATTGCCATCAGCCACGTGGAGTACGAGAGCGACAAGCGCCACTACGCGCACGTGGATTGTCCGGGGCACGCGGACTACGTCAAGAACATGATCACGGGGGCGGCGCAGATGGACGGGGCGATCCTGGTGGTGTCGGCGGCGGACGGTCCGATGCCGCAGACGCGGGAGCATATTTTGCTGGCCCGGCAGGTGGGGGTGCCCTATATCGTGGTGTTTTTGAACAAGGCGGACAAGGTGGACGACAAGGAGCTCTTGGACCTGGTGGAGTTGGAGGTGCGGGAGCTGCTGACGAAGTATGAGTTTCCGGGGGACAAGATTCCGATCATCACGGGCTCGGCGATCAAGGCGATGGAGGGGGATCAGAGCCCGATCGGGGTGCCGGCGATTCTCAAGCTGTTGGAGGCGGTGGACAGCTACATTCCGACGCCGGCGCGGCCGATCGAGAAGCCGTTTTTGATGCCGATCGAGGATGTCTTTACGATCAGCGGGCGGGGGACGGTGGTGACGGGGCGGTGCGAGCGGGGGGTGGTGAAGGTCGGCGATGAGGTGGAGATCGTGGGGTTGCGGCCGACGCAGACGACGGTGGTGACGGGGGTGGAGATGTTCCGCAAGGTGTTGGATGAGGGGCAGGCGGGCGATAACATTGGGGTGTTGCTGCGGGGCACCAAGAAAGAAGAGGTGGAGCGGGGGATGGTGCTGGCGAAGCCCAAGAGCATCACGCCGCACACGAAGTTCAAGGCGGAGATCTACGTGCTCACCAAAGAAGAAGGCGGGCGGCACACGCCGTTTTTCAACGGGTACCGGCCGCAGTTCTACTTCCGGACGACGGATGTGACGGGGGTGATGCAGCTGAATCCGGGGGTGGAGATGGTGATGCCGGGGGACAACGTGGCGGTGACGGCGGAGTTGATCAGCCCGATTGCGATGGACCAGGGGCTGCGGTTTGCGGTGCGCGAGGGCGGCAAAACCGTCGGCTCGGGCGTCGTCACCGAAATCCTGGCGTAGAAAGAAGCCGCAGCCCTCAGCAATCAGCTTTTCGAGAGTGGCTGACGGCTGAAAGCTGAGAGCTTCTTGGAGAAAAGAGATGCGGGACATTATTGCAATGGCATGTACCGTCTGCAAAGAACGAAACTATTCGACGATGAAGAATAAGAAGAACGATCCGGACCGTCTGGAACGGAACAGGTACTGCCGGACGTGCCGCAAGCACACGCCCCATAAAGAAGTGAAGTAGTTTTGAGTGGTGAGTTTTGAGTTGGGGAGAGGCTCGTCGCGTGAACTCAAAATTCACCATAACGTAACTTGAAACCGAGCACAGGGGCATGGTGTTCAACGGCTAGCACGTCGGTCTCCAAAACCGAAGGTCCGGGTTCGATTCCTGGTGCCCCTGCCATGCCACGCCTGCCCAATGGGATGAGACCTCGCGTGCTCGGCTAACGCGGTGGAAAGCGATCAATGTTGACGAAACTGTGGCACTCCACGAGTGAGTTTGTGACCGATGTCAAAGCCGAGGTCAAGAAAGTGTCCTTTCCGTCGAAGGCTGAGACCATCGGGTCCACCATGGTCGTCATTGTTTTCTGTCTGATCATGTCGATCTTTCTGTCGATGGCCGATTCGTTTTTGGTCTGGCTGGTCGGCAAGGTAATCTGAGAGCCGCGCATCGCGGCGAGAGTAAAGAGACGCTGGGAAGACCCTGTTCATGACGCTGGTGTTTGAGGGATGACGATGAGCAAGAGTTGGTATGTGATCCATACCTATGCCGGGTTCGAGGGACGGGTGAAGGCCAGCATCGTGGAGCGTGCCAGTCAGATGGGGCTGGTCGAGCAACTCGGGCAGGTGTTGGTTCCAACCGAGGACGTGATCGAGATCAAGGACGGCAAACGCCGGACGTCGAAACGCAAATTCTTTCCCGGCTACGTGCTTGTGGAGCTGGAATCTCCGATCACCGACGGTGCCCTGCAGATGATCAAAGAGACTCCCAAGGTCACCGGCTTCATCGGTGGAGGGATTAGGCCCCTCCCTCTGACTGAGGAAGAAGCCCAATCCATGTTGAAGCAGGTGGACTCGGGGACGGCGGCCCCCCGCGAGCAAGTCCGCTTCATCAAGGGTGATAATGTCCGGATCATCGACGGCCCCTTCCTGGGCTTCAACGGCCTCGTGGACGAAGTGGACCAGGACCACAGCCGGGTCAAAGTACTGGTCAGCATCTTCGGTCGCTCGACGCCGGTGGAGCTGGGGTTTCTGCAAGTAGAGAGGATTTGAGCCATCAGCTATCAGCCGTCAGCTTGGAAGAAGAGCCTTCGCTGAAAGCTGATTGCTGAAGGCTTCTTGGCTGTTTGAAGGAGCGATCAATGGCGAAAGAGATCACTGGCTATATCAAGCTGCAGATTCCTGCTGGAAAAGCCAACCCAGCGCCTCCCGTTGGTCCCTCGCTGGGCCAGCACGGCGTGAACATTATGGAGTTCTGCAAACAGTTCAATGCCAGGACCCAGAAGGAGGGCGACAGTATCATTCCGGTCGTGATCACAGTCTACAAAGACCGGACCTTCACCTTCGTGACGCGGACCCCGCCGGCATCCGATCTCCTCAAGAAAGCCTCGGGGATCATCAAGGGGTCCGGTGTTCCCCACAAGGACAAGGTGGGCAAGATTACGAAGGCGCAGCTCAAGGAAATTGCCACCAAGAAGATGGCTGATCTCAATGCGGCGGATGTGGAGGGTGCGATGAATATTGTCGAGGGGACCGCACGCAGCATGGGGATCGTCATCCAGGGCTAGCGGCAATGTTCATCGTGAAACGTTAAACGAGAAGATGCTGCAGGAGAGACTCCGGCTGCGTTTACGATTCACGTTTCACGGTTAACAATTCACGATTCAAGGAGCGGGTCATGGGCAAGAAAATGAGAAACGCGGCGGCCAAAGTGGAGCTGCGGGTCCATGGGTTAAAGGAGGCCGTCGCGCTTGTTAAGCAGGCCGCCTACGCGAAGTTCGATGAGTCGGTAGATCTGGCACTTCGGTTGGGTGTGGATCCCAAGCGGGCCGACCAGATGGTGCGCGGTACATCGGTTCTGCCGCACGGTACGGGGAAAAAGGTGAGGGTGCTGGTCTTTGCGAAGGGCGAAAAGGAACAGGAGGCCCGCGCGGCCGGTGCGGATTACGTCGGAGCCGATGAGTTGATGGAGAAGATCAAGGGCGGGTGGATGGAGTTCGACCAGGCGATCGCGACTCCCGACTTGATGGGAGCGGTGGGCAAGCTCGGAAAAGTTCTGGGCCCGCGCGGACTGATGCCGAATCCCAAGACCGGGACCGTGACCTTCGATGTGGCAAAAGCCGTCGCCGAGATCAGAAAGGGACGGGTGGAGTACAAGGTTGAAAAGGCCGGAATCGTCCAGGTTCCGGTCGGCAAGGTGTCGTTCGATGAGCAGCGGCTCTATGAGAACGCCCACGTAATCCTGGAAGCGGTGATGAAAGCCAAGCCGGCCTCTTGCAAAGGCCGGTACCTCAAGAGCGCCACGATCTCCAGTACGATGGGGCCGGGCGTCAAGCTTGACACCGTGGCGATTAGCAAGCAGTGGAGCTAGGTGAGTTTGGGATGGCAGAAGTGATTTGTGTGCTCGCAGAGCGCGCACGCTCAGAAGGTGCTCGCTCGATGCGCGCAGTTAAAATCACTTCTGCCATCCCAGAAAGGGGGGAGTGGAACGGATGAAAAAGGATGAGAAGGCCACGGCGGTTGCGGAGCTGCACGAGAAGTTTTCGCAGGCCAAGCTCGCGATCATGACCGAATGCTGCGGGCTGTCTGTGAACGAGGTCACCGAGCTGCGCAAGCAGTTGCGGGGAGCCAAGGCGGAATTCAAGGTCGTCAAAAACACGCTCGCCGCAAGGGCCGTCGAGGGGACCTCACTGGCCGATGCCAAGCCCCACTTCAAGGGGCCGCTGGCTGTGATGATCGGCTACGACGATCCCGTGCTGCCGACGAAGATCCTTCGTGATTTCATCGGAAAAGAAAAGCACGACGAGAAGATGAAAATGATGGTCGGGGTGCTGGAGGGTAAGCTGCTCAAGCCCGCCCAGTTGGTGGCTGTGGCCACTCTGCCGACCAAACCGGTGTTGCTCTCCATGCTCCTCTCGGCCATGCAGGGACCGGCCCGCGGCCTGGTCTATGCGCTGAGCGGCCTCGTGCGGGAGCTGGTGGGCGTGATGGTGGCTATCTCGGACAAGAAGAAAGGAGAGGGAAACATGCCGGCAACAGAAGGAAAACTGTCTCAGGAGGAATTCATCAAGGCGATCGAGAGCATGACCGTGCTGGAGCTGTCGGAGCTGGTCAAGGGCTTGGAGGCCCGATTCGGCGTGACGGCAGCGGCGCCGGTGGCTGTGGCGGCCGCTCCGGCTGGCGGCGGGGCTGCGGCGGCGGCCGCGGAGGAAAAGACGTCGTTCGACGTGATCCTGGCCAGCGCCGCGGCGGACAAGAAGATCCAAGTGATTAAGGTGGTGCGCGAGCTCACCAGCCTGGGCCTCAAGGAAGCCAAGGATCTGGTGGAGGGCGCGCCCAAGCCTGTCAAGACCGGGGTTACCAAGGAAGAAGCTGAGACCATGAAGAAGAAACTGGAAGAGAGCGGCGCCAAGATCGAGGTGAAGTAAGGGGCCCGTAAATCGTCACTCGTCATCCGAAACTCGTTCTTCAAGCACGAATAACGAATGACCAATGACGAATGACGTTCTTCTACCGAGGGAGGGGAAGAGCATGTCCGAATCGACTGGCAATGGGATGATCGAACGGAAAGATTTTTCCAAGATTCGTGCGAACATTGACATCCCCGACCTGATCGAAATCCAGAAACGGTCCTACGAGCAATTTCTCCAGATGGAGCGCGAACCGGACCGGCGCGAAGACAAGGGGCTCCAAGCGGCGCTGACCGGCGTTTTTCCGATCGCCGACTACAACAACACGGCGATCCTGGAGTTCTCGAGTTACTCCCTGGGCACGCCGAAGTACGATGTGCGGGAGTGCCTCGAACAGGGGATGACGTTCGCCGTGCCCTTGAAAGTACGGGTCCGGCTTGTGGTCTTTGACAAGGAGGACAAAGGACCCAAGAAAAAAGTGCTCGATGTGCGCGAGCAGGAGGTCTACGTCGGCGAGCTGCCGCTCATGACGGAGCGGGGCACGTTCATCGTGAACGGGACAGAGCGTGTGGTGGTAAGCCAGTTGCATCGGTCGCCCGGCGCGTCCTTCACGCACGACAAGGGACGGACGCACGCGAGCGGGAAGGTCCTCTACTCCGCCCGCATCATTCCATACCGTGGCTCCTGGCTGGACTTCGAGTTCGACGCGCGGGACATCCTCTATGTCCGGATCGATCGTCGCCGGAAGATGCCGGTCACGATTCTCCTCAAAGCCTTCGGGTTTTCCACCGATGACCTGCTCAAGATGTACTACCCGGTGGAAGAGATTCGGGTGGCCAAGGGCAAGCTTCTGCGCAAGCTGGACCCGGAGATCCATCACGGGCTCAAGTGCCCCATCGAGGTCACGGAGAAAGGCAGCAAGGAGCCGGTCGTCCGGGAGGGCGCGAAGCTGACCAAGGCCTTGATCGCCCGTATCAAAGCGGCGGGGGTGAAGGAGATTCCCGTCAGCATCGCCGAGCTGACGGGTCGGGCCGTGCTGACCGAGTTGGTGGATCCGGTCAGTAAGGAGAAGATCCTCGACAAGAACCATAAGCTCACGCCGGCGACGCTCGAAAAAATTCTCGACAGCCACGTGGAGAGCTTCAAGGTCATCTATCTGGATGCGGCGACCGCCACGCCGGTGATCCTGGATACGCTCGAGATGGAGCGGACCGGCTCCAAGGAAGAGGCCATGGTCGAGATCTACAAGCGCCTCAGGCCCGGCGAGACGCCCTCGATCGAAACGGCTCGCGTGCTCTTCGACAGTCTGTTCAGCAGCTCCAAGCGCTACGACCTCTCACCGGTCGGGCGGCTGAAGCTGAACAAGAAGCTGGGGTTAGACCTGCCGCTCGAGCAGCGCACGTTGGTGCCGCAGGACATCGTCGAGGTGATCCGCTACCTGGTGAATCTCAAGATGGGCAAGGGTGAAATCGACGACATCGACCATTTGGGCAACCGGCGGGTCCGATCGGTGGGCGAGTTGCTGGAAAACCAGTTCCGCATCGGTCTCGCCAGGATGGAGCGGAGCATCAAGGAGCGGATGAACCTGCTGGATATGGAGACCGTGCTCCCGCACGATCTGATCAATGCCAAGCCGGTCGTGGCGGCGATCAAGGAGTTTTTCAGCAGCAGCCAGCTCTCCCAGTTCATGGATCAGACGAACCCGCTGGCGGAGATCACCCACAAGCGCCGGCTGTCCGCGCTGGGCCCGGGTGGCTTGACCAGGGAGCGGGCCGGGTTCGAGGTGCGCGATGTGCACCCCTCGCACTACAGTCGCATCTGTCCGATCGAGACACCGGAAGGCCCCAACATCGGGTTAATCACGTCGCTCGCGACCTACGCGCGCATCAACGACTTCGGGTTCATCGAAGCCCCGTACCGCCGGGTGCGTAAGGGGCGGGTGACCGACGAGATCGAGTATCTCTCGGCCATCGAGGGGGAAAAATACATCATCGCGCAGGCCAACTCGAAACTGGACGCTTCGAACCGGCTGGTCTCCGAAACGGTCTCCGCCCGGTACGGGGGCGACTTTATCACGGCGACGCCGGATAAGGTTGAGTACATGGACGTGTCCCCGAAGCAGGTGGTGAGTGTTGCCACGGCGCTGGTGCCCTTCCTGGAGCATGACGATGCCAATCGCGCGCTGATGGGCTCGAATATGCAACGACAGGCGGTGCCCTTGATCAGCACGGAGGCACCCCTGGTGGGCACCGGTATGGAGGCGGTTGTGGCGCGGGACTCCGGCTATGTCGTCCAGGCGAAGCGGGGCGGGGTCGTCGAAAGCGTCGATGCTACCCGGATCGTCATGCGGGCGGAGCACCGGAAAAAGGAAGAGGGAGGCCGCAAGCGCGACGCGGGTCTGGACGTGTACAACCTGATCAAGTTCCAGCGGTCCAACCAGAACACCTGCGTCACACAGAAGCCGGTGGTGCGGGTTGGGCAGCCGGTCAAGAAGGGCCAGGTGTTGGCCGACGGACCGGCCATCGACCAGGGCGAATTGGCCCTGGGCCGGAACGTGCTGGTGGCGTTCATGCCTTGGGGCGGGTTCAATTTCGAAGACGCCATCCTGATCAGCGAGAAGCTGGTGCGGGAAGATGCCTTCACCTCCATCCACATCGAGGAGTTCGAGGTTGAGGCCCGCGACACCAAGCTGGGCAAGGAGGACATCACCCGCGATATCCCGAACATCGGCGAGGAGGCCCTCCGGAACCTGGACGAGAGTGGCATCATCCGCATCGGGGCGGAGGTCAAGCCGGGGGACATCCTGGTCGGAAAGGTTACGCCCAAGGGCGAAACCCAGCTGACTCCGGAGGAGAAGCTCCTGCGCGCAATCTTTGGCGAGAAAGCCGGCGATGTGAAGGACACATCGTTGCAGGTACCCCCCGGGGTGGAAGGGATCGTGGTCGACGTCAAGATCTTTTCCCGCAAGGGACTGGACAAGGACGAGCGGTCCAAGAGCATCGAAAGCGACGATGTGCTCAAGTTGCAGCGGGATCACCAAGACGAGCTGCGCATCATTGAGGAAGAAAAGAACAAAAAGATGCGCAAGCTGCTTCTGGGGAAGGTCGTCGGGCGCGACCTCATGGATCCCGAGAGCGGCGACGTGATCCTCAAGAAGAAGGGAAAGCTGACCGCCGAGATCCTCAAGAAACTGTCGGATGACAACGTCCGGCACATCATCCTGAGCGATCCAGACGAACAAAAGGCCTTGGAGGAGATTGAGCGCTTCGCCAAGGACCAGAGCGAGATTCTCCAGACCCTCTACGACGAGAAAGTCGGACGTCTGAAGCGCGGCGATGAGTTGCCGCCCGGCGTCATCAAGCTGGTGAAAGTCTACATCGCGATGAAGCGCAAGGTTTCGGTCGGGGACAAGATGGCCGGCCGGCACGGGAACAAGGGTGTCGTCTCGCGGATTCTGCCGGAGGAGGACATGCCCTACCTGCCGGATGGCACGCCGGTCGAGATCGTCTTGAACCCGCTGGGCGTGCCATCACGCATGAACGTCGGGCAGATCCTGGAGGCCCACCTGGGCATGGCGGCCAGGGCCCTCGGCCTGCGCGTGTCCAGCCCGGTCTTCGACGGAGCGTCGGAAAAGGAAATCAAGGAGCTGCTGAAAAAGGGCAAGCTGTCGCCCAGCGGCCAGTCCACCGTCTACGACGGACGGACCGGCGAGCCCTTCGGAAGCCCCGTCACGGTCGGTTATATGTACATGTTGAAGCTGCACCACCTGGTGGACGATAAGATTCATGCCCGCTCAATCGGGCCTTACTCGCTCGTCACCCAGCAGCCGCTGGGCGGCAAGGCGCAATTCGGCGGACAGCGGCTGGGCGAGATGGAGGTGTGGGCTTTGCAGGCCTACGGCGCTGCCTCCACGCTCCAGGAATTTCTGACCGTGAAGTCGGACGATGTCCCGGGCCGGTCCCGGATTTACGAGGCGATCGTGAAGGGCGAAAACTTCCTGGAGCCAGGCCTGCCCGAGTCGTTCAACGTGCTGGTCAAGGAGCTGCAGAGTCTGGGTTTGGACGTCGATCTGATCAAGGCGAAAGACTGATTAAGCAAACGTGAACGCTGAATGATGAACGATGAGTGGGGAGATGAGTGGGGATATGAGGGCGTGATGTTCTTAACCATTCAGCATTCTGCATTCATCGTTCAGGATTCCACCCTTTAGAGGGGGGAGGTATTACCTTGGAAGGCATCTACACGCTGTTTGAAAAGCCGCGCGACGCCGTGTCGTTTGACGCCATGCGTATCCGGATCGCCTCACCGGACAAGATCCGGTCCTGGTCCTACGGCGAGGTGAAGAAGCCAGAAACGATCAACTATCGCTCCTTCAAGCCCGAGAAGGACGGACTCTTCTGCGCCAAGATCTTCGGTCCGATCAAAGATTGGGAATGCAACTGCGGCAAGTACAAGCGAATGAAGCACCGCGGCATCGTCTGCGACAAGTGCGGCGTCGAGGTGATCCAATCCAAGGTGCGCCGAGAGCGGATGGGGCACATCGAGTTGGCGGCTCCGGTCGCGCATATCTGGTTTCTGAAAGGCGTGCCCAGCCGCATCGGAACGCTCCTGGACATGAGTCTCAAGCACCTGGAGAAGATCCTCTATTTTGAAAGCTACGTGGTCACGGATCCGGGCGAGACGTCGCTCCGCGAGAAGGAGTTGCTGACCGAGGACAAGCTGCGCAGCCTGCAGGAGGAGCACGGGCTGAGCGCGTTCAAGGCCGGCATCGGGGCGGAGGCGATCCGGGACCTGCTGCGGAAGATCGACATCAACGAGCTGTGGGACGACCTGCACGCCAAGTCCAAGGTGTCCGCGTCGGCCGCCTTGAAGAAAAAGTACGCCAAGCGATTGAAAGTGCTTGAGGCGTTCCGGAAGTCGGGTAACAAGCCCGAGTGGATGGTCATGGATGTGATCCCGGTTCTGCCGCCGGAGCTCCGGCCGCTGGTGCCGCTGGACGGCGGCCGCTTTGCGACGTCGGATCTCAACGACCTCTATCGGCGGGTGATCAACCGGAATAATCGGCTCAAGCGGCTCATGGAACTTAAGGCGCCGGGCGTGATCATCCGCAACGAAATGCGGATGCTCCAGGAAGCGGTGGACGCGCTGTTTGACAACGGGCGGCGCGGCCGGGCCATCCGGGGGCCCAACAAGCGGCCCCTCAAATCGCTGAGCGACATGCTCAAAGGTAAACAGGGTCGCTTCCGCCAAAATCTGCTCGGGAAGCGGGTGGATTACTCCGGCCGGTCGGTCATCGTGGTGGGGCCTGAACTCCGCCTGCATCAGTGCGGGTTGCCGAAGAAGATGGCCCTGGAACTGTTCAAGCCGTTCATCTTCCACAAGCTGGAGGAGCGCGGGGCGGCGACCACGATCAAGAGCGCCAAGCGCCTGGTCGAAAAGGAGCGGCCGGAGGTGTGGGATGTGCTGGATGAGGTGATCCGCGAGCACCCGGTCCTGCTGAACCGGGCACCCACCCTGCACCGGCTCGGCATCCAAGCCTTCGACCCGGTCTTGGTGGAAGGCAAGGCCATCCGCCTGCATCCCTTGGTCTGCGCCGCCTTCAACGCAGATTTCGACGGCGACCAGATGGCGGTCCACGTCCCGCTGTCCGTCGAGGCGCAGGTTGAGGCCCGAGTGTTGATGATGTCGATCAATAACGTCCTTTCGCCGGCCAATGGGAAGCCGATCGCCGTGCCCTCGCAGGACATGGTTCTTGGGTGCTACTGGTTGACCAAGGAGCGGGCCGGTGCTAGGGGCGAAGGGAAGATCTTTGCCTCACCGGAAGAAGTCCGGATTGCCTATGATGCCCGCGAAGTGGAAGAGCATGCGCGGATCAAGGTCCGGGTGAACGGCTCCCTGGTGTCGACCACGGTTGGACGGGTGTTGCTGGGCGAGATCCTGCCGCCGTCGATTCCGTTCTCCTCCGCCAACCAGCTCATGACCAAGAAGGAAATGACCAAGCTCGTCGATGCGGTCTATCGCCAAGCCGGGCTCCGCGAGACCGTCACACTGCTGGACAAGATCAAGGATGTCGGCTTCACCTACGCGACCAAGGCCGGGGTGTCGATCTGTATCGACAACATGCATATTCCGACCAAGAAGGAAGAGCTGATCTCGAAGGCGCAACGGGAAGTCAACGAAATCGAGAAGCAGTACGGCGAGGGGCTCATCACCAACGGTGAGCGTTACAACAAAGTGATCGACATCTGGGCCCACGTGACCGAGCAGGTGGCGGGCGAGATGATGAAAGAGTTGGGTGCCGGCGGCGATCCGAAGGCGCCGGAGGCTTTCAACCCCATTTTCATGATGGCGGATTCCGGAGCCCGCGGCAGCTCGCAGCAGATCCGTCAGTTGGGCGGGATGCGCGGGTTGATGGCCAAGCCCTCCGGCGAGATCATCGAGACGCCGATCACGGCCAATTTCCGAGAAGGCCTGACCGTGCTGCAATACTTCATCTCCACGCACGGAGCCCGCAAGGGGCTGGCCGACACGGCCTTGAAGACCGCCAACTCCGGCTACCTGACCAGGCGGCTCGTGGACATCTCGCAGGATATGATCATCAGCGAAGAAGATTGCCGGACCAACGACGGGATCGTGGTTGCCGCGCTAGTCGAGGGCGGGGAGGTCATTCAGCCCATCGAGGAACGGATCCTGGGCCGCCTGGCTGCCGAGGATATCCGCGATCCGGTGACCGGTGAGATCATCGTGAAGGCCGACGAGGAGGTTGACGAAGAACGTGCCAAAGGGGTCGTGGAAGCCGGCGTGGATCGGGTCAAGATCCGGTCGGTGCTTACCTGCCAGTCCAGGCGAGGTGTGTGCGTCAAGTGCTACGGGCGTGACCTGTCGCGTGGCAAGCTGGTCGAGAGGGGCGAGCCGGTGGGCGTGATCGCGGCCCAATCGATCGGCGAGCCGGGCACCCAGTTGACGATGCGGACGTTCCACATCGGCGGTACCGCCAGCAAGGTAGTTGAACAGACGGTGCTGGAGGCTAAGCACGCCGGGACCATCCGGTTCCTGAGCATCGATGCAAAGAAGAATGCCGACGTCCACAACAGTGGGATTGCAGTCAGGAATAAGGAAGGCGAGTGGGTCGTCATGAATCGCAATGCGAAGGTCGCCATCTACGACGAGACCGGCCGCGAACGCGAGAAGTACCCGGTGATGTATGGAGCCAAGATCAAACTCAAGGACGGGGAACGCGTGGAGATGGGCCAGAAGCTGGTCGAGTGGGATCCCTACTCAATCCTGATCTTGACGGAAGTCGGGGGCAAGGTAGCCTACGGAGACATCGTCGAAGGCGTCACCATGAAGGACGAATTCGACGAGGTGACGGGCCTGTCGCGCAAGGTGGTGATCGAGCATGCGGGCGCCACCCTACGGCCGCGCATCTCGATCAAGGACGAGGGGGGCAAGACTGCCAAGGTCTCAAACGTGGCCGCCGTGGCTCGGTACCTGCTGCCGGTGGGCGCGCACATTTTCGTGGAGAAGGGCCACGCGGTCCACCCAGGCGACGTGCTGGCGAAGATCCCTCGCGAAACCACCAAGACGAAGGACATCACCGGCGGTCTGCCCCGGGTGGCCGAGCTCTTCGAAGCCAGAAAGCCCAAGGAACAGGCGGTCATCAGCGAGATCGACGGCGAAGTGTCCTACGGCGGGTTCGTCAAGGGCATGCGCAAGGTGCTGGTGGACAACAAGATGGGAGACGTGAAGGAGTACCTGATTCCCAAGGGCAAGCACGTGAATGTGCACGAAGGGGATTGGGTCCGGGCCGGTGATCCCTTGATGGACGGATCCGCCAATCCGCACGACATCTTGGATGTGTTGGGGCCCAAGGAACTGCAGAAGTACCTCGTGGACGAGGTGCAAGACGTGTATCGGCTGCAAGGCGTCTCGATCAACGATAAGCACATCGAGATCATCGTGCGGCAGATGCTGCGCAAGGTCAGGATCGAAGACCCAGGCGACACCGAGTTTCTTCCGGGCAGCCAGGTCAGCAAGTTCGCCTTCGACGACGAGAACGAACGGGTGATGGCCAAAGGCGGCCGTCCGGCGCTTGGCAAGCCGGTACTCCTCGGCATCACGAAGGCCGCGCTGACGACCGACAGCTTCGTTTCGGCTGCGTCCTTCCAGGAAACGACGCGGGTCTTGACTGAAGCGGCGATCAACGGCAAGGAGGACAGTCTGTTGGGGCTCAAGGAGAACGTGATTGTAGGTCGGCTGATCCCGGCCGGCACCGGCTTCGAGGTCTACCGCGACACCTTTGTGATCAGCCCCAAGAAGGAAACGCCCCCGGCGCTGGCGGGCGAGCCGGTTGGAATCGGGCAGGAAGGGCAACGGGTGGAGGCCGAGGCGGCTGGCGAGTAAATTAGCAGCCCGAATTGTTCTTGACAGCTAGCATCTCGCTCATTATAATCCGTAGGTTTCCTAAGCGCTCCTTGAACGGATCGTCGAGGAGCGGCAGGAAGAAGCGAACACGTAACACGTGTGGAGGGACAATGCCAACCATCAATCAGTTGGTCCGGCATGGACGTACGCTGACCAAATGGAAAACTAAAAGCCCGGCCCTGCGGCGCTGTCCGCAGAAGCGCGGGGTCTGCATCCGCGTCTATACCACGACGCCCAAGAAGCCGAACTCGGCGCTGCGGAAGGTGGCTCGGGTGCGCTTGACGAACAGCATGGAAGTGACCTCGTACATTCCCGGTGAGGGGCATAATCTGCAGGAACACTCGATCGTACTCGTGCGCGGCGGCCGGGTGAAGGACCTGCCGGGCGTTCGGTATCATATCGTGCGGGGCGCGCTGGATGCAGTCGGGGTGGCGAATCGTAAGCAGAGTCGGTCGAAGTACGGGGCCAAGCGGCCGAAATAAAAGTCGACAGCTGGAAGCCATAGCTAACTAAAGGACGCGATGCCAAGGCGGCGCATTTTCGGACAGAGGGAAATTCAGCCGGACCCGCGTTTCCGCGACAAGCTGGTCGGGAAATTCGTCAATATCCTGATGAAGGCGGGCAAGAAGAGCACGGCGGAGCGGGTTTGCTTCGGAGCCTTCGAGATGATCCAGCAGAAGACGGGCAATGATCCGCTCAAAGTGTTTAAGTCGGCCATCGACAACGTCAAGCCGGTCGTGGAGGTGAAGTCGCGCCGTGTGGGCGGGGCGTCCTACCAGGTGCCGGTGGAGATCAGGCCCGTGCGTCGGATGACCCTGGCCTTACGCTGGATCGCCGAGTATGCCAAGGCCAGGGGCGGCAAGAGCATGTGCGAGAAGTTGGCCGGCGAGTTACTCGATGCGTCGAACAATACCGGTGCGTCGGTCAAGAAACGGGAGGACACGCACCGGATGGCGGAGGCCAACAAGGCCTTTGCCCACTATCGCTGGTAACTAGAGGTTCTCGTGCTGCAGTTGGGCCACGTGACGTAGCCTGACGTGGTCGTGGTGCTGCAGCACGGTTGTTTTTGGAGGGTGAATTGGCCCGGCAGGTTCCGCTCGAGCGCACCAGAAATATCGGCATCATGGCGCACATCGATGCCGGCAAGACAACCACGACGGAGCGCATCCTGTATTACACCGGGGTGTCGCACCGCATGGGTGAGGTGCACGATGGTGCCGCCACAATGGACTGGATGGAGCAAGAGCGGGAACGGGGCATCACCATCACCGCCGCCGCGACGACCTGCTTCTGGCGCGACCACCGGATTAATATCATCGATACGCCCGGCCACGTGGATTTTACGATCGAAGTCGAGCGCTCCCTCCGGGTGCTGGACGGGGCGGTGGCGGTCTTCGATTCGGTCCAGGGCGTAGAGCCGCAGTCGGAGACGGTCTGGCGTCAAGCGGATAAATATCGCGTTCCCCGCATTGCTTTCATGAACAAGATGGACCGGATCGGGGCCGATTTCTATGCTGGCGTCAAGTCCATCGTGGATCGCCTGGGAGCCAACCCGGTTCCGATCCAGTTGCCGATCGGACGGGAGGCAGAGTTTCGGGGTTCCGTGGACCTGGTCACGATGAAGGCCTTTCTCTATGACGATGAGTCCCTGGGCGCGAAGTACAAGATCGAGGACATCCCTTCCGACATGCAGGAGTTGGCCAAGAGCTACCGCGAAAAGATGATCGAGGCCGTGGCGGAGCACGATGAGCGGGCGCTCGAGCGCTATTTGAACGGGGAATCGCTCACGGAAGAGGAGATCATGCGGGCCATCCGGGCCGGCACGATCGCCATCAAAGTGATCCCGGTACTGTGCGGGTCTGCGTTCAAGAACAAGGGCGTGCAGCAGCTTCTGGACGGGGTGGTGGACTACCTGCCTTCGCCGCTGGACATTCCGCCGGTGCTGGGGATCGAGCCGACGACCGACAAGGAAGTCAAGCGGCAGGCGAGCGACGGGGAGCCCTTCGCGGCGCTGGCCTTCAAGATCATGACCGACCCGTTCGCCGGGCAGTTGACGTATTTCCGGGTCTACTCCGGCACGCTCAAAACCGGAACCTCCGTCTATAACATCACCAAAGACACGAAGGAGCGCGTGGGCCGACTACTGAAAATGCACGCGAACAAGCGCGAAGACATTGATATCGTATACGCCGGCGACATCGCCGCGGCGGTGGGCCTGAAGGGGGCGACGACGGGCGATACCCTGTGCGATGAAAAGAAGCCGGTGCTCTTGGAGGTCATGAAGTTTCCCGAGCCGGTTATCGCCATGGCCATCGAGCCTAAGACCAAGCAGGACCAGGAAAAACTTGGTTTCTCGCTGCAAAAGCTGACGCAGGAGGATCCCTCCTTCCGGGTGCATACGGACGAGGAGACCGCTCAGACCATCATTGCCGGAATGGGTGAGCTCCATCTGGAGATTATCGTGGACCGACTGCTCCGCGAGTTCAAGGTAGAGGCCAACGTCGGGAAACCGGAAGTGGCCTATCGGGAAACCATCCGAGGATCTGCCGAGGCGGAAGCGAAGTACATCAAGCAAACCGGCGGTCGCGGCCAGTACGGACACGTCGTGTTGACGGTGGAGCCAAGCGAGCCGGGAGTCGGGTTTGAGTTCGTGAACAAGGTCGTGGGGGGCGCGATCCCGAGGGAATACATCCCAGCCATCGAAAAGGGCGTCAAGGAGCGGATGGAGTCGGGGGTCCTCGCCGGGTACCCGGTACGTGACGTACGGGTCACGGTCATCGATGGGTCTTATCACGATGTCGACTCCAACGAAATGGCCTTCAAGATCGCCGGCTCGATGGGGTTTCAGGATGCCTGCAAGAAGGCCAATCCGGTCCTGCTTGAGCCGATCATGAAAGTGGAGGTGCTGGTCCCCCAGGAATTCATGGGCGACGTCATCGGTAACCTCAACGGGCGGCGTGGCAAGGTGCACGGGATCAAAGTGCGGGCCGGCTCGCAAGCCATCGAGGCCGCAGTGCCCCTGAGCGAGATGTTCGGCTACGCGACGGACCTGCGCTCGCGGACGCAGGGTCGCGCCACCTACAGCATGGAATTCGAGCGATACGAAGCGGTGCCCAAGCAGATCGCCGAGACGATTATCGCGAAGAACCGCGGAGAATAGAGAAGCGTGATGAGTCATTCGTCAAGCGTGAGGATGCGGAAAAGCCAGAGCTGTCTGCCGATGGCGGACAGCGAATGATGGCCTGTTGAGGAGGCGTTATGGCGAAGGCGAAATTTGAGCGGCGCAAGCCCCACGTGAACATTGGGACGATCGGGCACGTGGATCATGGGAAGACGACGCTCACCTCGGCGCTGACGAAGGTGTGCAGTGACCGGGGGATGGCCAAGTTCATCAGCTACGACGAGGTGGCCAAGGCGAGCGAGTCGCAGGGGCGGCGGGATGCGACCAAGATTCTGACGATTGCCATCAGCCACGTGGAGTACGAGAGCGACAAGCGCCACTACGCGCACGTGGATTGTCCGGGGCACGCGGACTACGTCAAGAACATGATCACGGGGGCGGCGCAGATGGACGGGGCGATCCTGGTGGTGTCGGCGGCGGACGGTCCGATGCCGCAGACGCGGGAGCATATTTTGCTGGCCCGGCAGGTGGGGGTGCCCTATATCGTGGTGTTTTTGAACAAGGCGGACAAGGTGGACGACAAGGAGCTCTTGGACCTGGTGGAGTTGGAGGTGCGGGAGCTGCTGACGAAGTATGAGTTTCCGGGGGACAAGATTCCGATCATCACGGGCTCGGCGATCAAGGCGATGGAGGGGGATCAGAGCCCGATCGGGGTGCCGGCGATTCTCAAGCTGTTGGAGGCGGTGGACAGCTACATTCCGACGCCGGCGCGGCCGATCGAGAAGCCGTTTTTGATGCCGATCGAGGATGTCTTTACGATCAGCGGGCGGGGGACGGTGGTGACGGGGCGGTGCGAGCGGGGGGTGGTGAAGGTCGGCGATGAGGTGGAGATCGTGGGGTTGCGGCCGACGCAGACGACGGTGGTGACGGGGGTGGAGATGTTCCGCAAGGTGTTGGATGAGGGGCAGGCGGGCGATAACATTGGGGTGTTGCTGCGGGGCACCAAGAAAGAAGAGGTGGAGCGGGGGATGGTGCTGGCGAAGCCCAAGAGCATCACGCCGCACACGAAGTTCAAGGCGGAGATCTACGTGCTCACCAAAGAAGAAGGCGGGCGGCACACGCCGTTTTTCAACGGGTACCGGCCGCAGTTCTACTTCCGGACGACGGATGTGACGGGGGTGATGCAGCTGAATCCGGGGGTGGAGATGGTGATGCCGGGGGACAACGTGGCGGTGACGGCGGAGTTGATCAGCCCGATTGCGATGGACCAGGGGCTGCGGTTTGCGGTGCGCGAGGGCGGCAAAACCGTCGGCTCGGGCGTCGTCACCGAAATCCTGGCGTAGAAGGAAGCTGACAAGGAACCAAGTGGACAAGTGACAAGTAGACAAGCTGGAGCTGAACTTGTCAGCTTGCAACTTGCTCGCTTGCATCTGGAAAGGTAGTGACTGTGAAGGTTGATCAGCGCATCAGGGTCAGGTTGAAGGGGTTCGATTACCGCGTCCTCGACCAATCGGTGGCCGAGATTGTGGAGACGGTCAGGCGCAGCGGGGCCCGGGTGGCCGGACCTATCCCGCTGCCCACGAGGATCGAAAAGTTCACGGTGCAGCGCTCGACCCACGTGGATAAAAAATCCCGTGAGCAGTTCGAGATCAGGACCCACAAACGACTGCTGGATATCATGGAGCCCACTCCTGAGACGATGGACGCGTTGATGAAGCTGAATTTGGCAGCCGGCGTGGATGTGGAAATCAAACTCTGAACGAGTGATGAGTGCGGGGTAATGAATGATGAGTTCGAAAGAAACGTTCCCCATTCCATCACTCATCATTCGGCATTTATCACTGACGGTAGAGACATGACGAACGGATTGTTGGGAAAAAAACTGGGTATGACCCAGGTTTATGATGGAGAGGGGCGGCTGATCCCGGTGACGGTGATCGAGGCGGGACCCTGCCGGGTGGCGCAGGTCAAGACCCGTGACCGTCATGGCTACGAGGCGATCCAGTTGACGTTCGGCGAGGTGGCGGAGCGCAAGCTCACCCAAGCCGAGCTGGGGCACCTGAAGAAGCAGCAGGTGCCGGCTGCGCGCCATTTGCGGGAGTTCAAGAAGCTCGGCGAGGCGCAGGTTGGCCAGGTCGTCAAGGCGGACTTGTTTCAAAAGGGCGAATGGGTCGATGTAGAGGGAACCTCGAAAGGAAAGGGCTTTCAGGGCGTCGTCAAGCGCCACCACTACCGCGGCGGGCCTGAAACGCACGGCTCTATGTTCCACCGCGCGCCGGGGTCCATTGGAAGCAGCTCCTACCCGTCGAGAGTGTGGAAGGGCAAAACTCTTCCCGGCCACATGGGCAGCGAGAAGGTCACCGTTCAACGGCTGCGAGTGGTGGAGGCCCGACCGGACGAAAATCTGCTGTTCGTCAGCGGCGCGGTGCCGGGGGCGACCGGGGGGATGGTGGTCGTCAGAAAGTCGAAGAAGAGCTAGCCATGCCGACTGTGGATGTGCTGGACAGCCAGAAACGAAAAGTGGGGTCGGTAGAACTCCGGGATTCGCTGTTCGGGGCGGAGGTGCATGGGGGGCTGGTGCATGAGGCCGTGGTGATGCAGCGGGCCTGTGCCAGGCAGGGGACCGCCTCAACCCTGCGGCGCGGCGAAGTCAGCGGTTCCGGCAAGAAGCCCTGGAAGCAGAAACACACGGGGCGCGCCAGGGTCGGCTCGATCCGCTCGCCTGTGTGGCGCCATGGGGGTACGGTGTTCGGTCCCAAGCCGCGCAGTTACGCCTCGGCCATGCCGAAGAAAAAGTATCGAGAAGCCCTGCGCAGCGCGCTTTCCGCCAAGCTGGCCGCCGGGGGCATCCTCGTGGTGGCCGACCTGACCGTGGCTGAGCCCAAGACCAAGCTCTTGGCCAAGACCCTGGCCCACTTGGGTCTGACCGCCATGACCCTGATCGTGGCGGGCGAGACACGCACGGACCTCGAGCAGGCGGCTCGAAACCTGGCTGATGTGAAGCTGGTCAGGCCGGATCAATTGAATGTCTACGACGTGCTGCGGTTTGACTCGATCCTGATTCCCGAGCGGGAGCTGGCGCGCATCAACGAGTTCTGGTCGTAAGAGGTTGCTCATGAAGCGAGGTGCGTTCGAAGTCCTGATCCAGCCCCTGTTGACCGAGAAAATCACGGCCATGCGGGAAGGTGCCAACAAGGTGGGATTTTTGGTGAACAAGGACGCCAATCGGATCGAGGTCAAGCGAGCGGTGGAGTCGGCCTTGAAGGTGCGGGTCGAACGGGTGAACATCCTCAACGTGAGGGGTAAGAAGAAGCGGCTCGGTCGGTTCGTCGGCAAGCGGTCCGACTGGAAGAAAGCCATTGTGACCTTGAAGGAAGGCGAAAAGCTGGAGCTCTATGAGAGCGCGTAACGTGGCGCAAGAGCTGATAGCGAATAGCTGATAGCTGGAGAGATCATGGGATTGAAGCAATATAGACCGACCTCGCCGGGGCGACGGGGTATGACCGCCGTGACGGGGGAAGACCTGACCAAGAAAAAACCGGAGAAGGGCCTGACCAAGTTTCATATCCGCTCCGGCGGGCGGAACAACGACGGCCGGATGACCATCCGTTTTCGCGGGGGTGGACATAAGCGGCTCTATCGTCTGGTTGACTTTAAGCGGAGCAAGGCGGGCGTGCCGGCTCGGGTGACAGCCATCGAGTACGATCCGAACCGGTCAGCCCGGATCGCCCTGTTGCAGTACGCGGACGGAGAGAAACGGTACATTCTGGCTCCCCAGGGCCTGGCGGTGAATGATCCGGTCCAGTCCGGTCCCGCTGCCGAGGTCCGGCCCGGTAATGCGCTGCCGCTGGCCAACATGCCCCTGGGCACGACGATCCACAACATCGAATTGAAGCCGGGCAAGGGTGGTCAGTTGATCCGCAGCGCCGGCGGCTTCGCGCAGGTAATGGGACGCGACGGGTTGTACGTCCAGGTCCGTCTCAAGTCGGGGGAGATGCGGCGGATCCTGGCCACCTGCATGGCCACGGTGGGACAGGTGGGAAATCTAGACCATGAAAACGAGTCGGTGGGCAAAGCGGGGCGGTCACGTTGGCGGGCCTGGCGGCCGCACGTGCGCGGGGTCGTGATGAATCCGGTCGACCATCCACACGGGGGCGGCGAGGGAAAGTCGGGGCAAGGTAACCCGCACCCCGTCTCCCCTTGGGGATTACCGACCAAGGGCTACAAGACTCGGCAGAACAAGCGTACCGACAAGTTCATCATTACGCGGCGCAAGAAAGGCGTCCGCTAGTCTTAGGCGGGGAGAATCCGATGCCCAGATCAGTCAGCAAAGGAGCCTTCGTCGATGCCCATCTGCTCAAAAAGGTGGAGCAGATGAACGAAGTGAAGGACCGGAAGATTATCAAGACCTGGTCACGCCGCTCGACCGTGGTGCCCGACATGATCGGCCACACCTTCGCGGTCCACAACGGGAAGAAATTCATCCCGGTCTTCGTCACGGAGAACATGGTCGGCCACAAGTTGGGGGAGTTTTCTCCGACCCGGTTCTTCAAGGGGCACGGAGCCGTTAGGACCGAGAAAGCAGTGGCGCTGAAATAAGCAATCAGCTGTTAGCAATCAGCAGTCAGCTTTTTCCTGAATGCTGAGAGCTGAGAGCTGAAAGCTGATGGCTCTTGTAGGTGACGAGATGGCAGAGGCAAAAGCGATCTTGAGATTCGTGCGGGTCGCGCCGCGGAAGGCGCGCGTGGTGGTGGACATGATCCGCGGGCAGCGGGTGCCGCAGGCCCTGAGTCTGCTCAAGTATACGCCCCGCGCGGCGGCCAAGGTGGTCGAGAAGGTGCTGCGGTCGGCGGTGGCGAACGCGGAGCAGAAGGACTTGGGGGAGAGCGAGGCTATGTGGATCTCGCGGGCCCACGTGGATTGCGGCCCCACCTACAAGCGGTTCCGGGCCAGGTCGATGGGGCGCGCCAACTCCATTCACAAGCGGACCAGCCATATCACGGTGGTGGTGTCCGCGCCGGACGCCGCACCGGCCAAGTAGCGGTATGGCTCAGCGCGCAGGCTAAAAAGGGAACTCATGGGACAGAAAACGCATCCGGTTGGATATCGGTTGGGATACACCCGCACCTGGGGATCCCGGTGGTATGCGAGCAAGAAGGATTTTCCCAAGCTGCTCCATGAAGACATCAAGATCCGGAAGATGGTCAAAGCGAAACTCTATCACGCCGGCGTCGCCCGGATCGAGATTGAGCGGTCGGGGGATCAGACGAGGGTGATCATCCATACCGCCCGCCCCGGAATCATCATCGGGCGCAAGGGCGCGGAGGTGGACAAGCTGAAGGCGACCCTGGAGAAGCAGTACGGCAGCCAGGTGTACATCACGGTCAAGGAAATCAAGAAGCCCGAATTGGACGCGCAACTGGTGAGCGAGAACATCGCCGTGCAGCTGGAAAAGCGCGTGGCCTTCCGCCGGGCCATGAAGCGCAGCGTGGCGGCGGCGCTCAGGTTGGGAGCCCAGGGCATCCGGGTCACCTGCGCCGGGCGCTTGGGAGGGGCCGAGATCGCGAGAACCGAATGGTATCGCGAGGGACGCGTGCCGCTCCATACCCTGCGTGCCGATATCGACTTCGGCTTTGCAGAAGCCCATACGACCATGGGGCAGATCGGGGTCAAGACCTGGATCTATCGCGGTGAGACGGTCCCTGTTCAACCAGAGAAGGCAGATCTGGGGTTCGAGCGTCGGCCAGAACGATAAGCACGCGGCGGAAGGAGCAGGTCTGTGCTGGCACCGAAGAAAGTCAAGTTCAGGAAGATGCAGAAGGGGCGGATGCGCGGCAAGGCGTACCGCGGGGGACAGATCACGATCGGTGAGTTCGGTCTGAAAACGCTGGAGCCGGGATGGCTCACAAGCCGTCAGATCGAGGCGGCTCGCATCGCGATTACCCGCTACGTCAAACGCGGAGGGCAGGTCTGGACGCGCGTGTTCCCGGACAAGCCCATTACCAAGAAGCCGGCTGAAACCCGGATGGGTAAGGGCAAGGGGAATCCCGAATATTGGGTGGCGGTGGTCAAGCCCGGCCGGATTCTCTATGAAATGGACGGGGTGACGCCCGAGGTGGCGAAGGAGGCGTTGCGGCTGGCGGCCTACAAGCTGCCGGTGGCGACGAAATTCGTGGCCCGGGGCGCGATCTAGCGGTGTGATCGAACGGGAAGGACCGTCTGATGGACGTGAAAGAGCTCAGGGGTATGGAACTCACCGAGCTGGTTGAGAAGGAGCGGCAGCTGACGCAGGAGGTGTTCAACTTGCGCTTCCAGCTGGCGACCGGACGCATCGAAAACCCCATGAAGATCCGCCAGACCCGCCGGGACCTGGCTCGGGTGAAGACGATCATGCGGCAGAAAACCGCTCACAGCAAGGGATGACGTGATGGCGGAACGATCAGAAAAACGACGGGAGTGGGTGGGCCGCGTCGTCAGCAACAAGATGAACAAGACGGTGGTTATCGCCGTGGATCGATTCGTGAGACATCCGTTCTATCGCAAGGTCTTGCGGCGGGTGACCAAGCTCAAGGCTCATGACGAGCAGAACGCTTGCCAGGTGGGCGATCGGGTGCGGGTGATCGAGACCAGGCCGATCAGCAAGGAGAAGCACTGGCGCGTCGTTCAGATCGTGGAGCGGGGGCAGCCGGCCTGACGAAAAGCAGTGATGAGTGTTGAGTTATGAATTTTTAGTTGGCTGATAACGCGTAGAGATCATGATCCAGAACTATACATACATGGACGTGGCCGACAACTCCGGCGCGAAGCAAGTCATGTGTTTCCACGTTCTGGGAGGCTCGAAGCGGCGGTACGGTTCGCTGGGCGATGTCGTGGTCGTGGCGGTGAAGGAGGCCATTCCTCAAGCCACGGTCAAAAAGGGCGACGTGAGCAAGGCAGTGATCGTGCGGACGACCAAGGGGGTCCGGCGGGACGATGGCTCCTACATCAAGTTCGACCGGAACGCCTGCGTGCTAATCAACGCCCAGGGCGAACCGATCGGGACCCGGATCTTCGGTCCGGTGGCCCGGGAATTACGCTGGAAAAAGTTCATGAAAATCATTTCCTTGGCCCCGGAAGTCCTGTAGGTCAAGCAGGCGGAGGCGATAGCGGTGCAGGCGGTCCAGAAAGCAAAAGTCAGAAAAGGCGACACCGTGATGGTGATCGCCGGGCGGGAACGCGGCAAGACGGGCAAGGTGTTGGCTCTTCACCTGACCGAAGGGAAAGTCATCGTTGAAAAATTAAACGTGATCAAGCGTCACACCAAGCCGAACCAGAAGCAGCGGCAGGGCGGAATTCTGGAGCGGGAGGCGCCGCTGGCGCTGTCCAACGTGATGGTGTTCTGCGCGAACTGCCAGAAGCCCGTGCGGGTCGGCGTGAAAGTCCTGGCGGATGGGCGGCGCGTCCGGGCTTGCCAGAAGTGCAAGGAAATTATCGAAAAGGCTTAGAGGATACCGACGATGGCGAAGGTGGAGAAAGGGGCGGCTGAGGCGGGGCACGAGAAGAAGGCGGAGAAGAAGCCGACAGCCAAGGCCCCCAAAAAAGAGGCGGCGCCGTCCGCCAAGGAACCGGCTGCTCCGAAGGCGCCCAGGGCCGCCCCGGCGGGACCCAAGATCCCGCCGCGCCTCAAGGAATCGTACCGCGACCAGGTGGTGCCGGCCTTGATGAAGGAATTCGGGTACAAGAACCCGATGCAAGTCCCCAAGCTCGAGCGCATCGTGCTGAACGTGGGGATGGGTGAGGCGATTCAGAATGTGAAGCTGCTGGAGAGCGCCACCTCCGAACTGGGCGTCATCACGGGACAGAAACCGGTCATCACCCGTGCCAAGAAAGCCATCGCCGGCTTCAAGCTCCGTCAGGGGATGCCGATCGGAGCCAAGGTGACGCTCCGGAGCGATCGAATGTATGAATTTCTCGACCGGCTCGTGAGTCTCGCCCTCCCGCGGATCCGAGATTTTCGCGGGGTCTCACCCAAGGCGTTCGACGGACGCGGCAACTATACGCTGGGTCTCAAAGAACAGTTGATTTTTCCCGAGATCAAGTATGACAGCGTGGCGTCGATTCATGGCATGGATATTACAATCGTCACCACGGCCAGGACGAACGACGAGGGGAAGGCTCTCCTGGGTCATCTGGGCATGCCGTTCCGAACCTGAGCGACGCGGACCGCACCTTTAGAAAGGAAGACGAGCAGTGTCACGTAAAGCCTTGCGGAACAAAGCGGCAGCCGAACCAAAATTCAAGGTTCGGCGGTACAACCGGTGTCCCCTCTGTGGGCGCGGCGGCGGCTTTCTGCGGCGCTTCAGGATGTGCCGAATTTGTTTCCGGTTTCTGAGCCTGCGTGGCGAGATTCCCGGCGTCACAAAGTCCAGTTGGTAGCCGGAAGAAAGTAACGATTTGGAGATTTCGTGATTGGGTGAAGTAAGGGGTTATGGTCATGCCTCAATCCGCCGATCACCAAATCGCCAGATCACCAAATTCTGGAGTTGAACGATGATGACTGATCCGATCGCGGACCTGTTGGTCCGGATACAAAATGGAGCCCGCCGAGGCCATGAATCAGTAACGGTGCCCGCCTCGAAGTTGAAGGCGGAGCTCCTCCGGGTCATGAAAGCCGAGGGATTCATCGGCGGCTACGAGCGGGTGACTGCCGACGGGCATCCGGCCTTGAAGGTCCAACTGCGCTACATCGGCGAGGGGCAGCCGGTGATCAGCGGTATGCGCCGGGTGAGCAAGCCGGGGAAGCGGGTCTACGTGGGCCGTCGGGATGTGAAACCGATCATGGCCGGCATGGGACTCGCCATCCTGTCCACATCCAGAGGGCTCATGACGGATCAGGAGTCGAGGCAAGCGAGCCTGGGCGGAGAAGTGCTCTGCCACATCTGGTGAGGGAGCTAGGAAGCCATCAGCTGTCAGCCGTCAGTTTTTTAGGAGTTGCAAGCTGAGCGCTGACGGCTTCTTGAAGAGGAATTATGTCACGGTTGGGTCGAAAACCTGTTCCGATTCCTACGGGGGTGGAAGTGAAAGTCGCCGATCGGGTGGTGTCGGTGAAAGGCCCGCTCGGCCGGCTTGAATGGTCACTGGCTCAGGGGGTGTCCGTAGCGGTGGCGGACGGGCACGTGCAAGCCAGCCGCTCATCCAACGACCCGAGGGCCAGAGCTCTGCACGGATTGACCCGCGCCGAGATCAACAACATGATCCTAGGAGTGACGAAGGGCTACGAGCGGACGTTGGAAATTACCGGGGTCGGCTACAAGGCGCAGGTTCAGGGTCGGGATATCAGCGTGAACGTCGGCTATACCCATCCGGTCGTGTTTACCCTGCCGGCCGGTGTCGAAGCCAAGGTGGACAAGCAGACGGTCATCACGATCAAGGGCGTCGACAAGCGGAAGGTGGGCCAGACGGCGGCCAATCTCCGCGGGATCAAGCCGCCCGATGTGTACAAACAGAAGGGGATCCGGTACGCCGGGGAAGTGCTTCGGAAGAAGGAAGGCAAGACCGGAAAGTAAGAGAACATCGATGCGCAGTATTGAAAAGCAAGAGAGGATCGCGCGGCGGCATCGGCGGGTGCGCCAGCGCGTCTTCGGAACGCCGACCCGCCCGCGCTTGAATGTGTATCGGAGCCAGGGGCACATCTATGCGCAGATCATCGATGACACCAAAGGGTACACGCTCGTCGCGGCCTCCACGCTCGACGCGACCTTGCGGAAATCCTTGAAGTCATGCAGCAACATCGAGGCGGCCAAGGCGGTCGGGAAGCTCCTGGCCGATCGCGCCAAGGCGGCGAAGGTCGGGGCCGTGGTCTTTGATCGGGGCGGGCGGCTTTATCACGGCCGCATCAAGGCACTGGCCGAGGCGTCACGCGAGAGCGGGCTTACGTTCTGAACCTTTTCCCAGAGAGAGGAGCGGTTTTTCGTGCGAGTCAACCCTGAAGAACTTAGTCTCAAGGACAAGGTGGTGTTCATCAACCGGGTCGCCAAGGTTGTCAAGGGCGGCAAGCGTTTCAATTTCTGCGCGCTGGTCGCCGTGGGAGACGGCAACGGGTGGGTCGGGATCGGGAAGGGCAAAGCTGCCGAAGTCCCCGTCGCGATCGCCAAGGCGGTGGAGCAGGCCAAGAAGCATCTCGTGCATGTGCCGCTCAAGGACGGGACCATCCCGCATGAAGTCCACGGCCTGTTCGGCGGCGAGCACGTGCTGCTCAAGCCCGCAGGGGCCGGCACCGGCGTGATTGCGGGCGGGGCGGTGCGAGCCGTGGTCGAGCTGGCGGGGGCTCACAACATCATCGCCAAAACGCTGGGCCGCGGCAATCCCTTCAACACGGTCCGGGCGACGCTGGATGGTCTGTGCCAACTCCGGAATCCGGAAGAAGTCACGCGGATGCGCCGGAGCGGCCTGGAGAAGACAGGATAAGCATGGCGCGCCTTACGAATCGGCCCACAGATAAGGGGCTTTCGATCACGCTGAAGCGCAGCCCGATCGGCACCCCTTCCACGCATCGCCTGGTCTTGCGGGGGCTCGGTCTGCGCAAATGCGGCCAGACAGTCGTCCGCCCCAACACGTCTCAGGTGCAGGGGATGATCCATAAAATCTTCTATCTGTTGGAAGTGAAGCCGCTATGAAGCTGCACGAACTGGCTCCGGCGGTCGGAGCAAAGAAGAAGCGCAAGCGCATCGGACGAGGGCCCGGCTCCGGCCACGGCAAGACGGCCACGAAGGGCCACAAGGGATTGCTGGCCCGGTCCGGCGGCGGCAAGCGCCCGGGATTCGAGGGAGGCCAGATGCCCCTCATCCGTCGCCTGCCGAAGCACGGGTTTACCAACTGTTTTCGAACGGAGTATTCGATTGTGAACCTCAAAGCCTTGGCCAACCTGGGCGCGGTCGACCCCATCACGCCTCAGGTTCTGGTCGAGGCGGGGCTCGTCAAGCGGAAGCTCCAACCGGTCAAGATCCTTGGCCAAGGCGACCTGGGGAAGCCGGTCGTGATTCAAGCCCACAAGTTCAGCAAATCGGCGGTGGAGAAGATCGTGGCCGCCGGCGGGAGGGCTGAGGTCATCGGCGGTGTTTGAGCGACTCTTCACGAGTTTTCAGAACATCTTCAAAATACCGGAGCTGCGCATCCGGATCCTGTTCACGCTTGCGATGTTGGGGGTGTACCGGATCGGAGCCCACATCCCGACCCCCGGTATCAACAACGATGAGCTGGCGAAGTTCCTGCTCGAAAAAGGCGGGTCGCTCCTAGGGTTTCTGGACATTTTCTCGGGCGGCGCCCTGTCCCGGCTTACGATTTTCGCGCTGGGCATCATGCCTTACATCAGCGCGTCGATCATTCTCCAACTGTTGACGGTGGTGATTCCCCACCTGTCGAAGTTGGCGAAGGAGGGGGAGCGCGGGCGAAAGAAGATCATCCAGTACACGCGATACGGCACGATTGGGATCGCGGTCGTGCAGGGGTTCGGCATCGCGGTCGGGCTGGAGGGGATGAACCAGGGCGCCTTCGTGCTGAACCCCGGCTGGGCTTTCCGCCTGATGACGGTGATCACGCTGACGGCCGGCACCGCGTTTCTCATGTGGCTGGGGGAGCAGATCACCGAACGGGGCATCGGCAACGGTATCTCCTTGATCATCTTCGCCGGGATCGTGGCGCGGCTGCCGAGCGCGGTCGCCCAGACCTTCGATCTGTACCAGGTCGGGCAGTTGAGCTTCATGCTTCTGGTGGTTCTGGTCGTCGTCATGTTCGGGGTGGTTGCGGCCATCGTCTTTCTGGAAAGCGGCCGGCGCAAGGTGCCGGTGCAGTATGCCAAGCGCGTGATCGGGCGGCGGGTCTATGGGGGGCAGAGCACGCACATCCCGCTCAAGATCAACACGGCCGGGGTCATTCCGCCGATCTTCGCCTCCTCGATCATTGCTTTCCCGGCGACCATCGCGGGGTTCATCCAGGTGCCGTGGGTCCAGTCGATCGGGGGGCAGCTTGCGCCGGGGTCGCTGCTGTACACGCTGCTCTACGTGGGGCTCATCGTGTTTTTCTGTTTTTTCTATACGGCGGTGGTGCTGAATCCGGTGGACATGGCGGACAACATGAAAAAGTACGGGGGGTTCATTCCCGGCATCCGCCCCGGGCAGCGCACCTCGGATTACATTTACAACGTCTTGACCCGCATCACGACCGCCGGTTCCATGTATCTGGCGGCGGTGTGCGTCATCCCGGAGTTTTTGATTTACAAGCTGAACGTGCCCTTTTATTTCGGGGGTACGTCGCTCTTGATCGTAATCGGAGTCGGCCTGGACACGGCGCAGCAGATCGAATCGCACATGCTCATGCGGAACTACGAAGGTTTCCTGGCAAAGGGGCGGTTACGGGGGCGCAGCGGGTGAGGCCCGGCATGCGGCTGGTCTTTCTGGGGGCCCCGGGGGTGGGGAAGGGCACGCAGGCGGAGCGGATTGCCGCCCGGTTCCGTCACCCCAAGATTTCGACCGGGGACATCCTCCGGGAAGCGGTGCGCAATCAGACTTCGTTGGGTCTGGAGGCGAAAGCGTGCATGGATCAGGGGAAGCTGGTACCGGATGCCGTCGTGGTCGGCATCGTGAAGGAGAAGCTGGCCGAGCCGAGCTGTGCCGGCGGGTTTCTGCTGGATGGGTTTCCCCGGACCGTGAAACAGGCGGAAGAATTGGCGGTGGTGCTGAAGACCCAGGGGCAACGGCTTGACCAGGTCGTGAACTTTACCGTCTCGCGCGAGGAAGTAGTGCGGCGTTTAAGCGGCCGGCGCAGTTGCCCCAAGTGCGGGGCGGTCTTTCACGTCGACAGCGCGCCCCCCAAGCAGGCTGGCATCTGTGATCGCTGTGGAGCCGGGCTTGTGCAGCGGAACGACGATCGGAAGGAAACAGTGGAAGCCAGGCTCTCGGTCTACGAGGAGCAGACGGCTCCCTTGATTGCCTACTACCGGCAACGCGACGCCCTCTCCGAGGTGGACGGATCCGGGTCGATCGATGAGGTACATGCGCGGTTGTTGGACCTGCTGGCGGCCCGAGGATTGGCATGATCATCCTGAAGACGCCGGATGAGATCGAGGTCATGGCCAGGGCGTCCAAGCTGGTGGCGGAAACGCTCCAGGCGTTGAAGCGGGAAGTTCGTCCCGGGGTTACCACAGATGAGCTGGACCGGATCGCCGAAGAATTCATCCGGACGCGGGGCGGCGTTCCGGCATTCAAGGGCTATCGCAACTACCCGAAGACGCTCTGCGCCTCGGTAAACGACCAGGTGGTGCACGGGATTCCGTCCAGGCGCGTCCTGAAGGAAGGCGATATCATCGGCTTGGATCTGGGAGCCATTGTGGAGGGATTCTACGGGGATGCGGCAGTGACCGTTCCCGTAGGGGCGATTGATCCGAGGGTGGCGGAGCTGCTGCGGGTGACGGAAGAGGCACTCTACAATGGGATCGAACAGGCGGTGGTGGGTAACCGGCTCTCGGACATCTCGCACGCCGTGCAGTGTCATGCCGAAGCCGCCGGCTTTTCGGTTGTGACTGACTTTGTGGGGCACGGGATCGGCCGGCAGTTGCACGAGGAGCCGCAGGTGCCTAACCACGGCAAGCCGGGGCAAGGGCCTCGCCTGCAGGTCGGGATGGTCCTGGCGATCGAGCCGATGGTCAATCTCGGCGCCAGCGGGGTACGCATCCTGGATGATCAGTGGACGGCTGTCACGGACGACGGCAGCCTGTCGGCACATTTTGAGCACACGATTGCCATCCAGGCGAGCGGTCCCCCGCGTATCCTGACGAAGCTGTAACGAGGGCGGGCTGCGAAGCGGGGTTAGATGCCGAAAGAGGATGTCATCGAGGTCCAGGGGACGGTGTCGGAGACGCTTCCGAACGCCATGTTCCGCGTTAAGTTGGACAACGACCATGTCATCCTGGCCCATATCTCCGGGAAGATGCGGATGCACTTCATCAGGATTCTGCCGGGAGATAAAGTGACGGTGGAGATGTCGCCCTACGACTTGACCAGGGGGCGGATCACGTATCGGTTCAAGTAAAGAGAAAGCTGACAAGTGGCAAGTAGCAAGTGGCAGGTGAAGTGGCAAGATAATCCTCTGCGACTTGTCCGCTTGCTACTTGTTCACTTGTTACTTGTGTCTGGAGGCGTTTCGTCATGAAAGTCAAATCATCTGTGAAGCCCATTTGTTCGAAGTGCAAGGTCATCCGCCGCCGGGGGGTGGTGCGGGTGCTCTGCGAAAACCCGCGGCACAAACAACGGCAGGGGTGAGGAGCACGGGCTGGTGGGCCAGCTTCCGTGCTCGCGCATCGCGCACGATCAGAATGTGCTCGCTGGACGCGCGCAGTAGAAGCCGGCCCAGCCAGCCCGCTTAAGAGAAGTAAGGAAAAGGAGAGGAGTCATGGCTCGGATTGCAGGCGTGGATTTGCCACGGGAGAAGCGGGTCGACATCGGTCTGACGTATATCTATGGGATTGGTCGCTCCACCGCCGCCCAGATCGTCAAAAAGGCCGGGATGGACGGTGCCACTCGCGTCAAGGACCTCAGCGAGGACGAGATCGTCAAGCTCAGGGAGATCATTGATCGGGATCACGAGGTGGAAGGCGACCTTCGCAAGGAAGTCTCCATGAGCATTAAACGGCTAGTGGATACGGGGACCTACCGCGGATTGCGGCATCGCAAGAGCCTGCCGGTCCGGGGGCAGCGGACCAAGACCAACGCGCGGACACGCAAGGGCCGGCGGGCGACGATGGGCAAGGCCCGCAAGCCGGCGGGCGCCCCGGCCCCAGCCAAGGCCTAGTTCGAGGCTGAGGTACGCGACAGAGAGGAGCGCATGAGCGTCAAAAAAGGCAAGAAGAAGGAACGCAAGGTCGTTCAGAGCGGGATCGCCCATATCCAGGCCTCGTTCAACAACACGATTGTGACGATTACCGACATGAGCGGCAACTCGGTGGTCTGGACGAGCGCCGGCAACCAGGGCTTCAAGGGGTCTCGCAAAAGCACGCCTTTCGCGGCCCAACGGGCGGGGGAGGCTGCGGCCAAGAAGGCGATGGAGCATGGCATGCGACAGGTGGATGTCTACGTGAATGGGCCGGGATCGGGCCGGGAGTCGGCGATCCGGTCCTTGCAGGGGGCCGGCCTCCGCATCAACCTGATCCGGGATGTGACGCCGATTCCTCATAACGGCTGTCGCCCACCCAAGCGAAGACGGGTGTAACCTAATCGTGAGAAGTGAAAGGTGAACAGTGAGACGTCTGGGAGGGAAGTCACGTCGCTTCCCCCTCATAACGTTTCACCGCGCGCCTTTCACGTTTCACGTGTGTAAGAGGAGGAACCAGTGGCGAAGTACAGAGGCCCAGTCTGTCGGTTGTGCCGGCGAGAAGGCGAAAAGTTGTTTCTCAAAGGCTCGCGGTGCATGACCGAGAAATGCGCCATCGAGCGCCGGAGCTATCCGCCGGGCCAGCACGGGCAAGGACGCCAGCGAGTCTCCGAATATAGCGCGCAGTTGCGCGAGAAACAGAAGCTGCGGCGGATCTACGGCTTGCAGGAGCAGCAGTTCCGCGGGGTATTCGGACGCGCCGAGCGCAAGACTGGGATCACGGGCGAGCACCTGCTCAAGCTGTTGGAGTGTCGGTTGGACAACGTGGTGTACCGGCTAGGGTTTGCCGCTTCGCGCAAGGAAGCGAGACAGGTCGTGAACCACGGCCACATTCTCCTCAACGGGAGGAAGACCGATGTGCCGTCCTATACCGTCAAAGCGGGTGATGTGATCGAGATCCGCCAGCGGAGTCGCGAGATTCCATCGATCCAATCTGCGTTGGAGGCGGTGGACGGCCGGGGTATCCCGAACTGGCTGGAGCTGGACCGCGCGGCCTTCAAGGGGACGGTGCGGGGACTTCCGACAAGAGAAGAGATCACGCTGCCGGTGAACGAGCAGTTGGTCGTGGAGTTATATTCCAGGTAGCGGCTGGCCCGCCTCCGTCGCCGCGCGGCGGCAGGACGGCCCGGGCGCGCCGGTCATGAAGGTGAGGCGAAGGGGGAACTATGATCAAGGCAATGAAGGACTTTCAAGTCCCGATGCGGGTCGAAGTCGACAAGGAAACGGTGACGCCGACGTACGGCAAATTTACGGCGGAGCCGTTTGAACGCGGGTTCGGGACGACCATCGGCAATTCAGTGCGTCGCGTGCTGCTGTCCTCCCTGACCGGCGCCGGGGTGACGACGGTGCGGATCGAAGGGGTCCTGCACGAGTTTTCGACCATCCCCGGCGTGACTGAAGATGTGACCACCATTATCCTGAACGTCAAAAGCCTCCGGTTGAAGCTGCACACGGATAAGCCCAAGACGATCCGTCTCAGGAAGAAGGGGCCGGGCGAGGCGAAAGGGTCGGACATCATCCACGACGCCGACGTCGTCGTGCTGAACCCGGACCTGCATATCGCCACGTTGGACAAAGAAGCCACGCTGGACATGGAAATGGCGGTTAGGCCGGGGCGCGGCTACGTTCCGGCGGAGCGGAACAAGGAAGAAGGGCTCCCGATCGGTGTGATCGCCGTGGATTCGATCTATTCGCCCGTCAAGCGCGTCAATTTCCAGGTGGAGAACGCACGGGTTGGCCGGGTTACGGATTACGACAAATTGCTGCTCGAGATCTGGACGGATGGAAGCATCACTCCTCAGGATGCCCTCTCAACCTCGGCAGGCATTTTGCGTGACCACCTGAACATCTTCATTCACCCGGAGGAGCTCGGCGAGCCGAAACAGCCAACCCGGAAAGAGGAAGAACGGCGGGAGATCAACAAGAACCTGTTCCGCAGTGTGAACGAGTTAGAACTGTCCGTCCGAGCGGCCAATTGCTTGAAGAACGCCAACATCAAGACCATTGCCGACTTGGTGCAGCGGACCGAGATGGAAATGCTCAGGACTAAGAACTTCGGCAAGAAATCCTTGAACGAGATCAAGGAGATCCTCACCGAGATGGGTCTGAGCCTCGGGATGAAAGTCGATTCCCTCCCGTCCGGGGAGGGAAGCGCCAGGAACGAATAAGGAAACGAGGGAGCCGTGCGCCACCGAAAAAAAGGCAGACAACTCGGAAGAAAGACGAAGCACCGCCGAGCGTTGTTTCGGAGCCTGGTCACCTCGTTGCTGGACCACGAGCGGATCGAGACCACCGAGGCGAAAGCGAAAGAAATCCGTGGCTACACCGAACGGATGATTACGCTGGGTAAGCAAGGTGATCTGCCAGCCAGGCGCCGGGCGTTGGGTTTTCTTCGCAGCAAGGACGTCGTCTCGAAGCTATTCGATGACGTGGCGGCTCGGTTCCAGGATCGCCCCGGCGGCTACACGCGGCTGATCAAGACCCGCCGTCGAGTGGGGGATACGGCGGCCCTCGTTGCGATCGAGTTGGTCGCCAAGAAGACTGACGCTCCCCAAGCCAAAGCGGATGCGCCGGAGGCGGAGAAAGGAAACAAGAAAACGGCTAAGGCTGCGTCTCCGTCCGGCTCGAAGGCCTCCTAGGCGTTCCATTGATTCCTCCCCGCGCTCTCCCATAAGCACCTCGAAGGTCGCCGATGGGGCAAACCGTGGGACCTACGGCGGCCGCCGGTTTACTTGCCTCGATGCCTATGCTAGTATCGTGCCCGGATGATCGCTCGATGCTAAGCGATTGATTTGGGTAGGCTCATGTGGCAGCGCTGGGTGCGTGGCAGCTTGCTGGGTCTCACGATTGTGCTGACCTCCTTCCTCCTCTACCTCCTGGCTACTCGCACAGAATCGGTGTCTCCCTCCCCTTCGGCGAACCCGAGTCCCCGCGGCCGCTCCGACGCGGGCATCGACCAGTTCAAGTTCATCCAATCCCACGCCGGGGCTGTCCAATGGAAAGTGCAGGCTCAACGAGCCCGCGTGTTCGAGGCGGAACATCGCGCCGCGCTTGAGCAGGTTCAGGTGACCCTGTACGGCCCGCAGGGGTGGGAACTCAAGCTGGAAGGGGATGAGGGCACGATTGACCTCGCCAGAAAGGACTTCGTGCTTGTCAAGCATGAGGGCCAGATTGAGGTGCGGCTCCAGAGCGGCTATACGATCAAGACCAACCACCTGGCCTGGGGGGATCAAGAGCGAGAGGTGACGACGGCTGACCCGGTGACCATTGCCGGCCACGGGTTGATTGTGCAGGGGCGCGGACTGGTCGGTAAACTGGAGATGGAAGAATTCAGAATTGCGCACGATGTCCATGTTGTCATTACTCAGTAGGCTCGGCGGGGTTGTCTTGCTGGTCGCCGTCGTCGCGCAGGCGGCGGAGCGGGACTCCTCCAAGGCTGCCTCCCCGACGGCGTCCTCGGAGAGTCAGCGCACGACGATCACGGCCGAGAAGATGACGGTCAAAAATCAAGAGAACAGGGCCGTTTTTGAAGGCACCGTCGTGCTGACCAGGGGGGCGTTGATCGTGCACTCGGACGTCATGGTCGTCCTGTTCAGGCCCAGCAACCAACCGTCTTCCGGGGCGGGTACTGCCTCTGCCAACGGAGCTCCCGGTGGCCCTGGGGTGTCCGGCGAGGGCGCCAGGTCGAGCGCCGGTCCACTGCCTACGACGGGGAACCGGTCGGTTAGCGTGATCGAGGCGACCGGCCACGTGATGATTGAAAAAGACGAAGGCCGGGCCACGAGCCAGAAGGCGATGTACTTTGCCGACGAAGAGAAAATCGTCTTGACGGGGGAGCCGGCTGCCTGGCAGAAGGGAACGAGAGTGACCGGGCAGAAGATTACGATGTATCTGGCTGAAGACCGCAGCGTCGTGGAAGGGGGCTCGCGCGTTCAGATCGAGCCGAGTCAGGGAGACAATCGGTGATCCAAACCACCCGAACCGATGCACCCCTCAGCGTGGACCCGGCCGCTCCGGCGATGCCACCGTTTCTGCAGGCGCGCAGTCTGAAAAAGAGCTTTAAGGGGCGGCAGGTCGTCAAGGGCGTCAGCCTGGATGTCAAAGCGGGCGAGGTCGTGGGACTTTTGGGGCCCAACGGAGCGGGCAAGACCACGATCTTCGATATGATGGTAGGGCTGTGCCAGCCCGATGCCGGGACCATCCTGCTCAATGGGAATCGGATCGCCGATCTGCCGATGTTCAAGCGTGCCAGGCTTGGCATCGGGTACTTGCCTCAGGAGTCGTCGGTGTTTCGCCGCCTGTCGGTGGAGGACAACATCCTGGCGATTCTGGAAATGCTCGTGCTGTCTCCCCAGGAACGGGCGCTCCGGCTGGAGACGCTCCTCCAAGAGCTCGACCTTGCGGCGCTTCGCAAAAGCAAAGCCTATGCGCTGTCCGGGGGGGAACGACGGAGGCTGGAAATCACACGAGCGCTGGTGATACACCCCCGGTTCCTGCTTCTCGACGAGCCGTTCGCCGGCATCGATCCGATCGCAGTGGGCGATATCCAGCAGATCATTATCCGGCTGAAGCAGAAACAGATCGGCATCCTGATTACCGATCATAATGTGCAGGAGACGCTGTCCATCACGGACCGGGCCTATATCATCAACGAAGGGACGATCCTGGAGTCCGGGACGCCCGAAACGATCGTGAACAGTTCCACCGCTCGCGCGATCTACCTAGGCGAGCGGTTCCGCTTGTGACGGAGCCCTGTTCCATCGAGGGTCGGCATGAAACTGCGCCTTGATCTCCGCCTGGGCCAAAAACTGATCATGACGCCGCAGTTGCAGCAGGCGATCAAGCTGTTGCAACTGTCCAGGCTGGAGCTCCAGCAGACCCTCACGCAGCATCTGATGGATAACCCGCTGTTGGAGGAAATGCAGGTTGATGCGGAGGAGGGGGAGGCGACTGCGACCGAGGAATGGACCCAGGAAAAAAAGGAGCTCAAGCAAACCGAGGAAGGCGGAGGGGGCGACGAGGCCAAACCCGAGGGTCCGGAGAATCCGGATGAGCTCGGCTGGGACGACTACTTTGACAGCGATCGCCGCGCCGGCGACGTGGAATATCCCTCTGCGGCCCAGGACGAGTTACCCTCGTACGACCAGACCGCCGTCAAGCCTACTTCGCTGGAGGACCACCTGCTGTGGCAGTTGGGGTTTTCCGGGCTCAGCGAACGCGACAAGGCTATCGGGCGGATCATTATCGGGAATCTGGACGAGGATGGGTATCTCAGAACGTCGCTGACCGACCTGGCGGCTGATGCCGACGTCCAGCCGGATGCGGTCGAGGGGGTGTTGAAGCAGATCCAAACCTTTGATCCGGCCGGCGTGGGCGCGCGGGATCTGCGGGAATGCCTGCTGATCCAACTAGAACACTTGGACCGCGATTCGATGGGGATCGGGGGACGGGCCGGTTCCTTAAAACGCTCGCTGATCGAGTCCATCGTCGGTAATCACTTGAAGGATCTTGAAAAGAGGCACTATGGGCGGATCGCCAAGACCTTGGGAGTGACGACCGAGGAGATCTTTGCGGCCACCCGCGTGATCGAGGGGCTTGAGCCGAAGCCCGGCCGCCCTTATTTTTCTTCCGACAATTATGTGGTGGTGCCCGACGTCTTCGTTGTGAAGAACGAAGGCGAGTGGGTGGTGCTGCTCAACGATGAGGGGTTGCCCCGGCTGCGGATCAGCCCCTACTACAAGCAGTTGATGGCCGGCAAGCGCGATCAGCCCGAGGCGACCAGAGCTTATCTGGATGAAAAGCTACGCGGGGCCCAATGGATCATCCGCAGCATCGAGCAGCGCAACAAGACCATCATCAAAGTGGTCGGAAGCATTGTCAAGTTCCAAGAGCCGTTCTTTGAGAAGGGAGTGCCGGCTCTCAGGCCTCTTGTTCTCAAGCAGGTCGCGGAAGATATCGGCATGCATGAATCCACGATCAGCCGGGTCACCGCCAACAAATATGTCTACTGCCCGCAAGGAATGTTCGAGCTGAAGTTCTTTTTCAACGCCGGCATCCAGCGATCGGACCAAACCGAAGACATGCTCTCTTCCATCACGGTCCGTGACATGATCCGCCGTATGGTGGCGCAAGAAGATGCCCAGCATCCGCTCAAGGATCAGGAGATTGCAGCGCGGCTCCGTGCGAACAACATCCTGATCGCCCGCCGCACGGTGGCCAAGTACCGAACCGAAGAGAACATTCCATCCGCCAGCCAGCGCAAACGGTTCTTTTAACCCTCGGGATTCTCCCGAAAGGCGACTTCCTTGCACAACCGAGAGGGCACTTGATGCAGGTGATGATCACAGGTCGGCACGTGGAAGTGACCGCTGCCTTGCGGCGGTACATCGAGACGCGCATGAAGCGGCTTGCGCGATATGGGCCTAAACTTGGAGCAGTCCAGGTCGTGTTGGGGGTCGAGAAGTATCGGCATACGTCTGAAGTGATCGTGAGCCTCAACGGAACGGTTATTCAAGCGAAGACCTCCACCAAGGACCTCTATGCCTCGATCGATCAGTTGGTCGACAAGATTAGCAGCCAGGTGAGGAAGCGCAAGGAGAAGCTGGTCAGCCACAAACCGTCGCGCTCGGCTGTTTCTAGTCCGTCATCGACGGAGCGCGAAGCTGCCGCAAAACCAGTTGACATCAAAGTCGTGCGGCCTTCCCTGTACCACCTGACGCTGGCCGAAGCCGTCGAACATCTCGGTGAGCAGTCGTCGGCGACCATGGTGTTTGTCGATGCCTTGTCTAACCGGCTACAAGTTTTGCGGCGCATGGACGACGGCGCCCTTGAACTGATCGATCCTCAACCGGGGCGATGAACTATAGATGCAGGCGCTCCACTTGGTCATCGTCAGCGGTCTCTCCGGCTCGGGGAAAACCCATGCGATTAAATGCCTCGAGGATCTGGGATTTTATTGTGTGGACAATCTGCCCCTGCCCTTGCTTCCCAAGTTCGCCGAACTCTGTCTGCAGCAGGGAGGGGAGGTCCACAACATCGCATTAGGTATCGATATCCGGGAGCGGGGATTTTTCGCGGATTTATATGACAACCTCGACCGCTTGAAATCTCTCGGCCATTCCGTCGAACTGCTGTTTTTGGAAGCGCGGGACGATGTGCTCGTTCGGCGTTTCTCCGAGTCACGTCGCCCTCACCCGCTGCTTCCTCAATCCCCTGTGTTGGAGGGAGTGCGGATCGAGCGCGCGCGCCTGCTCGACCTCAGGCGGCGGGCGGACCGCATCGTCGACACGTCGGACCTCACGGTTCATGAGCTCAAAGACCTGTTGGCGCGGGACTATCGGCAGTCGGATGCCAGGCACCTCATGACGGTGTCTCTGCTGACCTTCGGGTTTAAGTTCGGCGTTCCTTATGAGGCGGACTTGCTGTTTGATGTGCGGTTTCTGCGAAATCCGAATTTTGTGGAAGAGCTCAAATCGCTGACCGGAGAGGATCCCCGTGTGCAAGCGCATGTGATGGGGGATCCGGATACCCAGCCCTTTCTCGCACGCCTTGAAACCTTGCTCGATTTCCTGCTTCCCCTGTATGAACGCGAGCGGCGCAGTTACCTCACCATCGCCATCGGCTGCACGGGCGGGCGCCATCGTTCTGTTGCCATCGCCATGCATTTGCGCGACGCATTTGCCAAATCCGGCCGAGAGATGACCCTTCGTCATCGCGACCTGCACAGGACCTGACCGGCTGCCAGGGCGGCGATTCTCCAGGGGATATTCTCCTTCTCGGTTTCTTGTTCAGGACACCTGTCTGCTTGTACAATCAAGCTAGTTTGCTTGACAAGGATAATATATTGACTATACTTACCTGCTACAAGATGGGGAGGGCTTTTCGTTTTGAAACAGGGGCGGGGTATGCCAAACTTAGAAGGTAACTCAAAGAAGCGGTATAAGACCGTCGAAGTCTGCAAACTATTTGATGTTTCGCGCGCCACGTTGTTTCGGTGGGAGCGTGAGGGGCTAATATCGGGGCCGCCGCGTGATTGGCGCAACTGGCGTGTGTATACGGCGCAGAACATCCAGGAAATCAAGCAGACCATTAAGTCCCGCAGCGGAGTGCTCTGACTCGAGGCGCCGAAGATGTTCGCTTCTCTGAAACAGCTGCTCAAGATGCGCGACGGGGAGACTATGGTGATTGGAGGGATTCTCGAAGACGCCCAAAGCAACACGGTGATCGGGATTCCGTTCTTCTCGCGCCTGCCCGTGATCGGCTGGTTGTTCAAGAGCAAAACCGAGAACGTTTCGAAGAAAGAACTCCTGATCTTCCTGACCCCCATCATCGTGAAAAGCTGATCCCTGGAAATCCACCATGCTACGGTATCTGAACGGAGGCGAGTCCCACGGCAAGTATCTCTTGGCCGTCCTGGAAGGGGTGCCGGCGGGGCTTCCCTTGCGGGTTGACCATGTGAACCAGGATCTGGCCAGGCGCCAGAAGGGTTACGGACGAGGCGGCCGGATGAGGGTCGAGGAGGACCGGGTGGAATTCGCCTGCGGCGTTCGCAAGGGGATCACGCTGGGCAACCCGGTCGGGCTGATGATCGCCAACAAGGACTGGGAAAACTGGCGGGACGTGATGGCGGTGGAGCCGGGACCGGTTCCTCCGGAAAAGGTCGTGACCCGTCCCCGCCCGGGTCATGCAGATTTGGTTGGGGCCATCAAGTACGGCCACCGTGACATCCGCAACGTGCTGGAAAAGGCCAGCGCCCGCGAAACCGCCATCCGCGTGGCCGTCGGGGGAGTCGCCAAGGAACTCTTGGCCCAGTTCGGCATGAGGGTCATCAGCTACACGACTGAGATCGGGGGCGTCGTAGCCAAGCGGTGCGACGATCCGCTGGAAGCCTATGAGCGGGCCGAGACCTCCGACGTTCGGTCTCCCGACCCTGAGGCCGGTGCCCGAATGATCGAGCAGATACGGCTGGCCAAACACAAGGGGGATACGCTGGGGGGAGTGTTCGAGGTCGTTGTGACCAACCCTCCAATCGGCCTGGGAAGCTACGCGCAGTGGGATCGACGGCTGGGTGCCAGGCTGGCCATGGCGGCCATGAGCATCCAGGCGATGAAGGGCGTGGAGATCGGGATGGGGTTCGAAGCGGCGCGCCGGTTCGGGTCCGAGGTGCACGACGACATCTATTACGAATCGGACGGCCACCGATTCATCCGCAAGACCAACAATGCGGGGGGCTTAGAAGGCGGCATCACCAACGGTGAGCCCGTCGTGCTGCGGGTGGCGATGAAACCCATCTCCACCCTCTACAGCCCTAAGAAGAGCGTGGACATCCAGACCAAGGAACCCTTCGATGCGACGGTCGAACGGTCGGACATCTGCACGGTCCCGGCGGCCGGCGTCGTCGGGGAGGCGGTGATTGCCTTTGAAATGGCCAATGCCATGATCGAGAAGTTCGGAGGCGACAGCGTGGAAGAAATGAAGCGCAACTTTAACGCCTACCAGGCCTACGTGAAAGCCTTTTAGTTTCAGGCCCGCTGTGTTACCATCCCTGCCGTTCTACCTCGTCGGTTGCCCTTTCTAGGGCCGCTTCTCTCGAACGATCTGGTTGGGGTCGTGGCCGCAGGGCGCAGGTATCCCATGAGCCGTCGGCGCACGGCCGGCCTGTGCCAGGCCCTTCATGATGAGCGTGGTGAAGACCGGAGATCTGTGATGGTGAAAACGGAGCCGCATGCGTCGGTGGAGCGATGTGTGACCGTCTCGCTGGGGGAGAGGAGCTACGACATCCTGATCAAGGCCGGGTTGCTTGGGGAAGTGGGTCCACGCCTCAAACGGCTGGGCCTGGCCGGCAAGGTGGCGGTGGTTACAAACCAGGTCGTGGGTCGGCTTTACGGGCCGACTGTCCTCCGTTCACTCCGGTCCGCCGGCTATCAGGCCAAGACCATCCTGGTTCCGGAGGGAGAGCGGGCCAAGTCGCTTCGTTGGGTCGGCCGGATCCTGGACGAACTGGTGCGCGAATGCTTCGAACGGGGATCGCTTGTGCTGGCTTTGGGCGGCGGGGTGGTCGGGGACCTGGCCGGGTTTGTAGCCTCGATCCTTGCCCGCGGAATTCCCTTCGTCCAAGTGCCGACGACGCTGGTTGCGCAGGTGGATTCGAGCGTTGGAGGCAAAACCGGCGTCAACCATCCGCTGGGCAAAAACCTGATCGGAGCGTTCCATCAGCCGCGGGTGGTCTTCGTCGATCCGGACACGCTGAGCACTCTCCCGACCCGTGAATGGGTTGCTGGCCTGGCCGAAGTGATCAAATACGGGATGATCGAGGACGAAGCCTTCTTCGCCTACCTGGAAGGGCGGGTGGACGATCTGCGCAAGATGCAGCCGGAGCCGGTCGCGCATGTGATTGCCCGGTCCTGTCAGATCAAGGCGTCGGTGGTTGAGGAAGACGAGCGGGAGTCGGACCGGCGGCGGGTTCTCAACTACGGACATACCATCGGCCATGCGCTGGAATCACTGGGGCGGTACCGAAAGCTGATCCACGGGGAAGCAGTCGCGATCGGCATGGTGCAAGAGGCGGATCTGGCCAGGTCCTTGGGGCTCTGTCCGGCGGAGGTGGTTGTCCGCCAGCGCGAGCTGGTCCGCCGGGCCGGGCTCCCCCATACTCTCCCGCCGGTGCGGTTCACCGAGCTCTGGGGCGCGATGCAGCACGATAAAAAGGTGGTGCAGGGGCGTCTCCATTGCGTCCTGCCTAAGCGGGTCGGGCAGGTGGTGATCGTTCCCCTCGAGCAGGGGCAGGTCAAGCGGTGGTTCATGGGCCTGAAGGGACCAGAGGGGGCAAGCCGCATTGGCCGCGGTTCGACGGGGCAGGGGTAGGGGCAAGGGGAAAGACCAATAGGTTAATAGGTTATGGAGCTCAGACGTCATCAGTCCGTGGTCCAGCTCCAGCAGGCCTTGCGCGAGAAAATGCGCGAGGTGGACGTGCTGCATCGGATCAGCGAGTCCATCAGCAGCACGTTGGACCTGGAAGCGGTGCTCAAGCACATTGTCGACGTCGTGGTTGAGGCGACCAAGGCGGACGCCTGCCTGCTCTACCTGCTCTCGGAAAGCCGCGAAGAACTCATCCTGCGGGCGTCCAAAAACCCGCACCCCAGGCTGATCGGCCGGATCACGATCGGACTGGGGGAAGGCATCACCGGCTGGGTGGCACGCGAGCGCACCCGCGTGGTGATTCCCAGTAATGCGAACGACGATCCTCGGTTCAAGTTTTTCCATAACCTGCCCGAAGACCGCTACCAAGCGTTCGTCTCGGTGCCGATCATGGCCAAGAAGGAAGCGGTGGGGGTCATCAACGTGCAGCACAAGCGGCCGCGGAAGTACCGGCCGGACGAGCTGGCGCTGCTCTCCACGATCGCTAACCAAGTGAGTGGGGCAATCGAGAACGCCCGGCTCTACGATGAGATGAAACGCAAGGCGCTGCAAGTGGAGACCTTGTCGCAGGTCTCGGAGACCGTCGCCTCCAACCGGCTGATCGAGGATGTCCTGCAGCTGATCGTGACCATGACTGCCCAGATGATGAACTCCAAAATCTGCTCCATCATGTTGCTCGATCCGCAGGCCAGCGAGCTGCGCATCATGGCGACGCAGAGTCTGAGTGAGCAATACCGCCGGAAGCCGAGCCTGAAGCTGGGGCAAAGCATCAGCGGCCGAGCCGTGCGAGAACGCCGTCCCATCATTGTGCCAGACGTTACGCGCGAGCACGACTATATGTACCCGGAGATGGCCAAGAAGGAAGGCCTCTGCTCGCTGTTGTCGGTGCCGATGCTGATCCGGGATCGGGCCGTCGGGGTGATCAACAGCTACACTTCCGTCCCGCATGCGTTTACGGCGGAGGAAATCAAGGTGTTGCAGGCCATCGCCAACCAGGCGGCCATCGCCATTGAAAACACCAAGCTGGTGGAGAAGTCCTTTGAGATGCAAGAGGCGCTCGAAGTGCGCAAGCTGGTCGAGCGGGCCAAAGGCAGCCTGATGCAGGCCAAGGGAATCTCGGAAGATGAAGCTTTTCGTCTCATGCAGCGCCAGAGCATGGACACGCGCAAATCCATGCGCGAGATCGCGGAAGCCGTCATTCTGGCGCTGGGGATCGAACGACAGGCCGACCTAAAAAAATCTTGACAGGGTTGCCGAGGCGATGATATAAACACTGCACAGTTCGTCGAAGGGAGACAACGACGTTTCCCGTCAGGAAGTACCGTGGACGATGACGTCCTCCGCCCCGTTGAGTGAGTGGGGCAGAGGGCGTTTTTTTTTGTCATGCAAGCGCTCATGTGATGAAGAGAGCCGGAGGACAGACAGGGGTGCGCTGGTTCCGTCTGGCGATGGTCCAGATGAACCCGACCGTCGGCGACCTAGACGGGAATGCCAGGCGCATCATCGCCTGGCTGAAAGAGGCTCGCAAGGCCAAGGCCGATCTGGCGGCCTTCCCGGAGCTGGCCGTCACTGGCTATCCGCCGGAGGACCTCCTCCTCAAACCGCGCTTCCTGAAGGATCAGCGCCGGGCTCTTGCCGAGATCATGGAGGAATGCCGTGGAATCGCGGCCGTGGTCGGATACGTCGCGGAAGGGGAAGAAGCTCATCCGAAGTCGAGCCGTCCGATGGTCGTACCGGCGGGCCGGCATGAACTCTACAATGCGTCGGCGATCATGGCCGATCGTCGGTTGGCCGTGTCGTATAGCAAGCGGTACTTGCCGAACTATGGAGTCTTCGATGAGAGCCGTTACTTCCATCCCGGCTGCCGGATACCGGTCATCCTGCTCAACGGGACGGTGCTGGGGGTCAACATCTGCGAAGATATTTGGTTTCCGGAGGGACCCAGCCGGGTACAGGCAGCCGCTGGTGCGGAAGTGATCGTCAATATCAATGCCTCTCCCTTTCACGTCGGCAAGAGCCGCTTGAGGGAGCAGATGTTGGCTACCAGGGCAAGGGAAAACGGCGTGATCCTGTCCTACACCAATACGGTCGGGGGGCAAGACGAACTGGTCTTTGACGGGAACAGCCTGATTCTGGACCAGAGCGGAGAGGTCATCGCCAGAGGCAGGGCGTTTGAAGAGGACCTCCTGGTCGCCGACCTGAACATGGACGCGGTGGTCCGGGCAAGGGTGGCGCAGGGGCGAAAAAAATGGCTGGGCGGCAAGAGAGCGACCCTGGCTGACCGGGTGGTGATATCAGATTCCTACCGACCCAAGGCCCGGGCTCGTGCCGTGCCCAGCCAAGCGGCGCTGTTGGATCCGCTAGCAGAGGTGTACCAGGCGTTGGTCCTTGGCGTGCGCGATTATGTGAGGAAGAACCGGTTCAAGCAGGTGGTGATCGGGCTGAGCGGCGGGGTCGATTCGGCGCTGACTGCGGTGGTTGCGGTGGATGCGCTGGGGCCCGCCAATGTTCTGGGAGTCTTCATGCCGTCTCCCTACACCTCGCGGGAAAGTCACGAAGACGTCATGGAGCTGGTCGGGCGCCTCAAGATTCCGCTGCGGACGATTCCGATCACGGAGACGTTCGATTGTTACAGACGTGCGATGGTTCCCTCTTTTCAAGGCCGTCCGGCCGACGCCACCGAGGAAAATCTCCAGGCTCGGATCCGCGGGAATTTCTTGATGGCCTTGTCGAACAAGTTCGGGCACCTGGTGTTGACCACCGGCAACAAAAGCGAGATGAGCGTGGGCTACGCCACCCTCTATGGCGACATGGCGGGCGGGTTCGCCGTGATCAAGGATGTCCCCAAGACCATGGTCTATGACCTGGCACGTCTACGGAATCGCAGGGGCGAGACCCCCGTTATTCCCAAGCGGGTCCTGGAGCGGCCTCCGACAGCCGAGCTCAAACCCGACCAGAAGGACGAGGATAGCCTGCCGCCCTACCCGGTGCTGGACCCGATCCTGAAAGCCTATGTGGAGGAAGAGCGGGCCCCTGAGGAAATCGTAGAGATGGGGTTTGAGCAGGAAACGGTGACCAGGGTTATCGCGATGGTGGATGGCAGCGAGTACAAGCGGCGCCAGGCACCGATCGGGATCAAGATCACGCACCGGGCTTTTGGGAAGGATCGCCGGATGCCCATCACGAATGGGTACTGCAACCTCTAGCAGTTGAGGGGAAGTCGTAGACAAAAAACTTCTCCCGGCACATCGGGTACCCGTTGCTTCTTCGTCTGCGACGGGTGATGAAGTGCCTGGCTCAAGCAAGCTTGACAGATATTTACTGGAGGCAAAAAACCTCTCCGCTCCCATGAGATCATCACCCGTTGCATTCAAGAGCAACGGGTACCCGGGCGGTTCACGCAAGCGCGGGTGGTATTCACTGGAGGCAAAAAGCCTCTCCGCCTGCATGTGATCGAAGCAGGCGGTTCAACCGAAGGTTGGTATGGAGGGGCTTGTGACAAGACCAATAGACAACGGAGTCCGGGTCCTCTCAGCGGTGATCTGGGCTGTTCTAGGCCTGGCGCTCTGGTCGAGTGGGGCCTGGGCCCAGGACGTGCCTTCTCCGCCGGATCTGTCGAAGATCGAAAGCGGGGATACGGCCTGGGTCCTGGCCTCGACGGCCCTGGTGCTGGCCATGGTCGTGCCGGGCTTGGCGCTCTTTTACGGGGGGCAGGTGCGGAGCAAGAATGTTCTGGGAACGATGATGCACAGCTTCGTTATCCTCTGTCTTGTCAGCGTCATCTGGGTCTTGTTCGGGTACAGCCTGACGTTCGGTCCGGATAAAGGAGGCGTGATCGGAGGGCTGGATTGGGTCGGGTTGAGCGGGGTCGGAATCGAACCACATCCCAAGTACGGGCCGACGATTCCGCACGAGGCCTTTATGCTCTTTCAGCTCATGTTTGCCGCGTTCACGCCTGCCTTGATCGCCGGGGCCTTTGCCGAGCGCATTCGTTTCAGTGCCTTGCTGCTGTTTGTCGCCCTCTGGTCCATCTTCATTTATAGTCCGCTGGCCCATTGGGTCTGGGGCGGGGGCTGGCTCGGCAAAATGGGCGCGCTGGATTTTGCGGGAGGCTCGGTTGTGCATATCAGTTCCGGAGCGGCGAGCCTGGCCTGTGCCCTTGCACTGGGCCGTCGGCGCGGCTATCAGACCGAGTACATGGCCCCCCACAACCTTTCCCTCACCCTGCTCGGCACGGGACTGTTGTGGTTCGGCTGGTTCGGTTTCAATGGAGGAAGCGCCAGGGGAGCGAATGCCATTGCGATCGGGGCCATCGTCGCCACCCACATTGCCGCGGCGACCTCGGCTCTGACTTGGATGGTGGTGGAGTGGATGCACCGGGGCAAGCCGACCCTCTTGGGCGTGGCCACCGGCGCGGTAGCCGGGATGGCGACAGTCACGGCCGGGGCCGGCTACATCGAGCCGATCGAGGCGATCCTATTCGGTCTGGCCGGCGGTGCGCTCTGCTACAGCGCCATTGTTTGGAAGGGGAAGATGGGCTATGATGACGCCCTCGATGTCGTCGGGATCCATGCCGTCGGCGGAACCATCGGGATGCTAGTGACCGGATTGCTGGCCTCCAAGGCCGTGAATGTCGCGGGGGGGGATGGGCTGTTTTCCGGCCATCCCGCCCAGTTCGGCATCCAGGCCATGACGGTCTTTGCCGTGGCGCTGTTCTCCTTCGTCGGCAGCTACGTGATCCTGAAAGTCGTGGACGGTCTCATCGGATTGCGGGTGAATCCTGACGAGGAAGTGACCGGTCTGGATCTCAGCCAGCACAACGAGAGAGCGTATTCTTAAGAGAAGAGCTAATGGCTTATAGCTTATAGCATGACCGGATCTGACCATACGCTATACGCCATATGCTCTTTTCCCTTACGCTATCAGTCATTTGCTCTGGAGGCGTTATGAAATTGATCGAGGCGATTATCAAACCTTTCAAGCTGGATG